>NZ_CP112885.1:1556250-1867500 GCF_047114695.1 Nereida ignava
TTGACCCACGGGTGCACAATCGCCTCACCTTCCGCCATACCGAGGCGAGACAGAACTGCCTCAAGACGCTCAGAGCCAAAGATGCGCATCAGGTCATCTTCAAGCGACAGGAAAAACGACGAGCGACCCGGATCCCCCTGACGTCCAGAACGCCCACGCAACTGGTTATCAATCCGACGGCTTTCATGACGTTCGGTTGCCAGAACATAAAGACCGCCAGCCGCAAGAACCTTCGCCTTTTCATCCGCCACCGAGGCTTCGATTTCTGCGCGTAACGCTTCTGGATCAGCGTCAGGTTTCTCAGCCAGCGCTTCCATGACCTGCATATCGACGTTGCCGCCAAGCTGAATATCGGTCCCGCGACCCGCCATGTTTGTAGCAAGTGTTACTGCGCCAAGGCGACCAGCCTTTGCGATGATCTGCGCTTCTTGCTCGTGCTGACGCGCATTTAGAACGTTGTGCTCAATACCTTCGGCAGTAAGTACTTGGCTAATATATTCCGATTTTTCGATCGACGTTGTACCAACCAAAACAGGCTGACCGTTTGCGTTTGCGGCCTTCAACGCGTCAACAACAGCTTTGTATTTTTCGTCAGATGTGCGGAAAACTTGATCATGCTCGTCCACACGCTGGATGGGACGGTTTGTCGGCACTTCGACAACGCCCAGCTTGTAAATTTCACCAAACTCTTCTTCTTCTGTTTTGGCAGTACCGGTCATACCGCCTAACTTGGAATACAGACGGAAATAGTTTTGGAACGTGACAGAAGCGAGCGTGACGTTTTCAGGCTGAATAGCCACGCCTTCTTTCGCCTCAATCGCTTGGTGCAAACCATCTGACATACGACGGCCCGGCATCATACGGCCCGTGTGCTCATCAATGAGGATAACTTCGCCGTCGCGCACAATGTAGTCTTTGTCTTTGGTAAAGAGTTTATGTGCTGAAAGCGCTTGGTTCACGTGATGCACCAACGTTACACTTTCGGGATCATACAGAGTTTGCTCAGCATCAAGCAGACCACCTTCACGCAGGCGTTGCTCAAGCCACTCATTACCTTCTTCAGAATACGTAACGTTGCGGGTTTTCTCATCAATCGTGAAGTGTTCCTCGCTTAGTTCAGGAATAATCGTGTTCACGACTTTATACAGTTCAGACCGATCCTGCGCAGGGCCAGAGATAATCAGCGGGGTGCGCGCCTCATCAATCAAGATCGAGTCGACCTCGTCGACAATCGCAAAGTTGTGGCCCCGTTGTCCCATTTGGTCCAGCTCAGACCGCATGTTGTCACGAAGGTAATCGAACCCAAGCTCATTGTTGGTCGCGTATGTGATGTCGGCGGCGTAGGCTTGCTTTTTCTCAGCCTCTGGCTGCTGTGGATAGACAACACCCGTACTCAAACCCAACGCGCCATAAACTTTAGACATCCATTCCGCATCACGTTTGGCCAGATAATCATTGACCGTCACGATGTGTACGCCCTTGCCGCTAAGCCCGTTCAAATAGGCGGGGAAAGTCGCAACGAGGGTTTTACCCTCACCGGTTTTCATTTCAGCGATGTTGCCTTGATGCAGGAAAATACCGCCCATCAATTGCGTATCAAACGCCCGCAATCCAAGCGCACGGCGCGCGCCCTCACGACAGTTGGCAAAGGCTTCGGGCAGAAGACTATCGAGGCTTTCACCACCGGCAATACGCTCGCGAAACTCGTTTGTCTTTTCAATTAGTTGCTCATCGGTAAGCGCTTGGAAATCAGGCTCGAGCGCATTGATTTTCTCAACAAGTGGACGTGTCGATTTAACTTTACGATCGTTTGGAGTGCCAAAAACCTTCTTGGCGATGGTGCCTAAACCCAACATGTGTCTTCCTTGGCCGATGGCCCCAATAAAAATGTCATAAGACGGGTGGTTGCCCGTCCCGACCTGCAGCCATACATAAGAGCTTAACAGGCAGTCTCAAACCTTGAAGGCGTAAGTGCTGTAAAGGATGTAAGGGCCGCCTATGTTAGTGTCAACGGCACCACCCATGGGGCCACGAAAGGATCACGAAATGGTAAAACCCCTTAATTTTATTGGCGCAGCTTTGTTGAGTACTTTTGCCGCCACGTCCTTGCAGGCCCAAGATGCCTCAACCGTGATTACCTCGGTCAATGGCACCGACATTACACTTGGCCACGTCATCGCATCGCACGCGCGCTTGCCGCAACAATATCGTGATTTACCGCCAGAGGTCCTGTTTCAGGGCATCATCGATCAACTGACACAACAAGAGCTTCTCGCCCAATCTCTTGAAGACACACCCGCACGCGTTACGACTACTCTGCAAAACGAACGACGCTCGCTGCTGGCAGGTGAAGTGATTGACGCCCTGTCATCCGATGCTGTCGCGGAAGACGCGCTTAAGGCGGCGTATGAAGCCCAGTACGCTGATGCTGATTTGGGCAAAGAGTACAATGCCGCACATATTTTGGTGGAGACCCAAGACGAAGCAACCGCATTGGTTGAGCAGCTATCAAATGGTGCTGACTTTGCAGAACTTGCCAAAGAAAAATCAACTGGCCCGTCTGGTCCGAATGGTGGGGATTTGGGCTGGTTTGGAACCGGCGCTATGGTTGCCCCGTTTGAGGAGGCGGTCGTTGCGCTGTCTGTCGGCGAAGTTTCACAACCTGTCGAAACCCAATTTGGCTGGCACGTGATTTTGTTGAAGCAAGACCGCATCGCATCCGCCCCCAGCCTCGATGAGGTGCGTGCAGACCTGTCACAACGACTGCAACGTGAAGCCGTTGATAGCTATGTCGCCAATCTTCTTGAGGGCGCTGATATCACTCCGGCAGACCTTTCTGCAATCGACCCATCAATCATTTCTAACTACGAACTGTTGTCTGAATAAATGACCATATCGCCCCTCGCCCCAGCTAGTTTTCCCGTTGTCCCGATGATCTCGGGCGTCCGCTTTGCGACTGTCGAAGCTGGCGTGCGCTATTCAGGCCGTAAAGATGTGATGCTTGCACATCTGCAAGCCGGCACATCAATCGCAGGGGTTTTCACAACGTCCGCAACCCGCGCGGCACCCGTGCTGGACTGTCAGGCTAAACTTGGTGGCGACCCCTCTGGCGAGGCAGCAATTATCGTAAACTCTGGCAACGCTAATGCGTTTACAGGATCGGGCGGCGCAGAGGCGGTGACGAATATCTGCACAGCGGTCGCCGATACACTCGGGATTGCCCCTCAACGGGTGTTCTCATCGTCAACTGGCGTGATCGGTGAAGCCCTGCCATTTGAGAAAATTACAGCCAAACTTTCTGAGCTGAAAGAAGGTCTCTCACCGGGCAAGCTGAAGGGTGCCGCCGAAGCGATAATGACGACGGACACGTTCCCCAAAGCGGCAGGCGCACAGATTGATATTGACGGGAACACAGTATCGATCACCGGCATCGCCAAAGGGTCCGGCATGATTGCGCCCGATATGGCCACAATGCTGGTTTATATCTTCACCGATGCAAAAATCGCACAGCCAGACCTGCAACAGATGGTGTCCGCAATTAACGACAGGACCTTCAACTGCATCACTGTAGACAGCGACACATCTACTTCCGACACACTCATAATGGCAGCGACAGGCGCATCGAACGTTGACGTCACGGGTAACGCTGAATTTGCACAGGCACTTGAGACATTAATGCGGGACCTCGCTCATCAAGTCGTACGTGATGGCGAAGGCGCCACCAAATTTGTGACAGTCAACGTGACCGGCGCTGACAGTGAGCCGGATGCAAAGCGTTGTGCACTCTCAATCGCGAATTCGCCACTCGTCAAAACGGCGATCGCGGGTGAAGATCCAAACTGGGGCCGTATTGTTGCAGCTGTGGGTAAATCCGGTGCAAAGGCGGACCGAGACACCCTTTCAATCAGCTTTGGTGACATCCGTGTGGCCGAGAATGGTTGGGTCAGCCCAAGCTACGCGGAAGAACAAGGTGCAGCAGTGATGAAACAGCAAGACATTGCAATCAACGTAGACCTCGGCGTGGGAACATCCGATGCAACTGTGTGGACATGTGATTTGACCCACGGCTACATCACAATCAACGCTGATTATCGCTCATGAAGACGGTTCTTGTGTCTGCTGTAGCTTTGATTGACGTTGATGGTCGCGTTTTGCTCGGCCAGCGCCCTGAAGGTAAATCCATGGCAGGTCTGTGGGAATTTCCAGGCGGAAAAGTCGAAACGAGCGAAACACCAGAGGCAGCTTTGGTGCGGGAGTTAAACGAAGAGCTTGGCATTGATACGTGGGAGAGCTGCCTCGCGCCGCTTACCTTCGCGTCGCACTCATACGAAAAATTCCATCTTTTGATGCCGCTGTTTGCTTGTCGAAAATGGAACGGCACGCCCCAGTCGCGCGAAAACCAAGCCTTAAAATGGGTGAAAGCGAACAAACTAAGCAATTATCCAATGCCTGCCGCAGATATTCCGCTCATCCCCATTTTGCGTGATTGGCTTTAGGTTCGTACTTTCGACACTGATCTACGGCCTCAAGATAGCAAGATTTCTTGGTTACCATTTGGTTAAGATGCTCAAGTTGGTCGTATGTGGAACCCGAAAATGCTTAGAACAATTCAGATTGGAAGTGGCGTGTCCGTACAAGGGATTCTGATTAAGGCTCTCGAAAACGGCAAGCTACTCATCAGAATTGGTGACAAAACCTTTGAGGGTTTTCCAGTCTAACCAGTGTATGCTGACCCCTACAAACCGCTGAAATGAAAAAAGGGCGCCAATAGGGCGCCCTCTGTTATTTCAAATTACCGGTCGGAACCGAGGCTACTTCCAATCAAGAAAGCGTGCGCTCAACTTCTTCGCGCTCAAAGATTTCGATCACATCGTTGGCACGGATGTCGTCGTAATTCTCAAACGCCATACCACATTCTTGACCTGATTGAACTTCGGGCACCTCGTCCTTGAAGCGCTTCAATGTCTTCAATGTGCCTTCATGGATCACCACGTTGTCACGCAGCAAACGCACGCCAGCAGAACGACGGGCAACGCCCTCGGTCACCAGACAACCGGCCACTTTACCAACGTTAGACACCTTGAAGACGTCCTTAATGTTCGCATAGCCAATGAAGTTCTCTTTGATTTCCGCAGACAGCAGACCACTTGCGGCTGCTTTGACGTCATCTACCAGATCATAAATCACCGAGTAATAACGGATCTCAACACCCTTTTGGTTCGCCACGTTACGTGCGGTAGCATTTGCACGGACGTTAAAACCAAATACAGGCGCGCCAGACGCTTCGGCAAGGCCGATGTCAGATTCAGTGATCGCACCAACACCAGAGTGAAGCACACGAACACGGACTTCTTCGTTGCCGATTTTGTCCATCGCTTGGCTGATCGCCTCGGCAGAACCCTGAACGTCAGCTTTTACAACAATTGGCAGCTCAGTCATGGATTCGTCTGCTTTGGCATTTGCCATCAACTGCTCAAGCGTCGTTGCAGCACCAGCGGCCGCACGTTTGTCTTTCGCAGCCTGTGCACGGTATTCCGCAATTTCACGGGCCTGCGCTTCGGTTTCAGTCACGTTAAGCACGTCACCAGCTTCGGGTGTGCCGTTAAGACCCAGAACCTCAACAGGAACTGATGGACCTGCTTCTTTAACCCGCTCACCTTGGTCGTTAACCAACGCCCGGACTTTACCCCATTGCTCGCCGACAACAAAAATGTCGCCTTGCTTAAGGGTACCAGTCTCAACCAGAACCGTCGCAACCGGACCGCGACCAACATCAAGCTGAGCCTCGATCACAGCGCCGCGCGCAGCACGGTTGGGGTTGGCTTTCAGCTCAAGAAGCTCAGACTGAAGGCTAATCGCCTCAAGCAACTGATCAAGACCAGTGCCGTTGATGGCAGACACTTCAACATCTTGCACTTCGCCAGACATTTTCTCGACGATCACTTCGTGCTGAAGCAAATCAGTCCGAACTTTGTCAGCGTTTGCAGCAGGGCGGTCGATCTTGTTGATCGCCACAATCATCGGAACATTGGCGGCTTTCGCGTGGTTAATCGCCTCGATCGTTTGCGGCATAACCGCGTCATCCGCAGCAACCACCAAGATAACGATGTCAGTTACCTGCGCACCACGTGCACGCATTGACGTAAACGCCGCGTGACCAGGTGTATCGAGGAAGGTCAATTGCTTGCCATTTTGCTCGACCTGATACGCACCGATGTGCTGGGTGATGCCACCGGCCTCGCCCGCAACAACGCGCGCATTCCGGATTGCATCAAGCAACGAAGTTTTACCGTGATCAACGTGCCCCATCACAGTAATGACCGGTGGACGTGCCTCAAGGTTTTCAGGCGCATCTTCGATCTCAGTGATGACATCTTCCACATCAGAATCGGAAACCCGAACCACTTTGTGGCCAAATTCTTCGATGATGAGTTCGGCAGTATCCGCATCAATCGTCTGAGTTTGCGTCGCCATGATGCCATTCGTCATCAAAGACTTCACTACATCTGCAACTCGCTCGGCCATACGGTTTGCGAGTTCAGACACCACGATCACTTCGGGGAGCTGTACATCACGTACAACCTTTTCGCGCTCAACTGCGCCGCCCATAGCTTTCTGACGTTGGCGTTCTTGCTTACGCTTCATCGCCGCCATTGAACGCTGACGCCCACCTTCACCACCCGAAAGGGCTTGGTTCAGGGTAAGCTTGCCGCTGCGGCGACCATCGTCGTTACCGCGGTTTTTATTGCGTTTGTTGTCACGGTCATTATCCGCTTCGCGACGAGGAGCAGTAGTCAGCTTGCCGGGACCGCGTGGCGCAGCCGGTGCAGCAGGTGCTTCAGCAGGCGCAGCAGCACGTTTCGCAGCTTCTTCAGCTTCGCGAACCTTGCGTGCATCCTCATCTTTTTTCGCTTTCAGCGCTTCTTCGCGAGCACGCTCTTCGCGATCTTTAGCTTCTGCTTCTTCGCGGCGGCGTGCACGGCTTTCCGCGCGTGCCTTCTCTTCTGCTTCTCGCTTCGCAGCATCTTCGGCTTCGCGGGCTTTCGCCTGCTGCAAAGCCTTCATACGGCGTTCCATTTCCGCGTCGGAAATACCTGCCGGACGCTTCGATGGATCGCCCGCAACAAGACCTGCACCAGGTTTAGGCTGTGAGCCACCACCCGGCTTGGGCACCATTACGCGCTTGCGCTTAGTCTCCACCACGACGTTCTTCGTACGTCCGTGACTAAAGCTCTGCTTTACGTTACCAGGTCCGCCGCGGCGAACGCCCAATGTCTTTTTACCGTCGTCTTCACTCATCGAGTGCTTTTCCTTTCCGACGTGCCTTCACGCCGTTCCATTCACGTATCGCTTCCAGTTTGGCTGCGGTCTCAACGATACCATCGGTGAGCCCACCAGATGCGAGTGCGCCGTGTATCACACTTTCTCGCCCAAATGCCAAACCCAATTCATTTGCCGTCAAACAGCCGATAAATCGACCATAGTGTGGCGTACTCAACTTTGACTTGCCTCGCTCGGAACCGTCGCTTGCTTGCAACAGAACCTCTGCATACTCCTTCACGAGCCAGTCTTTTACTTTCTCAAATCCGACAACCGCGTGGCCTGCTTTGCGAGAAAGCGCCATCAAGTTCCCAAAACGCGCAACCAACGCATGATCCACAACAGCGATCAGATCATCAGGCGCAACCACCTTTGCCTTGGCGGCTTTACTGAACAAACCCTTTTTCTGGGCAAGCTCCAAAGCTTCTTTGGCTGCTGACACGTATATACCGCGTCCTGGCAATTTTTCCATCACATCAGGGTAAATGTGATTATCCGGCCCTACCACAAAACGGATCAAACCGCCTTTTGGTTGCACGTCACCTGTCGCAATGCACTTACGTTCAGGGCCGTTAGACCGGTCTTTATCAGCACCACCGCGCGTCATGTTCAAGGGTTCCCGAGGCCTGCGATCAGACCTCGGCCTCCATTTCAGCTGCGTCGCCTTCGCCCTCAACTTCATCAGTTTCAAGCTCGGTCGGATCAACCCAACCCAACATCACGCGTGCTGTCATGATCATGTCTTGGGCTTCCTGCAAGCTCACGTCAAACGGCTCAAGCGTACCGTCATCTTTTGAGCGCTCACCGTTCACAGTTGTCCAGCCGCCAGCAAGTTCCCAATCGGCGCAAGTTGCGAAATCCTCAAGAGTTTTAACGTCATCATTTGCAAGCGCTTCAACCATTTGTGGCGTCAGACCATCAAACGAGATCAAGCTATCTTCAGCACCCAAAGCGATTGCATTCTCAAGGGCCTTTTTGTTGGCCGCTTCGATGTTGTCACGGGCACGTGCCTGAAGCTCGGACGCAGTTGCTTCGTCTACACCGTCAATAACCAGAAGCTCATCTACTTCGACGTAGGCAACTTCTTCAAGCGATGTGAAGCCTTCAGAGACAAGCAATTGTGCGAAGAATTCGTCGACGTCCAGTGTTTCCATGAACAGCGCGGTGCGCTCAGCGAATTCTGCCTGCCGACGCTCGGATTCCTGTGCTTCAGTCAGAATATCAATGTCGAGGTGTGTCAGTTGTGACGCAAGGCGTACGTTTTGACCACGGCGGCCAATTGCCAGTGAAAGCTGCTCATCCGGCACAACAACCTCGATACGCTCGGCTTCCTCGTCAAGAACCACCTTAGTCACCTCAGCAGGCTGAAGCGCGTTCACAAGGAACGTTGGCTGATCGTCGTTCCATGGGATGATGTCGATTTTCTCGCCCTGAAGCTCGTTCACAACTGCTTGGACACGGCTGCCACGCATACCGACACAGGCACCAACCGGATCAATTGAGCCATCATATGAAATCACTGCAATCTTGGCGCGCGAACCGGGATCACGGGCAACTGCCTTGATCTCAATGATGCCGTCATAGATTTCAGGAACTTCCATTTTGAACAGCTCTGCCATGAACTCTGGCGCAGTACGGCTAAGGAAAATCTGCGGGCCGCGCTGCTCGCGACGAACGTCCTTGATGTAGCAACGGATGCGGTCGTTCGGGCGATAGCTTTCACGGCCAATCTTCTCGTTACGGCGCAAAACGGCTTCGCCACTGCCCACGTCAACGATGACGTTGCCGTACTCTTCACGCTTAACAAGCGCGTTGATGATTGTACCCGCGCGATCTTTGAATTCTTCGTACTGGCGGTCACGCTCAGCTTCGCGAACCTTCTGCAAAATAACCTGCTTGGCGGATTGTGCCGCGATACGGCCCATTTCAACAGGGGGTACTTCTTCGATCAGCTGTTGGCCGACCTCAGGGTTTTCCATGTACTGCTTGGCTTGTTCAACTGTGAACTCAGCTTGATAATTCTCAAGCTCTGCTTCCTCAACAACTGTGCGGACACGGGTGAATGTCGCACGGCCTGTCTTGCGGTCGATGCTGACACGAATGTCCATTTCGGCGCCGTAACGTGACTTTGCCGCACGCGCGAGGGATTCTTCCATGGCTTCGATGACGAGCGCAGGATCAATCATTTTCTCGCGGGCAACAGCCTCTGCAGTTTGCAAAAGCTCAAGCTGGTTCGCTGAGGTAATAGCCATTTATACGTTTCCTTCTTCTTCACCGTCGATGATGGTTTCAACCTCATCGAATTGTGTCTCGTCAATGTGACCCGCGTCTTTGCGGCCCTTTAGGACCTCGCGGATAAGATCATCAGTCAAAATAAGTTTTGCATCAGACAGCCAATCGAACTTGAGCCCGATAGTGCCTTCTTCAATGGTGATCAAAACCTCATCACCTTCAACGCCCGCAAGCTCACCCTTAAAGCGGCGGCGTCCGTCAATCAGTTCATCAGTTTCGATCCGGACCTCATAGCCCTCCCAAAGCGCAAAATCTTTCAAACGCGTCAGTGGGCGGTCAATACCAGGGCTGGAGACTTCAAGCGCGTAGGCATCCAGAATGGGATCCTCAACATCAAGGGTCGCGCTTACTTCGGTGCTGATCTTGGCGCAGTCATCCACCTCAATGGTGCCATCAGGTTTTTGCGCCATGATCTGCAACGTTGTCTGCTTGCCGCTCATCAATCGCACGCGCACCAGCTCATACCCCAAGTCTTCGATGACAGGTGTAATGATCTCGGCAAGTCGGCGATCAATCGCTGCTTTTGCAATCAGGTCGTTCATTGGTTCGTATACTTTCATCGCCCTAACTGTGGGCACAAAAAAACGGGCGCACGGCCCGTTATATCGCTTCGGTGGATGCTAGGTTTGGACCCCAACATGCCGCTGTTGAGATGCATATAGGCACAAAGGTACTAAACTGCAAGTGAAATGGTATGGTGACTGATTTAGCGATACCCCAAACAAAAACGCCCCACCAAACGGCGGGGCGCAGTTGTTAGTTTAGGGATACGTGCGTTACGCGAACCACCAACGCTCGACCAGACGCGAGCTATCCATCTGGAAGACGTTACCAATGGTGCCAGAGTTGGTCAGTTTAGTGCTGTGCGCATCGACGTAGTTTGCATACATCGGGATAACAGTCGCACCATCAACAGACATAATCTGCTGCATTTCGCCGTACATATCGCGACGCTTATCGCTATCAAGCTCGGCACGCGCCGTCAGGAGCAGCTCTTGGAAGCGGCTATTGTCCCACTTGCTGTCCCACCAAGGCACGCCAGCTTCGTATGCAGTTGAGAACATCCAGTCCTCGGTTGAGCGACCGGACCAGTAGCAGGCACACCATGCCTTTTTCATCCAGACGTTTGACCAATATCCATCATCAGGCTCTTGGATCACATCAATGTTGATACCCGCCGCCTTAGCAGAAGCTTGATAGAGCTGTGCCGCATCAACCGCACCAGCAAATGCTGCGTTTGCGGCAGATAGCTGAACAGTCAAACCATCAAGGCCAGCCTCTTTAATAAGGCTTTTCGCTTTATCAGGATCGTATGCGTTTTGCGCAAGACCATCGTTAAAGTATTGGTTGGCAGGCCCAATCGGATGGTCATTTGCAACACGGCCGTGGCCAAGCAAAATCTTATCGACCATCTCTTGGCGGTTAATCGAATGCTTAAGCGCCTGACGGACCTTCACGTTATCAAAGGGTGACAGGTTGGCCAGCATCGGGAACGTATAATGCTGGTTGCCAGTCACTTCAAAAATATTAACCGTTGGATTGGCGCGCAAAAGTGGCTCTGTCTTGAAATCAACGCGGTTCACCGCATCCACCTGACCCGTCATCAACGCATTCATACGTGCAGAGGAATCGTTAATCGCGACCGCTTCAACGCTGTCAAACCAACCTGCGCTGCCATCTTTGTAGTGGCTATCCACACGGCTCAACAATGCGCGAACACCGGGATCAAAGCTCTCGACTTTGTACATACCCGTACCGATACCCTTGGCGATTGCTTCTTCGACCTGACCGGCCGGATACATCACGATGTGATAGTCAGACAGCAGGAACGGGAAGTCCGCGTTACCAGCTTCAAGGGTAAAGACGATCTCGTGATCGTTAATCTTTTCCATGTTCGTGATCGCAGAAACAATCGGCTGAGCCGCAGATTTCGCGCCCTCAGCCACGTGCATGTTCAACGATTCGATCACATCATCAGCACCAAACGCTTTGCCGTTGTGGAACGTCACACCTTTGCGCAGCTTGAAGTTCCACACCTTGGCATCTGCTGACGCGTCCCAGCTCTCGGCAAGCTCACCTTTCAACTGGCCGTCCGCACCTACTTCGGTAAGGCAATCGAATACAGCGCCGTGCGCCAGCATGATCATAAAGCTGTCAGAATGCGTACGCGCGTCCCAGCTGTCAGATGTGTTAGCACCCGCAATCCCAAGGCGCAGCGTGCCGCCCTTTTTCGCTTCGGCGCGCGCGGGCACACCTGTGGCAGCCAGCATACTTGCGGCAACACCCGTCTTTAGAAGTCCGCGTCTACTTAGTCCTGACATATTCTTTTTCCCTTCGTTGAACAGTTTATCGAGTTTTCATAGGCAGGTTCGGCCCGCTCTCACTTAGATTTATTAGATCGCCTACATTTTACCGACGGCTGCATCACCAATGTTTTCCATGCCGCGTTCCTCAAGAAGATTGGTCAGCCAATCAGGGTCCATTTCGGGCACAGATGACAGCAGCAAATCCGTGTATGGGTGATGCGGCGGCTGGAACATCTCTGCCTTGGGCCCCTGCTCCACAACACGACCATCCTTCATAACAACAACTTCATCAGCAATAGATTTCACAGTAGCAAGATCATGCGTAATGAACATGTAAGTCAAGCCAAGCGTATCTTGCAGATCAGCAAGTAATCGCAAAATACCCTCGGCAACCAATTGATCCAGCGCGCTTGTAACCTCATCACAGATGATGAATTTTGGCTCAGCCGCAAGCGCACGGGCAATTCCAACGCGCTGTTTTTGACCGCCAGACAGCTCGGACGGTAAGCGGTCACGATACTGTGATGGCTCCAATTCGATCTGCGTCAGCAGCTCATCCACGCGTTTGGTTTTTTCACGGCCAGTCAGGCCCATGTAAAACTGCACAGGACGGCCAATAATTTCTGCGATAGTTTTGCGCGGATTAAGCGCCGTATCAGCCATTTGATAAATCATCTGGGCTTGGCGCAGCTGCATCTTATCACGCTGCTTATATGAAGCGGGCAGTTGCGCACCATCAAACTCAACGTGACCCTGTCGTGGAGCCAACAGGCCGGTAATGCAGCGCGCCGCTGTTGATTTACCCGAACCAGACTCGCCCACCACGGCCACTGTCCGACCAGCGTGCATGTCGAAACTAACGTCGCTCAAAACATCAACCTTGCCGTACGCCGCAGTGACGCCGCACACCGAGACAACGGGCGTTGCGCCGGTATGAACAGCAGGCTTTGCGGGGCGCTCAAAACTGCGGACAGCCCAAAGCGACTTCGTGTAGTCTTCTTGCGGATTGGCCAGCATTTCGCGCGTATCTGCGGTTTCAATCTCATCGCCGCGCAGCAAAACCTTAACCCGATCTGCCATCTGCGCGACGACTGCCAAGTCGTGCGTGATGTAAATCGCGGCGGTATCAAAATCCTCAACGATCTTGCGAATAGCCGCCAAGACCTCAATCTGCGTTGTCACATCAAGGGCAGTTGTTGGCTCGTCAAAAATGATCAAATCAGGGCGGCAGGCCATGGCCATGGCTGTCATTGCCCGCTGCAACTGACCGCCTGAAACCTGATGCGGATAGCGAAAACCAATTTCACGAGGGTTGGGAAGGCGCAAACGCTCGTAAAGCTGCATCGCATCTTCTGAACTTTCTGCACGCGCCATCACACCGTGCTGGATGGGTGCCTCAGTGTGCTGATCAATGATCTTATGCGCAGGGTTAAAGCTGGCGGCAGCAGACTGTGCGACATAGGCAATGCGCTTTCCAAGCAACCCGCGTTTTACATCTGCGGATGCTGAGACCAGATCGATGCCGTCAAAATTAACCGAACCAGACGAAATGCGGCACCCATCACGGGTATACCCCATTGCAGCGAGTCCAAGCGTGGATTTACCCGCCCCACTTTCACCAATTAAACCCAGAACTTCACCGCGCTTAAGGCTTAGGTTCACGCCATTGATAATGGGCGACCACACCTCATCACTGCGGCCTTCGATATAGATCTCGTTGATCGTTAAAAGATTATTCATGACTTCAGCCCCGACGATCTGTGAAGCATCCAGTCCACCACAAAATTCACAGCAACGGTTAGCAACGCAATTGCACCAGCCGCCAAGAGGGGTGCTGCTGCTACCTGTGGCGCAAAGGCGGCAAAGTTAATGAACTGCGCCAAATCACGAACCATCGTGCCCCAGTCAGCAAGGGGTGGCTGAATCCCAACACCAAGAAACGACAGCGATGCAATGGTAAGAAACACGAAACAAAATCGCAGACCAAACTCGGCCAAAAGAGGCGCAGTGGCGTTAGGCAAAATCTCTTTAAAGATCAGGTAGCCCATGCCCTCACCGCGTAGTTTTGCGGCCTCGATGTAATCCATAACGACGATGTTATAGCCAACCGCGCGCGCCAAGCGGTACACCCGCGTGCTGTCGATGACGGCGATGATTACAACCATGAACAATGTTAGCGGTATACCCAAACGCGGCGCCCAAACGGCCGCGATGGTCATCAAGAGCAGCGCAAAAATAAGCGATGGAATTGCCATCAAAACGTCCACCGCACGGGACATGATTTGATCAAACCAACCGCCAAGAACAGCCGCCAGAAAACCAAGCGAGCCGCCAAGGAAAAACGCCAGAAGCGTGGTGACGAATGCGATGCCAACTGTGTTCTGCGCACCATAGATCAAACGGCTCAACAAATCGCGACCCAACTGATCCGTACCAAGGGGAAATTCTGGGTTGCCGCCAATGGCAGGGTTTCCGCCCGGTACAATATTAGCCGCGACACCTTGAATGATTTCGTCCTGACCGTACGGTGCAATGACCCCCGCAAAAATTGCAGCGATTGAATAGAGGATGATCATCAAGATGCCGAAAGATGCGGTCAATGGCATCTGACGGAACAACTTACGCGATCCATTGGTGCCGATGCTGCGCCCAACAACACGGAAGAGCCACGCGGCAATGGTAAACAGCACAAAGGCCTCCATCGCTTTGCCAGCAAAGAAGTACTTATTGGCAACCAACGGATCAGCATCACGCGACAACGCATAAAGCCAAATCGCGCCCATGATAGCAACCAAACCAAAAATATAGCCGAACGCGGTCGCATAGGGCATATCGCGAAACACAGGCTCATCTGGCTTCAACGCACGCGCAACCGCACGGAAAGCCCATGCGAAAATCGCCATGCCAACAAAAAACAGAACCACAGTCACGAAACCACTCATTTTGGATGCCTCAGACGTGGGTTGGATAAGATCGACATAATGTCAGCCGCGAGATTAAGCAGAATATATGCCCCCGCGAAAATCAGACAGCACGCCTGCACAACGGGTATGTCACGCAATTTCACACTATCGACGAACAGCTGGCCAATACCCGGATAGACAAAAACAGTCTCAACGACGACGACGCCGGTAATGAGATAGGCAAGGTTAAGCGCGATCACATTGATAATCGGCGCAAGTGCATTGGGAAGCGCGTGCTTGACGATTACACGCATCGGGCTGATGCCCTTAAGGCGCGCCATCTCGATGTAAGGCGAGGCCAGCAAATTAATAATGGCAGCCCGCGTCATCCGCATCATATGGGCCGTAACAATCAGTGTAAGCGTAAGCGCGGGCAGCAACGTGCGCTCAAGACGCTCGGAAAAGCTCATCCCATCAAAGATATTCGAGAGGGACGGAAGGATCGGGTTCAACACTGCAAGAACCAGGATCAACACATATGCCAAGAAAAACTCGGGGCTAGAGATGCTGGACAGCGTGAAAATATTGGCCGCCCGATCAAAAATTGTCTCGCGGTAGAGCGCGGCAAGCACGCCCAAAAAAACCGCCAGCGGCACCGCAATCATCGCTGTCACACCTGCCAAAAACATCGTGTTTTCAAAACGCGGAGCAATAGTTTGTGCGACTGTACCAAGGCCTGATCCTGCGTCGCTACCAACAAAGCTGCTGAAATTAGCGGCGGCAAAGCTTGTGCCTAGATCACCGCGTACTGCACCGGACAGCCAATCAAGATAACGGACAAAAAACGGCTGATCCAAGCCTAAATCTTTGCGGATCGCCTCAACGGCGTCTTTGGTCGCGCCCTGACCCAAAATGCTTTGAGCAAAATCACCAGGGAGTAAGTTAACTGCGGTAAAAATGACAATTGAGACAACGAACAGCGTCACAAGACCAAGGCCAAGCCGCTGTAAAATAATCTTTGAAACGCTTCCCAAACTGGTCCCCAAAAATGACGAGCGTACACGCCCCCGAGTGATCAAGTTAAGGAAAATAGAAATCGTGTAAAGGCTTAACGCCCGCGCCTAGGCCAGCCTGGTTGCGAAACGATCCATCGTACGTACCAATTCCTCGCTGATGCCTGCCTCTGAAAGTGCGTGTCCTGCGCGCGCAATCAGCTTGAGCTCTGCCTCAGGCCAGTTTTGGGCCAACTTATAGGCCGACGTCGGCGGGCAGATCATATCATATCTACCTTGTACGATTATCGCCGGAATACCGCGCAGCTTGTCCATGTTATCAAGAATTTGATGGTTCTCGCCCAAAAAACCCGCGTTCATGAAGTAGTGATTTTCGAGCCTTGAGAAAGCACGGGCATACTCGGCTGGCGCGTCACCACCGGCACCCTCGTTCATGATGCTGGCCAATGCATTTTCCCAAGCAGCCCAAGCGCGCGCATAGCGCACCTCAGTGGCGTGATTACCCGAAAAGAGGCGCTTATGATACGCGCCAATCATGTCTGCGCGCTCTTCTTCCGGAACAAGGTTCTCAAAGGGTGCCCACAGATCAGGGAAGAACATCGCAGCGCCGCCACCGTAAAACCAATCAAGTTCAGCGCGGGTCATCAAAAACACACCGCGCAAAATAAGTGCCTTTGCGCGATCAGGGTGTGCTTGCGCGTAAATCAATGACAGCGTGGCACCCCAGCTACCGCCGAACACCACCCAACGCTCAATACCCAAAGTTTCACGAATAAGCTCAATGTCGCGCACCAAGTGCCACGTTGTATTATCCTCGACGCTGGCGTGAGGTCTTGACCGCCCACACCCTCGCTGATCAAACAAAATAATGCGGTACTGCGCAGGATCAAAATACCGCCGCATCGTAGGACTACATCCACCACCCGGACCGCCGTGCAACACAACGACAGGTATGCCATCGGGGTTTCCGCACTGCTCCATATAGACAGAATGGCCGTCGCCAACGTCCAGCATCCGTTGATCGAACGGTGCAAGCGCCGGATAAAGGTGCGACAAGGCGCGGCGGGGGGATGCGTTTCTGTCCATGAATGACCTATATAACCCAAAAGAGCGCCGAAACATCCGGTGCGCCATGTTTTTTTGTCATAAGGGCACATCATGACCAACGCACAAACAACCGTCGATCCCGCAGAAATCGCAAAATTCGAGGCAATGGCGGCAGAATGGTGGGACGTAAACGGTAAATTTAAGCCCCTTCATATGCTTAATCCGTGCCGTCTTGATTACATCACAAGACAAATTGCTGCTGAGTTTGGCCGTGATCTTACCCAAGACGCGCCTTTTGAAGGGCTCCGCATTCTTGATATCGGTTGCGGTGGCGGTTTGCTGTGCGAGCCGATGGCGCGCCTTGGCGCCACCATTGTTGGGGCTGATGCTGCCGAGAGAAACATTCCCGTAGCAAAAGTCCATGCAGAACAATGTGGGCTGGATATTGATTACCGCTTCACAACCGCAGAAGCCATGGCCGATGCAGGCGAGCAATTTGACGTGGTTCTCAATATGGAAGTGGTCGAGCACGTAGCAGACCCACTGGCATATCTAACGGCATGCCAACAGTTGCTAAAACCCGGCGGGTTGCAAATTTGCTCAACGCTCAATCGCAATCCCAAAAGCTATTTAATGGCGATCATCGGCGCAGAACACATTATGCGCTGGCTGCCAAAGGGTACTCATGAGTGGTCAAAATTCATCACGCCTGACGAGTTGTTCGAATTGCTGACCACTTCAGGAATGACACCCGTCGACCGCAAGGGCTTTGTCTTCAACCCAATCTCTTGGAGTTGGTCAATTTCTGAAAAAGACCTTAGCGTGAACTACGTGACAGCGTCGACAAAACCGGCCTAATCATCCGCCAGCTTTTGACGCATCTCGCGTAGAATTGGCAGGGTACGGCTTATCTTGTCGTGCCCGATATCTTCGACCATCTGGTTTACCAGCGGCGTGATTTTACGCACAGCTTCATCACGCGCCGCCCGCCCAGCGCCGCTAATCGAAACAAGCTTACGCCGCGCGTCGTCCCAATCAGGGCGAACGTGCACAAAACCCATCAGATCAAGTTTGTTAATCGTGTTGGTCATAGCCCCGCGGGTAAGTCGAAAACGGGCGGCAAGCTGTGCTGGCGTGCGTTCCCCCGTACTTGCAGCAAGATAATTCAGCACTGTTAAATGAGAAATTTCCATCCCATGGGGCAGCGCCTTGGTGACACGACTACGCAACAACTGATCAATCGCCAGAAGCTCAACGACAAGCGTCGCGCCAAGGGTATCAGACGTAGTAACCGGCATTAGGGCCCTTCGAAAAGTTGGTTGTGCTCCCATGCAGGAACACGCTTACGGGCTTTTAATACCTGATTTTTGTCAATTTCAATATAGCTGACGCCAACGCCCTCGCCAAAGTCGCTAAGCACATTTCCCCAAGGATCAACTGCCAAAGAGTGCCCGTATGTTTCGCGGCCCTCGTGCGCACCCCACTGCGCAGGCGCCAGAACATAACAACCTGTCTCAATTGCACGGGCGCGAAGCAACGTCTCCCAATGCGCCTTGCCTGTGGCGACGGCAAACGCAGACGGCACCATAAGCACCTCCGCACCGGCCTGTGCCAAAGCGCGATAAAGATGCGGAAAACGAACGTCATAACAAATTGTCATGCCAATATTCAGACCGTCTGCACGGCCTAAGACCGCAGAGGAACCAGGTCTGTAGCCGCGCGATTCCTGATAGGATTCTGCCTCTGACAACGTGACATCAAACATATGAATTTTGTCATACCGCGCAGTAATATTGCCCGAGCGATCAATCAGAAAAGACCTGTTGGCAAACCGACCATCAGTATCCTTTGTTTTCAGGGCCAAAGACCCAATCAACAAATTAACCCGAAGGGCTGCAGCCAAATCACGAAGCTTTGTTAGCGTAATATCGTCCACTTCAACGTGCAGAACTTCCATTTGCTGGGCACGACTTACGGAAACACAATTCGTCACCTCAGGTGTTGCAATAAACTGCGCACCGGATGCCGCCGCTTCTTCGATAAGCGCCGTTGTCCGTACAAGATTTTCTGCAGGACAATCACCAGAGTTAAGTTGTAGAAGGGCTGCCTTCACGCCAGTAATTTATCCAACTTGCCTGCACGATCCAATGCAAACAGGTCGTCACATCCACCCACATGGATATCGCCAATGAAGATCTGGGGCACAGTACGCCCGCCATTGGCGCGCTTGATCATTTCACCCTTGCGATCAGGCTGAGCCAAAATATTAATCTCTGAAAAGCTTACGCCCTTTTGGCTGAGAAGCCGCTTGGCAGAATGGCAAAAGCCACACAGGGGTGACGTATAAAGTTCAACAGTTTTCATTTTAGGGCGCTCCAATTTGTAGTTGCTAGATAGTTAAGTATCTTTTCCCGCGCGCGCTAGTGTGATGACGAACACCTCGCCAGCACGTGAAGATGCCAGCGCGTTTGCCGCCTCCGCAAGCGTGGCACCTGTGGTCATTACGTCATCTACTAACAAAATTGGTCGCTGAACGATATTTAAGGCGCGTTTTGGATTGACCGTTATCGCGCCGCTTAAAATGTTTAGTCGATCATCGCGGGTTTTACCCTCTAGCATCGGTGTCCGTTTAGGCCGCTGCAAAATATCTGGACCGTATTGCAACCCCATCTGTTGCGCTATCCCGCGAGCCAGCTCAGCAGACTGATTGTAGCGCCGACCAAAAAGACGCGACCAATGAAGCGGTATTGGCACGACCAGCATATTATCACGCCTAAGCGGTCTGGCATGCTGCGCCATCCATTTTGCAGCAGGCCGAACAAGATCAAGACGATCACCGTGTTTAATGCCAAGCACCATCCGGCGACCAAAACCGCTGTAATGAAACACGGACCGGCCAGCACTCCACGGTCTTGGCGCGTGCAAGCAATCGTCGCACTGCATACCATCGACTTCGCTCATCACTTGGGCGCCACATTTTCCACAGACACTGCCATTCAAAAAAGAAACCTCACCCCAACAATCCCCACAAAGCGCGTCAGGCCCGCCGGTCAAGGTGTCGCAAGTTAGGCAATGATGAGGATAGATCAGCCGAAGTGGGTTTTGCATTATAACTTTCCTGACTACATGAGCAGCATGACACAACAACCGCCCCTTACAGATACGCACACCCTGCACCTGCATCACAAAAACCGTCGGACCCCCGATGGGATGTTTTTGCAGCGAGAAGCATTCGATGAAATTTCAGAAAGACTGCTTGGGGTTAAGAAGTCGTTTACGAAAACAGCTGTGGTCACATCGTGGCCGGACCTATGGGCGAATATTGTGAAGGGGGCGGACGTCATCCACCCTGATGATACACTGCGATTTACGGACAACGGCTACGATCTGATCGTTCACGCAATGGATCTTCATTGGGCGAATGATCCTGTCGGGCAAATTGTGCAGTGTCGAAATGCGCTCAAGCCTGATGGATTGTTTTTAGCCGCTTGTTTTGGTGGCCAGACCCTAAACGAGTTACGAAGTGCTATCGCCAAGGCTGAAAGCAGAGTGATGGGCGGGCTGTCACCACGCGTTGTGCCCATGGGTGAAGTGCGCGACTACGGTGCGCTGCTTCAAAGAGCGGGCTTGGCGCTTCCGGTTGCGGACACTTTGACGCTGCCTGTGAGTTACAGCGACACGACTGCTCTGATGATCGATCTGCGAAAAATGGGGGAAAGCAACGCGCTTACCGCACGTACCAAAAAGCCCACGCCAAAATCCGTTTTCGACGCGTTAGAGACTGTTTATCGCCAGAATTTCTCTGACGGCAAAAGGCTGATCGCAACATTCGAAATCATTTTCTTGGCCGGTTGGGTGCCTGATGCAAGCCAACAGCAACCCCTCAAACCCGGCTCGGCAAAGATGAAATTAGCAGATGCTCTGCGTATTCCTGATGACCCAAAAGATTGACCTGAAGCGATTTCCAGTTATCTGGCAACTTAACGCACTTATACCTACGGACTTTAGATGATGTTTGACGCGAAAACGAATACGAGCGACGAGGCTATCTGCCCCGTTCACGCACCAAGCGATCACCCAAAGGTGAAGCCTGCTAAGATTGGGGTTTTGGTCGCCAATCTGGGCACACCGGACAATTACGACTACTGGTCGATGCGCCGGTATTTGAACGAGTTTCTGTCCGATCGGCGTGTCATTGATTACAGCCCATGGCTTTGGCAGCCGCTTTTGCAACTGATCATTTTAACAAAGCGTCCATTTTCTAGCGGTGAAGCGTATAAATCGATCTGGAACCACGACGAGGGCGAGAGCCCTTTGATGACGATCACAAAAAAACAAACCGCTAAGATAAAAGCGCAGATGCAAGAGACCTATGGCGATGACGTCATGGTCGATTTTTGTATGCGCTACGGAAATCCGTCTACAAAATCCAAGGTCCGCGCAATGATCGAAGCCGGATGTCAGAAAATTTTGTTTTTCCCGCTGTATCCACACTACGCCGGAGCAACATCAGCCACCGCAAATGACGAATTCTTCCGTGTTTTGATGAAAGAAAAATGGCAGCCAACCGTGCGCACGGTGCCGGCGTATTATGAGCGTCCGGATTACATTGAAGCGCTAGCCCAGTCGATTGAGACTGCCTACGCCAACGCCGAAAAGCGCCCCGAAATATTGGTGTGTAGCTATCATGGTGTGCCGCAGCGGTACCTGATGGAGGGTGATCCGTATCACTGCCAATGTCAAAAAACGACGCGCCTTTTGAAAGAACGTTTAGGCTGGGATGACACGCAGATCATCACAACATTCCAATCTAAATTCGGGCCGGAAGAGTGGCTTCAACCTTACACCGTCGAGGAAGTCGCGCGGCTTGCGGAAAAGGGCAAAACAAATATTGCAGTTTGTGCGCCTGCATTCTCAGCTGATTGCATTGAAACGCTTGAAGAGATCAACGAGGAAATCTTTGAGAGTTTTGAAGAGGCTGGTGGTCACGACTTCCTCTATATTCCGTGCCTTAATGATGATGATGCTCACATTGCTGCGCTCTGCAACACAATCGACGACAACCTAAAAGGTTGGGTATAAACGCCCTGCGTGCCAGCGATTAGTCTAGCTGCGCACCTGACCAAGTGATCAGGACCTCTCCCAGAGGGCCTGATGCACCGCCTACCCCTGCGATTTCGTCAGCTAAAGGCCCCGCTAGAACGGCAGTGACTGAAATTTGAGTGCTGCCTGCAAGAATGTTGCCGGCTCCCGACGTGCCAAATCCAATTGCCGAGGCATCTGTTTGCGTACCATTCACCAACGTGGGGCCGCTTAATTCAATGCCTGTAATTTCGATCATCTCTGCGCCCGTAGGATTATAATTCGCCGCCCCCGATTGGCCGATTGTAGCGCCACCTGTACGGACACTATCGGCAAGGACATCAGCGCGGCCAGCGCCACCAATAAAACGTAAGGTCGTACGTGCGTCCATTGTGACAGCGTAAGTTGCGGTACCGTCTGTGACCTGAGCAATCGCAGTGCCCTCATAAACAGTCGGAACTATTGGAACCGCAGAATTAGCAGAGGCCCGCACAGCAAGCTTCACATTCCCTCCAACCGGCGAGACCGGGAAAACGTGCTGCAGACCCAAACCCAACGCGTTTTCAATCAAGCCGACGCTGATCTGATCAATGATCAGACTTCTGTTAGTCAAATTCGCTTCCGTTTGACCCAGAGCAGTTTCAAGAGACAGGCTATCAAGACCCAAGGTTGCGACAGAAACAATCACATCTGGATTGGGCGTAGGGTCAGGCGGGTCCGGTGGATCAACAGGAGGATTAACCACAACCGGTCCACCGCCCGTCGTTGCACCGCCACCACCGCCGCTTGCGATTAATGTCACAATAAATAATGCGGCAACTACCGCCCTGCACACAAACTTAAAAAACATGGGTGCCATAGATCACAGCAGGTTTAATAAACGCCTAATCACACCCACAAATCACCAACGGACAAAGCATCAAGGCCAACCCCCCACAATTCAATCGTAGTGCCCTCAAGCGAGAATTCCGCGTGACCATTTGAGTTGGTATAGAACTGATCAAGCGCTGACTGGCGGGATGAAATACCATCAAACCCAGTCAATTCTAAGCGATCAATCCCCACATCAAAATCTGCACCAATCACCACAGCCTGATCCGTGAGAGAAGTATGCCCAATCACATCATTGCCATGCATTGGGTGGAACACAAATACGTCAGCACCGTAACCACCATTCAGAATGTCATCGCCACGGCCACCTTCCAATGTGTCGTCACCCCAGTACAAAAACGCACCAAAATCACCCACCAGAATGTCGTCACCCGCGCCGCCTTCAAGGGTATCATTGCCGTAACCACCAAGCAGCGTATCCGCGTTTTGAACACGACTTGCCACGTCACCATCAATCAACTGATTGGCACCACTTAAAGCGAGCAGAAAATCATTCCCGATACCGCCCTGCATTTGCGCCCCACCGTTTGTATCAAAAATGCTGTCATTTCCCGTATTGCCCTCGAGAATATCGCGACCACCACCACCCGAAAGTATGTCATCGCCATCACCGCCCGACAGGCTGTTGGCGGTGCTATCACCCAAAATCATATCATCGCCTGCTGACCCCAAGACACCTTCAATACTTTGATACGACTGACCCGTAATGTTGACTGAGTTAAGCGATGGATTGTCGAGCGATACGGTCACTTGCTCAAGCCCAGCAAAACTAATCACATCCAACCCCGTGCCTCCAATAAAGCTTGCATTGGGTTGGCTTGCCTCGAAGATTGTCGTTTCAGTCGATGAGAAGAACATCAGACTTCCGTCCCCAGACCCGCCTTCGATCAGATTAACCGTGGGCCGCGATAGACTTGTGTCCAGAATGTGAGCAATGTCATTGGCGCCCGCGCGCGTACCAGTAACGACAACCAAAACCTCTGAACCGTAGGTAAGGCGAAACCCGTCTGATCGGCCCTTCACTTCCATCTGGTCAAACGAATAGATCGACCCCCAAGCAGACAAATCAAGCCGATCCTCAATCAGATCGAAATCACGGATCGTATCTGTGCGGCCGTCAGATGTTAGGATGAACCGATCCGCACTGTCACCGCCGTAAAGAACGTCATTGTAGGCACCATCAACAAACAGGTCACCACCACCGTTGCCATAAATGACAGACGGCTCATCACCTGCAATAAGAAGGTCACTCTGTGGAGTTCCTTGTATAGTGCCCTCAATAACCGGCGTGGCATTCGGTAGCAAAGAAAGGGGCAACGTAAGCTCCGCAACGCCATTAATTGTGTCACTACTTACAAACACACGAAGCGTGCTGGACGTTTTCATCACCTCGATCTCATTGATCGTACCAAGAGATGCCTCAGCCGTGTCCGCGAATTGACCCAGCGACAGCAACCGCCCGTCACCCATGACGCTTAGCAACGAAATCCCCGCATCAGCGCCGCCCACCAGAATGAAGACCTGACCTTCGTGGTAGAAAGTCTCTACAGCAGCGGCGTTATTCAAGCGTGTCTCGCTCGTATCAATCACAAAATCCAGTAAGTTCAGCGCATTAGTCGAAATGCTAAGGGTCGCCAGCGCGCCGTGATCCGTTGTGACAAGTGCAATATGCTGTTCGCCTAATTCAATCACCTGCACATCAACAATGGCGCCAAACCCAAGCCCCTCGACCGCGCCAAGGCTATCGATAACGCCTATGTCCCCAGACAGGGTTCTTTCCAGTAAAATCACACCACCAGACGCAGACCCCGTGAGGATAAAATCACGACCATCAAGGGTAAATTCAACGATGCTTGAGATATTGCTGCCATATGCATGATCGCTGGCAACATTATCCGTGCTCGTGGCAGTTGTGGTATCATCGTCCACTGAAAACTGATGCAGACCGCTGACCCCATACCCCCCAGCAAGCAGCGACAGGCCGCTTTCGTTTTGGCTGACAGTATAATTGACCGCGTAATTTGCATGAGACAGGTCGGTGCTGTTCAGGCCGCCAGAAGCCCAACTGATTGGCGCACCGCCTGCGGTTACTGATTGTGTTCCAAAATTTAACGCGATGTCCGGCGCATTGGCTACAATTGGCTCCGCATCAATATCAAAGCCACCGCCATCAAGCGAGACAGTCTCGTACCAATCATTTTGAAAGCCAAAAACGCCCAGATATGTACCTGCCTGATTAGCAAAGACTGCCAAATCGCGCGGCCGCATATCTTCATTTGGCTCGCCCCAAACGTGGCGAACCTGAAAACTCAAGCTCAACATAAAACTCACCCACCTATTACCCTATTGGCAAGCTAACCGCGCAGGGTTAACGCAGCTTCAGCGCAACTAGGCAATTGAGTGATCAGTTTGTGGCGGAAATTGGACAATAAAAAACGGCGGCCTGCAGAACGCCGTTAGCTAAGATTTTATAAAGACTTATCTCTAAATGAGCAAAACCTGAGTACCCACTTTGGTCAAATCAAACAGCTCTTGGACGTGTTCATTATAAAGACCAATGCAACCGTTCGATGACCTGCGCCCAATCTTGCGCGTGTCATGAGTGCCGTGGATGCGGTAATATGTCCAACTCAGGTACAGCGCATGGGTCCCGAGCGGATTGTCCGGACCGGGGCCAATGAAGTCGGGCCATTCGGGGTTACGCTCTTTCATCGAAGGCGTTGGACGCCAGCTTGGGCCATCTACTTTTTGCGTGATCCGCGTACGCCCTAGACGGGTCAAATCATCTGAAAGCGGCACACTGGTAGGGTAGAGTTTATAAACACTCTCGTCCTCGGACCAATAATGCAGCGCACGAGACGTCACATCTACAAGCACGGCGCCATTCTTAAGGTTGCTAAAGTAAGGCTGCCACTCAAGCGCACGAAAACTTGAGATATTGCGACGAACAACTTCAGAGATGTCACGCTCAACTTCAATTTCCTCATCCAAGGCCAATGCTGGGCTGGCCAATGACGTCGCGGCAGCGCCGACAAACGCGCGGCGGCTCAATTTAAAAGTGTCGCTCATCAATATCGCTCCTGGTAAAACCATCTGACACATAATTATTGCCTGAAAGCCGCACTAGCAAATCAAACAAGCGTTAGATCGCCACGATTTTTCCAATCTGGGTTTGATCTACAACGGTGTTGGTTTACAGGTTGGGAAAGGTTTGAGGTTTTAATTGATATGATCCGTCCCATTCTTCTTTCGCTGACAGTTGCGCTTTCATTAGCGGCTTGTACCCCGATTACGTCAGGACAGCTGGCAATCGATGGAAAGCCTCGGCCAAAACTCTATAAAATCCGCGAACGCGATACTGCCAAAATCCAGTTCCGCACGCTGGATTCAGTAAATGCACTGCGCCAAGCGTCCGGGGCAGGACCAATCGAATTGAGCGCTGAGTTGACGGCAGCAGCAGCCACGCATGCGCGCGATATGTCGGTGCAAAACCGACCGTGGCACTTTGGCTCTGACGGGTCGTCCCCATTAGACCGCGTCGCACGCGCTGGATACTCTGGTGCATTCATAGGTGAGGCAATCTCGGAAACTTATGAGACCGAGCTAGAGACATTGGCCGCATGGATGGAAGAAGAAGGCACACGCCGTGTTATTCTGAATACCGATGCAACTGAAATGGGTTTTGCGTGGTTTCAGGAACCAAATGGCAAAATCTGGTGGACGTTGGTTTTAGGTGAGGCTGCCGCAACACCCCAAGAGCCGCTGCCCTTAGGGTAAAATCACAATTGGCGTTCCAGTTTGGACCATTGAGTAGATTTCCGTCATCTCACGATCTGTTACGGCTATACATCCCCATGTCCAATCCCCTCGCGCCCTTTGAAAGCGCGGGCCGCGACCATGGATGAAAATGTCCCCACCCGGTTCAACCCCTGCTGCCTTGGCGACAGCCATGTCGTTTGCATTCGGATATGAAATACCCAGAGACAGATGATACGCACTATTGGGATTGCGTCGGTCGATGAAGTACGTCCCCTCAGGTGTCCGACCATCACCTTCGGCCTTTTTATGACCTTCGGGCGCAAACCCAAGACCAATATTATAGCGGCGCAGAATGCGCTTATTTTGCATCAGCCACATTTTGCGGCGTGATTTTGACACCGTAATCTGAGTAACCTTAGGACCGCGGTAGGCTTTAGGCGCGCCCATAAGACCGCATCCCGCAAGCCCAAGGCCCATAAGCCCAAGGAGAAGTGTTCGCCGTTGCATCAATACCTGCCCTCAGTTTTTCACTGTCTTTCGGCACATTTACTGCAAAACGCTACTATCACAAAGACATTACTGACTACGGCCTATGGCTCGCGAAACGCCTCACGCGATTTATACAAAGGCTTCAAAAGATACTGCAACACAGTCTTTTCGCCCGTATGAAGCTCTACTTGCGCCTGCATCCCGGGCCGGATCTCAATGTATGCTTGCCGGTCGTTCAGATTAGCAAGATCAACCTGAAGCGTCACTTTGTAATGCGGATCACCGTCTGGCTTTCTGTCATCCTTAAACGTGTCCGCCGAGATAAACTGAACCTGCCCCTTCAGACTTCCATAGATCGTGTAGTCATAGGCAGAAAGCTTTATGGTCGCGTCTTGCCCCCGCTTGATGTTGGCGATGTCCTCGGGCCGCACGCGCGCCTCAACGAACAACTCTTCATCAAGTGGGATGATCTGAAATATCTCCTCGCCAGGCCGCACAACGCCACCGATCGTCGTAATGCTGAGGTTATTCACCACGCCACGCATTGGGGACTTAATGATCGTTCGTTCCAGTTGATCTTGGGCAACTTTCAAGTTTTGCCGCAACGTCGCAATTTCTTTCAATGTGTCTGAATACTGCCCAGCGCGCTCCAGCTCAGCTTGCGTAACGATTTCATTGTATTTGATCTCGGCGTCACCGTGGGCTTTGCGGGCGCGGGTAACTTCAATCAAAGAGACGATTTTACGTTCAAGCAAATTCTCGAGTAGCTCACGTTCCTTAGCGGCCTGCGCTAACACGTTTCGCGCGCCTTGGGTTCGGCTGACATAATCGCTTTGCCTGGCGTTCAAAAGCGCTTGCTCGGAGGCGACCATCTCAGGCTGCCGCGCAGCAAGATCAGCAGCAACGTCAAAATCAAACGCGCCAGCAACTTCTGCCTCAAGGCGCAGACGGCGAACCTCAAGCGCGTCAATCTGTTCTTGCAGATCATCGACCGCCGTTTGAAACCGCGTAGCATAAAGTGTGGCAAGCACTTGCCCCGGCTGAACCGTATCGCCTTGGCTCACCAGCATCTCTGACAGGATGCCGCCTTCAAGGTTCTGAATGATCTGAGGACGCGAACTGCTGACGACCTCACCATCCGCGCGCACAATCTCATCAATCCACGCAAACGCGGCCCAGCCAATGAACACCGCCAATGTTGCTGCAACGAGCCAGATGATAATGCTTGGCCCACGCATTGTTTCGTTCAAATCTGCGTCAATAGTTGCCATCAGCTTACCTTCTTTTTGGTTTGAGCAAGATGGTTAAGAACTTGTTCGCGTGGCCCATCAACCGTGAGGCGACCATGCTGCAAAATCAAAGTCCGCTCTGTAAGCGCAAGGATCGGAACCCTGTGTGTGGCAATGATCGCGGTGCGCCCTGTAAGCCAGCCCTTCAGCCGTTCAACAAGTGCACCCTCAAGTCCTTGATCAAGCGCAGCTGTCGGCTCGTCGAGCAGCACAATTTTGGGATCTTGCAGCCAAATCCGCGCCCAGCCGATGGACTGACGCTGGCCAATCGAAAGGCCCTCACCCCCATCGTGGATCACCAGATCCAAACCCTTGGGGTGGTTTTTGACATGTTCTCCAAGCCCCGCAAACTCAAGCGCCTGCATTAAGCGGTCATCGTCACGCTCAAGCATGTTCAAGTTCAGGTTATCGCGCAGTGTTCCTGCGAAAAGCCGCACATCCTGAGACAGGTAACCCACATTGCGACGGATATCCTTGGGGTGCACTTGGTTCATGTCCACACCGTCCAAAAGAACCCGACCGTCAGTGGGCGCATAGAGCCCTGAAATCAACTTAAGCAAAGTCGACTTCCCAGAACCGTTGCTTCCTAACACCGCCACAGTCTGTCCCGGCAGGATTTTCACTGCAGCCACATCAAGTGTTGGCGCGCCGTCTACATCGTACTGGAATTTCAGGTCGCGCAACTCAAACGTACCCTCCATCATTTCACGGCGAAGGTATGTTCTATCCTCGTTAAGTTCCTGCTCTGCGTCAGCCACGTCATCAAGACCATCCAGAGCAGCTTTCACGTTTGTCCAACGCGCCATAGTGCCTGCAAATTGAGTAAGGGGTGCAAGTGTACGGCTTGTGAGAATACCAACAGCAATGATGGACCCAACTGTGAACTGTCCGGCAAAAACCATATACGTGCCGACCACGACCGCCGCGACATAAGTCGCTTGCTGTACGCCTTGGCTCCAAAAAGTGAGCGTACTTGCCAGCTTGCGTTGCTCTGATGATTTCAAGCTAGAAAGCGTCATCAACTCGGTCCAGACGCGGCGGAAACGCTCTTCGCCGCGCTGTGCTTTTACGGTGTCCGCTTCGTAAATCGCTTCGTGCAATAACCGGCTTGCCTTGGCGCTAGCGCCTTGTGTCTCTTGCGTCAGCTTGATCATGCGTTTCTGAAAGAAGAACCCGGGGATCACCATCAATGCGCCACCGGCAACAAGGACCCAAACCAAGTCACCTGCGATCGACCAAACCAGCGCAAGAAAAACAAATACAAACGGAATATCCGTCAGGCTGCCAATGGTTGAGGCTGTAAAAAACTCGCGAACAGAACCGAACTCGCGCATGGCATTGTAAAGAGATGAAGGGGACGCGCCCTTACCGGCTTTCATACCCAACACGCGCTGCATCAGCACATTTTGAACTGAAAGCTCAATCTGACGGCCCGCTGAATCAAGCAGTCGCGCCCGTGCAATCTTTAGAAATGCTTCCATCAAAAGCGCCAAGCCAGCGCCAACAAAAAGCACCCAAAGCGTTGCCGTGGATTGATGGGGAATGACGCGGTCATACACCTGAAGCGAAAACAGCGCGACTGACACGGCCAAGATATTTGCCACGAAAGAGCCCACGCCAACCTCAATTAGTTGACGCTTATATTTTGGAAATTCGCCCCAGAACCAATGCGCGCGCGCAGACTTAGCAGCATGCTTCGTGGCAAGCTGTTGAAGGCGCACCTCACCGCGCACAATGATGCCTGTAAAGACGCTTTCAAACTCCTCTAGAGGGACCTCTGCGCGATTGTCTGAACATGTGATGTCGTAAATCGTTAGAGTATCTTGGCTTTGCTGCAGCACCAAAACAAACTGGCCGCTCGTCATCATTGCAATGGCTGGCCAGTGATCTGCCGTACAGACATTCACAGTCGCCACCTCAGTGGTGAGGCCCGCCTGCTTTAGCCCGCGCGCCATATCGCCTGCCGTTACTTCGCCAGTATTATGATCTGCATCTGAAACCATCGCCTCAAGAACGTCAGAGGTAACTGCCTCCACGCCCAAAATACCCGCATAAACACTTGCAAGCTGCGCCCGTGATCTCAGTTTCTCTGCAAAGGGATCAACAGCGGGCGTGACATCAATATTGGGCGTAGGCTCTGTCTGCGCATCCGCTTTGGTGCTGCGGGTCACTTTTTGCAGCTTACCGTCTTTTCGGGCGTTGATATCAAAGGCAAGAACAGGTCCGGTCAAATCTCTTCTCCGTCTGCCAACAAACCAAGTTCTTTGGCGATTTCCAATTGAATGCGAGCGACCTCGAATTGATGGGTAACGTGTGCCCGCTCACTGCGGATTTTCGCCTCGTAAACGTTGATCACATCCATCACGGGCCGCTGACCCGCATCATATTGCTGCTCAAACAAATCAAGGTTCGCATTCGCACCATCTAGCAAAGACTGGCTCTGTGATTGCTGACGCTGAACCGAGATGAGCTGTTGCTCAAGCTTGGCGAGGCGGCGGTTGCTATCCTCTACGGCTTGGGCAACTTGTCGCTTCGCCGCGTCCCGCTGTGCATCAATTGCCTTCAGATCAGAACCCAACCCAAAGCCGATCCCATTTTCAGCCCCAGCTGAAACACCTGCGCCGCGCGACCCGTCACTGCCGACAGAACCACTAAGCGTCAGCCCCGGCAACAAACCAGCACGGGCCGCGGTGGCCTCGGCAATTGCGCGGTCTTTCTCGGCATGCGCGCGCATGACCAACAGCGGCTCGGCACTATCGTTCAGAACCGGAATATCGGAGATACCCATCACATCATGGATAGAGGTTGCAGACATTGCGGCAAGTTCAGCTAAAGCAGTGTTCGCCTCCTCGACATCCTGCGCATAGGCAGAGCGGATCTCGGCTGCTTTTTGTTGAATGACCTGAAGATCAGCGCGGTTTGACACACCACCACGCACCCGTTCGCTCATCACCCACTCAAATTTCACCATCCGCTCTACCGCAGATTTGCCCACACGCGCGCGGGCTTTGGCACTTTGTGCGGTCAGATATAGATCGAGACCTGTGTAAACGCGGTTATTGGTATCTATCGCCAAATTTACTGCAGCGACCTCAACATCAGCAGCAGCAAACGCGCGTTCGGCCTTTTTCTTTCCATTATCGAAAAGAACCTGTTCGACCAGCAGACTTGCCACAACACCACCCAAAGATGTCAGCGATACAGACGGACCAATCGTGGGTAGCCAATTCTTGGAGCGCGCCTGCGACCGTAATTTGGCCGCACGCAGCTCAGCCTCGGCTGTGCGTGCATTTGCTGCCAGCACACCATCGCTGATCTCAGAAAACGGGCTGTTTTTTGGCAGAACACTCTGGCGCGATTGAAGCGTTGTGATGATCTTACTTGATGACGATTGCGCCGCATCAGCGCTATTAGTTTTAGGTGAAAACAACGCTTTGGTTCCACGTGTGACTTCGGGAAGCGGGTTCACACATCCAGACAACACAACCACGGCAATACCTGCCGCGATTATTGGTCTTTTGGGGATGTTGAAAGTCACCACTTAGTCTCCACGCACTCGTAAACCTTGCCCCGAAAGGGCGCAGATCAAGTAATCACTGCGCCCGTCACGGGTTTAGATAATAACGTTAATGTCTTCGTTAATAACGAGGCTGCCACCCTCGTTACCGAGAGAATACACATCAAAGGTTTGGCCATTGATTGTCTCGGTTGTGTTCGCACGAACGGCGCCTTGGATGTTGACCGTATCGTCACTGCCGCCGTTGATGCGCACTGTGTTGGAATTTGAAGATAGGCTTTCAAGATCATCGGCTGTAATCGTGAGTTGTGAGTCCTCAGCCAGCGACAGATTGATAGAACCGATATCAAATTGGCCAAGTGCAGCCACATTGAGATCCACAATATCGGTCGCAACATCGTCCAACACAAACAACGTTGAATTTGAATTTCCTGATGCATCATCCGCCGTAACCACCAACTGTGAGCCATCCGGCACACCGTGAGTAAACTCAAAGTCTGTCCGGTCACGCAATGTGTTCTCGGTTTGAGTAAATGTCACATTATTGGCGCTACCGCCTGCGGTAATTTCAGTAATGGTAAACGTGTCAGTTGTGGTCTCGGTACCAATTTCAACAACACCGTCACGAGCATCTTTATCAAATGACCGGATCAAAGGCGCATCGGGTGCCTGCGTGTCTACATCAAACGACGTGTTAAGCGACTTCACGTTGCCAACTGCATCAGTCGCTGTAACGACAACGTTCGCAGTATAATCACCAAGGGGCAAAGTGGCGGGATCAAACGAAATGCTCCAATCGCCGTTTGGTGCAACAGTTGCCTGTTGCGACACACCGTTAATGGCGACGGACACAGTTGAGCCAATTTCAGTCGTGCCGTTCAGCACAACACCGTCTGAATATTCACTTGCGTTAACAGCATTGTCGCCCTCAACCGCAGTGCCGGAAATGGACATGTTGCTAACGATCGTATCGATGCGCACGTTGGCAGATACATCGCGTACGTTGCCAGCAAGATCAGTGGCAGTAGCTGTAACAGCCGTAGAGGCGATCTCGGCGGCGGGAACAGCAGACGCGGGGAAAGTCACGTTCCAATTACCGTTACCGTCTGCAACCGTGGTAAGAGACGATGTGCCAAACGCAACAACCACAGTTGATCCAACTTCGGACGTGCCAGAGATCAGAACTCCGTTTGCTGCGTCAGACTGGCTGATGATGTTATCACCTTCGATTGGTTGCTGGATGCCCAGATTATCAACCACCGTATCAACGCGCACACTGTCAGCCACAGACAAAGTATTGCCAGCGCTGTCAGTTGTGGTGGCAGTGATAGAGGACGGGTACGTTCCACCGGCTACTTCGGTTGGCAGATATGTCGTGGTCCAATTGCCGTTCACATCTGAAACAGCCGTGTGCTCAACCCCGCCGAGGGTAACATTCACAACAGCCCCAGGTGTGGCGGTGCCATGCAGCACCACACCGTCACTGGCCTCGTTAAAGTTGATGACGTCATCGCCTTCGATTGGATCCGCACTCAACGTCAGGAAACCCGCATCACGGTCAATCTGAACAGTCTCGCTAATTGAAGTCGTATTTTGAGCCGCATCAGTTGCATCAATCGTCAGTGTTGTAGGTGTTTCACCGGTAGGGATCTGTGCACCATTGAAAGCCACAGACCAATCGCCATTCGGCTGTACAACTGCAGGCAAAGTGACTGCGCCAAGCGTCACCTGAACCGTTGATCCAGGCTCAACCGTCCCAGTCAGGGAAACGCCTTCCGCGGCCTCAGCAATGTTGATGACACCATCACCACCAACGGGACCACCTGTTTTGGTGAGGTCGTTTACATATGTATCCACGTCAAACGTATGGCTTGCAGTTACCACGTTACCGACCGCGTCAGTAGCTGTCGCGATTGCCGTCAACTCATACTCACCGTTGGGGAAGTCGGTTGCGGGGTATGTTACGCTCCAGGTGCCATCGTTCGCTACAGGGGCATCGTAGGTTGCATCACCAATCGCCACACTCACGCTTGATCCGGGCGCGGCAGTACCAGTCAGTACAACGCCATCGTTCCGCTCAGCACCGTTAACTACATTCTCACCCTCAACCTGAGTCGATGTGATCGCCACAGATGTGATCGTATCAATATCCAATGTGGATGTGGTTGATGCAGTATTTCCGTATGGGTCGGTAGCCGTCGCGACCACGGTTGCTTCATACTCGCCAGCGGGAATTTCTGACGCGGCAAAAACAGCAGTCCATGTACCGTCATCGGCAACAGTCGCCATGTGCGTCACAGAACCCATTTGCACTGAAACTGTTGAGCCAATCTCAGTCGTTCCAGTGATGGTAATGCCGTCATTGGCTTCTGCAGCGCTTACGACACCATCTTGCTCAACTGTCTCAGTCTCAAGCGTGACGTGCGCCAAGGTGTCAATATGAAGGGTGTCCGTTGAGGTTGCAGTGTTACCTGCTTCATCCGTAGCCAAGATGGAAACTGGTAGCGTATACTCACCGCCCTCCAGAACACCTTCCTCATATGTGACGGTCCATGTGCCGTTCTCAGCCACAATTGTCTCGCGGGTGTTGCCGTCAACCGTAACCTGAAGCGCTGCACCAGGCTCACCAACGCCGGAAACATCAACGCCGTCGCCATGATCAACCGCATTGACCGTATGCCCAACAGAGACTGTGCCCGCTGTAATTGAGGCGTCAGGTGGCGTGTTGTCTCCACCACCTCCTCCGCCACCACCGACCAACAGCGCGGCGCCGCCAGCCACCGCAGCACCAGCACCAGTCGCGCCGATCCCACCAAGACCCGTCAGAAGGGCGGTACCAAGCATACCCGCCTCCGGCTCTGTTACGATTGCATCGGCAATTGCAAAATCGACGTTGTCACCGCGTGTGAAGAAAAGTGCGTCATCAGCACTCCACTTTCCAAAGGCTTCTGCCTCGGAATAATATGCTGAAATCAGATCCCCACCTTGCTCGGAAATCTGCACCTCTGTGAGGAAGCCATCGTCGCCTAGAAACAGTTGATTAGAAACGGCGCCTGCCTCAACGAAGTATCCGCCAAGCGTAAGAACGCTGCCGTCCGTCAATGTAACAACCAAGTCACTCCCTTGCCGGTCAAAGCTAGCAACTTCGGATCGCCTTAAATTCAGTGAAATATCTTGGCTGCTGCCGATATTGAGAGCTGCGGTATCGCCGTTCTCCAGAACGGTTCCGCGCTGTAAATTGCCCGTGCCATCACGGACAACGAACCTAATCGCTGACATGGTTACTACTCCGCCTCAAAAGTTACGGCTTTTGGCGCCGCTTAACTATTGATACGAGCAATATATCTTTTGGTGTCAGATTTCTACTAAAATGTTGCGCACGGTCAGAGTGATGCAAATTTACCGCGTAAGGACGCTTGCGACTTCAACGTGATGAGACCACCTGAATTGATCCACAACCTCCAGTTTTTCCAAAGAAAATCCAGCTTTCATCAACGCCTCTACATCGCGGGCGAAGGTTACGGGGCTGCATGAAATCATCACAACCTTACGCACCTCACTTTCGATAATCTCTTGAACCTGCGCCTCAGCACCGGCGCGCGGCGGGTCAAGCACAACGACATCAAATTTGCGCAACTCATCCGGCATCAGTGGCCGTCTAAACAAATCACGCGCCTCTGTGGTGACCGAATGAAGGCCACTGGCCATGCGCCAACCTTTGGCCAACGCATCAATCATATCGGCTTCACCTTCAACCGCGTGAACAGCCGCATGAGCCGCCATTGGCAGGCTGAATGTGCCGCAACCTGCAAACAAATCTGCAACTTTTGCAGCACCTACGATATTATTGATGATGAACGCTTCAAGCGCCAACTGACCGTGTTCCGTGGCTTGCAAAAACGCGCCGGACGGTGGCGAAACCGCCGCTTTTCCCATCGTCAATTGCGGCGGTGTTTCCATCGCCAACAACTCACCGTTCCATGTCAGGCGCACAACCCCGTGCTGAACCGTCAGTTGTGCCAACGCCGCTTGCTCTTGCGGGCCAGCGGGCTTTGCACCGGCAACATCCAGATCAATGCCCGTATTGGTAACGGTGGCGGTAAACTCAACCTCCCCCTTGCGAGAGCCATACTCAACTGTCAGCTGCTCCAACACGGGAATGAGGCTCAACAACTCAGGATGAAGGATTTTACAATTGGGCACCGCCAAAACAGTATGAGACGCGCGGCCATGAAAGCCCACAAGCGCACCTGACTTTGTCCGCTTACCCGTCAGCTTAGCGCGCCGACGGCTTTGTGCTGGACTGGTATGAATGGCATCCACCACACGCTCAATCCCGCGTGAGGCAAGCGCCGATTGAACAACTTCTTTCTTCCAATTGGACACAAAATCATCATGGGCGTGCTGTAAACTGCAACCACCGCAGCTGTTGTAATGTGAACAAGGTGCTTTGATGCGGTGGTCAGAGGGCGTCTGAATTGCCGGCTTTGCCATGATCTGACCGTCGATATCGCCCTTCACCACCTCCCCTGGCAAGGTGCGCGGTACGAATATCGGTCCCGCTGCAATCCCGTCACCTTTATGGCCAAGCCGTTCAATCGTCACTTCAGCCATTTTCCAGCCCTTCAATTAAGTCATCTTTTGTCAGTGCAAAATCAGATGCAATCCATCGGTCTTTTGCATCCCGAAGGGCCGCGCCCAACTTAGCGCCCGAATACGCCGGCATAAGGTCAGCAGCAACCAAAGGGAAAACTGCCTCTACCCCACGGCGAACGTCATTTAGCCCATTCAATGGTTGCTCAAACATCGCAGCGCGCAAGGCAAGGCACAGCGCACCAACCTCAAATCCATGTTCATGACCCAATGCAGCAGCCGCGGTCATTGATCCCATCTCAGCACGGTAAATCGCAAATCGTTTCTGCTGTGCGTTACTTAACCGCAACGTCGAAACATCACCTGTGACAGCAGCAAGTCGCGCCATTGGGTCAACAGCCAAATCTGCGCTCAGATGTACAAAAACCGACAATATATTCGTGAACCCGCCTTCAACAACGGCATTCAGAACCCCAGTTTGCGCCATTGCAGACACGGCAAGGCTTGGGTCAGGCGCGGTCATAAGCTTAACCATTTCAGCGCCAATACGCTCACGGGCGATTTGCCCCAACCCTTCGATACCACCAGCACAGGCTGCCAGAGCATCCGCATCAAGCCCAAGCTCAAAACTACCGTACCAAGCCTGAAATCTAAAAAACCGCAGAATGCGCAAGTAGTCCTCGGCAACGCGATCATCCGCGTCACCAATAAACCTGACAAGGCCCGCATGAAGGTCAGGCAGACCGTTTAACGGATCAATCACCTCACCACTTTGGTTGGCGTACAACGCATTCATTGTAAAATCGCGCCGCTTAGCATCTTCAATGATTGATGTAGAAAACGCTACTTTTGCGTGCCGGCCATCCGTCTCAACATCACTTCTGAATGTAGTCACTTCAAACGGAGAGCCATGTGCCACAACAGTGACTGTGCCATGCTCAATACCCGTCGGAATAACGCGAAGGCCTGCTGCTTCTGCGCGAGCAATTACTTCGGTTGGAACAAGGGACGTAGCCATATCCAAGTCGGTTATGGCACGCCCCATCAACGCGTTTCGCACACACCCGCCCACGACATACCCCGCGCCGCCATCGGCATTGAGTAGGGCCAAAACAGTCTGCGGTGCTTTTGCTTGCAGCCAGTCAAATTGTGTCATTGCGCCGCCTCCGCGAGCGTTCTTAGCATGCGCGCCGTGGCCCCCCAAATATAATAAGGGCCAAAGGGTACCGTATAATAAGACCGCCACGTACCGGACCAGCGGCGCGACTGCACCGCATACCTGCCTGCATCCAAAAGATGATCAAGCGGCACCCAGAAAGCTTCGTCCACTTCGCCAGCTTCGCAGACCACCTCAAAAGGTTCTTTCAACAAAGCAACAACAGGTGTCACGTCGAAGCTGGTGACGGTTATGTGTGTCGGCAGCGTGCCAAGCACGTCCACCACACCGTCAGGCAACCCAACTTCCTCACGCGCCTCACGCAAGGCGGTTTCAATGACATCCGCGTCTTCGGGGTCTTGCTTGCCACCAGGGAACGCAATCTGGCCCGGGTGATGGCGCAGCTTGGCAGAACGCTTGGTCAGCAAAACTTCCTGCGCACCCGCAGTTTCACGTATCAAAACAAGCACTCCCGCAGGGCGCGTCTTGCTCGTTGGGTAGGGCAAGTCAGGGTTTAGATCAAAATCGGATGAGGCCCCCTGCGCAGTCGCAAGGAACCCCAACATTTGAGATCTTAGATCAGTCAGAGGCACCTTCTGCCTCGAATCCAACTGTCTTTGGGTCCATTTCGTAGTGTGCGCCGCAGAACTGGCAATCGGCCTCAACCAACCCCTCGTCGGTGGTCATGTGACCAATGTCTGAGGCAGAATAAATTGATAGGCTTTGCTTTACGCGCTCCTCAGAACATGTGCATCCAAAGCGAACGGGCTGGGCTTCATACACGCGGGGCTCTTCCTCGTGGAACAGCCGCAGCAACAAATCTGTTGGCGATACGGAGGGGCCGATCAACTCAAGCTCCTCGACAGTATCAAGCAGCACATTAGCGCGCGTCCAGTTTTCCGCCGCATCGTCCTCCAGAAGATCAGAAGCTGTGACCAATGCCTCACCAGATCCGTCTGGCGCATCTTTCTTTGCCATCAAAGGCGACGCCTTGGGCATGTGCTGTAACATCACGCCGCCCGCGCGCCAGCTTTCCTGTTCATCCGCAATTGTGGAGCGGCCGAAAGTAAGCGCAAAGCGCGTTGGCAGTTGCTCGGATTGAGCAAAATACGCCTCTGCACAAGCTGACAGCGAGCCACCCGCAATTGGTGTGATGCCCTGATAGGGCTGGGTGCCTTTGCCTTGATCAATCAAGATCGCAAAATAACCATTACCGATTTGGTCGTACCCATCGCCGTTCAGATCGATCGCGTCTTTGTCATAGCTGGCATAGGCCCTGATGCGTGCGGGCTGCCCGTCATCAGTGGGGCCGTAGTAATCCGTCGCGATCAAACGCACCGGACCGTTGCCGCGCACCTGCAAAGACAGCTTCCACCGCAGCGCGATCGTTTGACCGATTAGCGCCGTTAACAGGGACATTTCCGCCACCAGCGCCTCAATCAGCGGTGGATAATCATGTTGCGCCAAAACGTGATCTAACACCCCATCAAGACGCGCAACGCGGCCTCGAATATCCGATTGATCAAGTTGGAACGGTAGGACAGTGTCGTCCCAAGCGATTTTCGATGTGTTCGACATGTGATTTCCTAAGCCGGGTCGTGGCGACATATCGTGGCAATATAGGCACGTAAAGCACGCAAAAAAGGGGCAGCGCCATGATGATGCGAATTGGAGAGACACCAAAGGCCGGTCAGCGCTACGTTCATCGCCCCGGAGCCTACGCTATTTTGCGACGTGGAAGCGACATACTTCTGACCTTTCAAGAACGGCCAGAACCTGAATTTCAACTGCCTGGCGGCGGCGTTGAGGTCGGCGAACATCCAATCCCCGCCCTGCACCGTGAAATCTTTGAGGAAACCGGCTGGCGTGCTGCTAATCTTCGAAAGCTAGGCGCCTTTCGTCGCTTCACGTTTATGCCCGAGTACGATCTTTGGGCCGAAAAGCTGTGTTCCATTTACGTGGGAACACCTGTTTTGAAATTGAGTGAGCCTATTGAAAAAGGCCACCATGCGGTCTGGATGCCAATGAGCGAGGCAGTTGACGCATTAGGTAATGATGGTGACCGGATGTTTTTGAGTAGCCTTATTGAGCAGCTCTGAACCCCAACGAAATAGCCGACAAATCATCTTCAAGGTCATTTGAGCCAGTAAACCGCGTGACCTCATCAACGACCCTCTCCAAGAGGCGGTCGCCACAAAGAGAGCGGCTTCGCTCTAGCAACTCGCAAAGCCCATGTTCTGCGAACATCTCACCTTTTTTGTTCAGCGCCTCGGTGATCCCGTCTGACCCAATAAAGACCCGATCACCGGCATAAAGTTGAACATGAGACAATTCATATGACGCGCCCTCGATCAATCCTACCGGCAATCCACCAGCGCCAAGGCGCTGCGCCGAGCCCGCACTTCGCTGCAGGATTGGGTGCGGATGGCCTGCTTGGCAAAATGAAAAATCTCCCGTTTCAGTATTAATCACCCCATAAAGAATGGTGAAATAATGTTCTGTCGCAATTTCTGAAAACATCATGTCATTGAGACGTCGGACAACCCGTTCCGGAGAAACGGCCGCGGACCTGCCCGCTTGGTTATCAATGGCGACGTTTTGTACGGGATCACCAGCCGAGAGATACCCCGCAAGGCGCGCCGTCATCAACGCGCTTGATACGCCATGACCCGACACATCAAGACCAAACAGACCCACCTGATTTTCGTTAATCTTGAAGTAGCCAACCAGATCGCCACCGACGTGGCCGCTGGACCGCAAGCCCAACGAAATGCTGGCACGACCAAAGGTTACATTTGGCTCTGGCAACAGCGACATTTGAAGCGTTTTTGCCTGCTGTAAATCACGGTCTAAAATATCATATAGGCGCTGAATCTCGCCCAACGCACCAGCGATCTCAGCGTTTCGGATAAATAGCTCACGTTGCATTTCAACAATCCGGTGGCCTGCACCCAACCTCGCCTGAAGTTCAGAACCGTCCACAGGCTTTGTCAGGAAATCATCCGCGCCTGCTTCAAGCCCAAACGCAATATCTGCCGCATCACCCTTGGTGGTGAGCAGCACAAAATACGTGTAGGTTCCGTCTTCCATAGCGCGAAATTTTTGGCAAAACTCTGGCCCTGTTAGTTGCGGCATCATCCAATCACTGATGATCACGTCAAACTGCGCGCTGCGGCACATCTCAAGCGCCTCTGCGCCATCCGTCGCCTGAGTTACATGATAGCCACGTGCCTCTAGAATTTTTGATAAGATGCGTCTTTGAAGGGCGCTATCATCAGCAACCAACACGCGTTTGGCTACATTCCTGGCGTTTTCTGGCTGTTCCAAAATCATCTGACACGCGTGTCACGAAGGCTTGAAGATTAAGTTAAGATTTCCTCGATTTCAGTCATGTTAAATTAAAACTCTTTGCCGATATCTGGTGTAATACCGGGGGAACAAAATGATTGATTGGGCGCAAGTCAGGGCATTGCAAAGCGATGTCGGCGACGAGATATTTGATGAAGTCGTTAAAATTTTTGACATTGAAACGCGCGAGCTTCTTGGCGCGCTTGAGGGCAGCAAAACAGATGCTGAGCGCTCTAAAATTGCGCACGGTATTCGCGGAAGTGCGGTTAACTTCGGCATGTCCGATGTGGTTGAAGCCGCAAAACAGATCGAACAACAGCCCGAAGATGTTGCTCACGTTGCTACCTTGCGACAGGCCTATGACAGCACGATTGATGTGTTTCTAACCAACCTTAGTGCCAAGCGCCTAAATCAGGAATTCGGCTAGCGCACCATCGTTGGTGATGTCGCGATAGCCAAAACCACCCTGCTCCATCAAATCCGTAAGACGTGTGAAGCTGGATGGATCAGTGGTTTCGATACCAATCAAAACAGACCCAAAGTTGCGCGCTGACTTCTTGAGGTACTCAAACCGTGCAATGTCGTCACTGGGTCCCAGCATGTGAAGGAAATCTTTCAAGGCGCCAGGTCGTTGGGGCATCCGAAGAATGTAGTACTTCTTCAAACCAGCTGATCGCTGCGCCCGCTCTTTCACTTCCGGTAGCCTTTCGAAATCGAAATTGCCGCCCGAAGCGATACAAACCACCCGTTTGCCCCGAATATCGTTCGAAATGTCTTTAAGTGCATCAAGCGCCAACGCGCCCGCAGGTTCGAGTACGACACCTTCGGTATTCAACATATCCAACATAGTTGTACAAATACGGTCCTCGGCAATTCTAATGACGCGATCCAGCGGTGTGTTCTTTAGAACATCAAAGGTTGCATCGCCGATTTGCCCAACCGCCGCACCATCAACAAAAGTATCAACATGATCCAGCGCAACCGGCACACCCGCCTCAAGCGCTGCCGTTAGGTTTGCTCCACCTTCGGGTTCAACCAAGTACAAATCAGCATCAGACCCCTGACTGGCCATGTAAGCAGTCACGCCCGATGAAAGACCGCCGCCGCCCACAGGTAAGACGATCACGTCAGGCGCAGCACCAAGCTGTTGCATCATCTCAACTGCAACTGACGCCTGCCCCTCAATCACATCGGGGTCATCAAAGGGTGATAGAAAATGCGCACCCTGTTCATCACAATAAGCGCGCGCGGCAGCCAAAGTACTGTCGAAATAGTCACCAACCAACACAATCTCGATCGCATCCCCACCGAAAATACGTGTTTTATCAATCTTCTGCTGCGGCGTTGTTACAGGCATAAATATGACGCCGCGTCGCCCGAAATGCTTACATACATAAGCAACGCCCTGGGCGTGATTTCCCGCACTCGCGGCCACAAACAACTGCTGATCCGGGGTCTGCGCCAAACACTTGCGCATCGCATTAAATGCACCGCGAATTTTGTAACTGCGCACAGGTGTCAGATCTTCTCGCTTTAACCAGATATCAGCATCGTACATTTCGCTAAGGTGCGCATTTCTTTGAAGCGGCGATGCCTCGAACAAGGCGCGCATTTCTGTCTCGGATGCTTTGGCTCTTTGTACAAAATCGGTCATGTGCGTTCCCTCTGGTCTCGCCACCCTATCACAGAACAATGTTTCAGAAAGCAGCATCCCTTGCCGCAGGTAACAAAACGGATTATCCCGCCGCCATACGTGATCAGGAGAACGCCAATGTCTGCACCCAAAAAAGTCGTCCTTGCCTATTCAGGTGGCCTCGACACATCCATCATCTTGAAGTGGCTGCAGACAGAATATGGCTGCGAAGTGGTGACTTTCACTGCGGATTTGGGTCAGGGCGAAGAACTTGAGCCAGCGCGCGCCAAAGCGGAAATGATGGGCGCTTCTGACATCTACATTGAAGACGTCCGTGAAGAATTTGTTCGGGATTTCGTTTTCCCGATGTTCCGTGCCAATGCCGTTTACGAAGGTCTTTACCTGCTCGGCACCTCAATTGCGCGGCCACTGATCTCAAAGCGCCTTGTAGAAATTGCGGAAGAAACTGGCGCAGACGCGATTGCGCACGGCGCAACCGGCAAGGGCAATGACCAAGTTCGCTTCGAGCTGGCTGCATACGCGCTAAACCCTGACATCAAAGTCATCGCTCCATGGCGTGAGTGGGACTTATCCAGCCGCACCAAACTGATCGACTTTGCTGAGAAAAACCAAATCCCAATCGCAAAAGACAAGCGCGGCGAAGCACCATTCAGCGTTGACGCAAACCTTTTGCACACCTCGTCTGAGGGCAAGGTTCTGGAAGACCCGGCCGTTGAAGCACCCGATTATGTCTACCAACGCACGGTCCACCCAGAAGACGCACCGAACACAGCTGAATTCATCGAGATCGGCTTTGAAAAAGGTGACGCAGTAAGCATCGACGGCAAAGCAATGTCGCCTGCCGAAGTGCTGACCGAATTGAACACAATAGGTGGCCGCAACGGTGTTGGTCGCCTTGATCTGGTTGAGGGCCGTTTTGTGGGCATGAAGTCACGCGGTATCTATGAAACACCGGGCGGAACTGTCCTGCTTGAAGCACACCGCGGCATTGAGCAGATCACGCTGGACCGTGGCGAAGCGCACCTCAAAGACGAGCTGATGCCACGCTACGCAGAACTGATCTACAATGGTTTCTGGTTCAGCCCAGAGCGTGAGATGCTTCAAGCTGCAATCGACCACTCGCAGCGTCACGTAACCGGAACTGTTAAGCTGAAGCTTTACAAAGGCTCTGTGCGCACAGTCGCACGCTGGTCTGATCACTCGCTTTACTCTGAAGCACACGTCACATTCGAAGATGACGCAGGCGCTTACGATCAAAAAGATGCAGCAGGCTTCATTCAACTGAATGCACTTCGCTTGAAACTTCTCGCTGCGCGCGACCGTCGTCTCAAGTAAGACATATCAATCAGGTTTGAGGCAGTGCTTTGACAGTGTCTCGTAAATTGGCAAAGCGCGCTCCAACAGGGGCGCGTTTTCTTTTGTGACTTCGGGCAATGGGCCCTCAGCACCAGAAAATCCGGTACTATTGTGCACAGCGCCGTACCAGTGCTCCGCCCAAACACCATCAAAATCCTTGGGGCCGCACGGCCACGAAAGCATCGCCTCGTCAAACGGAATGCCCAGCGCATCACAAAGTTTACCAAGCATTTGCCGCGGATCAGCACGAATATCTGCACTATCAATCACCACGCCGCCAAACGTCTCAAACAACTCAAGCTGCTGCGCAAACCCAAGGTCGTCAAACGTGGGGCTTTCCCGTTTCGCCTGATAGCTGGCAATCACCCGCGCTGGATGTCGAATTAGAAAGGCATTCTTCACATCGCCAAGCCAGTCACGTGAAAACGTCGGCAACATATGATGTGTCATATGCTTTTCATACTGCAACGTTTGAGGTTTGGTCAGCGCCATAAGCGCGTCCTGCGCGTTTGTTGGCTGGCTTGCCAATATTGCATCCTGCATCGGGTGAACCAAACCTGTTTGCGCCAAATAGGCGGCATACAACGGCTCATCAATCGCGATGCAATCGGACCGGTTTCCAAACGCATACATCATAGCCGTCGACAGGTTGCGTGGACCTGACCACATGGCGATACGCGTCATTGTTGATCGACCAATTTCTTATAAAGCTCACGCAAGCGCATGGTCATAGGCCCCATCCCACCTGTACCAATCTGGCGCCCGTCAATGTGACTAACAGGAGTTTGCGCGCCGAATGTACCCGTCAAAAACGCTTCATCCGCGCCATAAGTATCAACAAGTGAGTAATTGCGTTCAAATACGGGAATTTCGCTAGCGCGACACAGATCAATCACCTTCTGCCGCGTAATGCCGTTCATGCAGTAATCGCCCGTGCTAGTCCAAACCGCACCCTTACGGACAATAAAAAAGTTGCACGCGTTAGTCGTGTTCACAAAGCCATTAACATCCAACATCAACCCTTCGTCAGCTCCAGCTTTTTCAGCAGCGATACACGCAAGAATACAGTTCAGTTTGCTGTGCGAGTTCAATTTTGGATCTTGGGTCATTGGCAAGCCTCGTAGATGAGGCACGGTCGCCAGCTTGATTGGTCGCGGAATTTTGGGTTGTGAGTGCTCCATAACAATCACGAATGTCGGACCACTTTGACTTAGACTTGGATGCTGAAATGGCCGCGTCTTTGGACCCCTTGTCACCATAAGCCGCGCGTGGGCGTTCGTGGTCATCTCATTAGCAATGCGGGTCTGTTCCAGCGCAGTTCGCACTTCTTTCCGGGTTTTGCCGATATCTAGATCAATCGCTTTTGCGGCCTCAAACAGACGGTCCAAATGCTCATCCAGAAAAGCCCAAACACCATTATAAAGACGCAACCCCTCCCAAACACCATCGCCCAGCATAAAGCCGCTGTCGTAAACGCTAACCACAGCCTCGACTTTTGGCACAACACGATCGTTCAAATAGATCAAAAGCGCTTCATTTCGGGCGTCTTCTTCGGCTTGGTGGGTTGTTACGTGCTCATTCATAATTTTGCATCCTGCACATCTTTAAGGTCGGGTATCACATCAGCAGTACCATGACGTGTCACCATGATCGCAGCGGCTTGAACGGCTAAATTCAGGGACTGTTCCAGACCAAAACCACGATCAAGCCCAGCCACAAAGTACCCAGTAAAAGTATCACCCGCCCCTGTAGTATCAACTGCAACAACTTTGACCGCAGGCACATCAAGCCTTGTGCCATTGTCATAAACTGTAACGCCATCTGCACCCTTGGTGATCAGCACCTGTGCAATGCCCAACTCGGACACATCTTTGCCAGTCGCATCTTGGAGCTGGTCTGCCTCAACCTCGTTCAACACAAGAATATCGATCAGCCCATCAAGCACCATAATTGCGTCGGCCGAAAACGGCGCGGCAGCATACATCACCCGCAGAGCAAGTTCTTTTGCAATTTTAGCCGCTTCATACTGACCATTGGTTTCGTTCTGCGTTACGAAAATATCACCGGCATTCGCCTCACTCAGCGCAGAGCCAATCAGATTTTCGGGAATAACCCCATTTGCGCCTGAATAGAGTATGATTTGGTTCTCGCCATCATCATCAACAGTGATAATCGCGTGGGCCGTTGGTTCATCCGCGACCGCAATAAACCGCGTATCCACGCCATACTCCAAAAGTCGGTCGCGCCATTTTGTACCGTCCTCACCCACAGCACCGATATGACAAACACGCGCCGCAGCGCGCGCCGCAGCCACAGACATGTTTGCGCCCTTGCCGCCCAGCCCAACAGTCAACGACCGAGAGGCCAACGTCTCTCCGGCAACGGGCAGCTTATCGACGCGGTAGGTATGATCGGCGTTAATAGACCCCAAATTCCAGATGGTCATGCATCACCCCACATTGCAGGCGGCAATAATTGCCATGTTCAAAATATCTGTCTCAGATGACACCGTCGAACAAATCTGAATCGGGTGATCAACACCCGTCAGGATAGGCCCTAAAATAGTAGCCCCCGCCATCTCTTGCATCAACTTCACGCTGATGGACGCTGAGTGACGCGCAGGCACCACCAACACATTCGCAGGTCCAGTAAGCCGTGAGAACGGATAGCTTTTTTGCGCTTCCGCATTCAGCGCCACGTCAACAGCCATCTCGCCCTCAAATTCGAAATCAACGCCCTTTTTGTCCAGCAACATAGGCGCCAAATGCATCTTCTCAGCACGTTCTGACACCGGATAGCCAAAGGTAGAAAAGCTGACAAACGCCACGCGGGGTACCAAACCAAGCTGCCGCGCAACACCCGCACCTTTAATGGCGATGTCGGCCAAGTCAGCCTCGTTTGGCCACTCATGAACAACCGTATCACCGATCAAAACAATCCGCCCTTTATGCAAAATAGCGGTAATGCCCACCGCGCCATCACCAGGGCCCAGATCAAACACATGGTTCATCAAATCCAGAACATGGGCAGATTTTCGTGTGGCACCGGAAACAAGTCCATCTCCGTGACCGTGGGCAAGCATAAGTGCAGAAAACACGTGGCGGTCACGCGCAGCGAGGCGGTGCACATCAGATTGGTCAAACCCTTTGCGCTGCAGCCGTTCATACAAGAATGATTTATACATCGGCAGATGCGGAGAGTTTTTGGCGTTCACCACCTCAAGCTCTCGGTAGGCATCGCCCATCCCTGCTGTAGTCAACAGGTCCTTAACATCAGCCTCACGTCCGACGACCAGCGCCTTGCCAAGGCCAGACCGCTGATACTGAACAGCAGCACGCAACACCCGTGGATCATCTCCTTCGGCGAAAATCATCCGCGCTTGCGCACGTTTTGCCCGCGCGTGAATGCCCCGCAAAATAGACGCGGTTGGGTCCATTCTTGATTTCAGATTAAGTGTGTACGCCTCCATGTCCACAATCGGGCGGCGCGCTACACCGGTATCCATACCAGCCTTCGCGACAGCAGGCGGGATCACATGGATCAAGCGTGGATCAAACGGTGTTGGAATGATGTAATCACGGCCAAATGTTAGCTTACGACCATATGCAACTGCGACCTCATCAGGCACATCTTCGCGGGCCAACTCCGCCAACGCACGCGCACAGGCAAGCTTCATTTCATCATTAATCGCCCGGGCATGAATATCCAGCGCACCGCGGAACAAGTATGGAAAGCCCAACACGTTGTTCACTTGGTTCGGGTAGTCACTGCGCCCCGTCGCAACGATGGCATCAACTCGCACCTCATGCGCTTCTTCAGGCGTGATTTCCGGATCAGGGTTTGCCATCGCAAAAATAACAGGGTTATCCGCCATTGATGCAACCATCTGCGGTGTAACAGCACCTTTTGCAGAAACACCCAAGAACACATCACAACCAACCATCGCATCCTCAAGGCTGCGCGCATCAGTGCGCGCGGCGTGTGCAGATTTCCATTGGTTCATGCCTTCGGTGCGGCCTTGGTAAATAACACCCTTTGTGTCGCACATAATGCAGTTGTCGTGCTTAGCGCCCATCGCCTTGATCAACTCAAGACACGCGATGCCAGCAGCACCCGCTCCGTTCAGGACGATTTTTACGTCCTCAATCTTCTTACCCGATAAATACAGCGCATTAATTAGACCCGCTGCGCAAATCACCGCTGTCCCGTGTTGGTCGTCGTGAAAGACAGGGATATCCATCTCTTCCTTCAGACGCTGCTCAATGATGAAACACTCGGGTGCTTTGATGTCTTCAAGGTTCACACCGCCGAACGTAGGACCCATCAGCTTCACAGCATTCACGAATGCATCCACGTCTTGGGTATCAAGCTCGATGTCGACGCTGTTTACATCCGCAAACCGCTTAAACAGTACCGCTTTACCTTCCATCACGGGCTTACTTGCTAACGCGCCCAAATTCCCAAGGCCCAAAATCGCTGACCCATTGGAAATGACCGCCACCAAATTGCCCTTGGTCGTATAATCATACGCAGCCTCAGGCGAGTCCGCGATAGCCTGAACAGGCACAGCAACACCAGGTGAATACGCCAACGACAGGTCCCGCTGGGTGGTCATTGGAACAGTCGCGGAAATCTCAAATTTGCCTGGAGTTGGCTGTAAATGAAACGCTAAAGCTTCGGCGTCGGTGACTTTGGTGTTGGACATCGTTTTTAGGCCTTTGTTTTGATTACAGAAGTGATAGCGCTCTGGATTGACACAAACAACGGTTTTGGGGTTTCGGCGACTTCGCCCTGCGGTTAGTTTTCACAAACACCGTTTGACCTTGGGGGATCCGATGGCGGCGTCTGCGCACACAACCACACCGATGATGGCCCAATATCTTGGCATCAAAGAAGAATACCCTGATGCGCTATTGTTCTATCGCATGGGCGATTTTTACGAGTTGTTCTTTGATGATGCGGTTCAAGCGGCCTCTGCTTTGGACATCGCACTTACCAAGCGCGGCAAACACAACGGTGAAGATATCCAGATGTGCGGTGTACCGTTTCATGCAGCCGAAGGATATCTGCTGACACTTATACGCAAGGGGTTTCGCGTTGCCGTGGGCGAACAGCTTGAAAGCCCGGCCGAGGCGAAAAAGCGCGGCCATAAATCTGTCGTCAAGCGTGGTGTCGTGCGGCTAGTCACACCCGGCACATTGACCGAAGACAGCCTGCTAGAAGCACGGCGTAACAACTTTCTCTGCGCCTATAACGAAGTTCGATCGGACGGTGCAATTGCGTGGGTCGATATCTCAACAGGCGAAGTGCGCGTTTTGTCATGCAAACGTTCACGCTTATCCCCTGAATTGGCGCGATTGCTGCCTAAAGAAGTGCTCATCGCCGATGCAATTGAACGCGATTGTGCGGAAATAGTGTCTGATATTGGCGGTGCGCTCACTGTTCTTGGTGCATCAAGTTTCGACAGCACACGGGGTAAAGAGCGGCTAATGGAGGCGTTTGAGGTCGCATCTTTGGACGCTTTCGGCACCTTCAATCGCGCGGAGCTTGGCGCACTTGGCGCCATTATTGATTATCTCGACATCACGCAGAAAGGGAACATGCCCCTGCTGCAACGGCCCATTCGGGAAGACGAAGGGGGCTTGGTTCAGATTGATGCCGCCACCCGCCGAAACCTTGAAATCACGACCAGCATGAACGGCGGGCGTGATGGCACATTGTTGCAAACCATCGACCGCACCGTAACGTCGGCAGGCGGGCGTTTGCTAGAGCGGCGCATCAACGCCCCTTCCCGTGATGTTACCCTGATCAATGACCGCTTGGATGCCGTTGCGCATTTTCTATCTGATCCATTGTTACGTGACACCGTCCGAGAAGCGCTACGCAAATGCCCTGATATTGAGCGCGCCCTATCTCGCATCTCTCTGGACCGGTCTGGACCACGTGACCTTGCTGCTATTCGTAACGGACTTCAACAAGCAGAAGATCTTTTCGCAAACCTGCCTCAAACTGGCCTGCCCACTGATATCGACGCCGCACGCACAGCACTTAGCGGCCACGGCGAACTGGTCGCACTTCTGGATGACGCACTGATCGCTGAGCCACCACTCTTGGCGCGCGATGGCGGATTCATCACAGAAGGATATGATGCTGAGCTGGATGAGACTCGCAAGCTTAGCAATGAGGGCCGAAGCGTGATCGCCTCAATGCAAGCCGATTTTGCTGAGCAAACGGGCATCTCATCGCTCAAAATCAAGCACAACAATGTCTTGGGTTATTTCATTGAAACCACCGCTCTTCACGCTGAAAAAATGCTGTCTGCGCCTTGGTCTGAAACTTTCATCCACCGCCAAACCACAGCAAACGCAGTGCGCTTTACCACCGTGGAACTGTCTGATCTCGAAACGCGCATCCTGAATGCAGGCGGTCGTGCGCTTGAAATCGAAAAGCGGGTCTATTCCAGCCTAACTACCGCGATTTTAGAAACCGCAGCGACAGTTGCCACCACATCAGCTGCACTTGCAGAACTAGATGTGTTTGCTGCGCTAGCCGATATTGCCAGCGGTGAAGGCTGGACCCGACCCACCGTTGACACCACTGGCGCATTTGAAATTGAACAGGGCCGCCACCCGGTTGTTGAAAGGTCGCTCAAGGCGCAAAACGCCGCGTTCGTGGCCAATGATTGCACACTGACCAAATCTGAAAATAACGCTGCCGTTTGGTTGCTAACGGGCCCAAACATGGCGGGTAAATCTACATTCCTGCGCCAAAACGCGCTGATTGCGTTGATGGCACAAATGGGGTCGTTCGTACCCGCTGCCCGCGCGCATATCGGTGCCGTTTCACAACTTTTCAGCCGTGTAGGTGCCTCGGATGATCTGGCGCGCGGCCGCTCAACGTTCATGGTTGAGATGGTCGAAACGGCCGCCATTTTGAACCAAGCTGATGACCGCGCCTTGGTTATTTTGGACGAGATCGGTCGCGGCACAGCAACTTATGACGGCCTATCAATTGCGTGGTCAACGCTGGAATATCTGCACGACCAAAACAAATGCCGCGCATTATTTGCGACCCACTACCATGAAATGACGCAACTTGCAGGCAAGATGGACGGCGTCAGCAATGCGACGGTTGCTGTGCGCGAACATGACGGCGATGTCATCTTTTTACACGAAGTCCGAAAAGGCGCAGCAGACAGGTCTTACGGCGTGCAGGTCGCAAAACTCGCAGGGCTGCCGCCAATGGTCATCGCCCGCGCACAATCAGTTTTAGAGGCACTTGAAAAAGGTGAGCGCGAAGGAACAGCGGGCCAAAAGGCTATCGTTGATGACCTGCCTCTTTTCTCTGCAACACCTGCCAGCCCAGCGCCTACAAAAGAAAAAGCCAACGCAGTTGAAGCCGCGTTGGCTGAAATGTTACCAGATGAGATGTCACCACGGGACGCGCTTGACGCCCTTTACCAACTCAAAGCGTTGACTAAGCCGGCGTAGAAGAAACGCCAACTTGCGCGGGGCGCAACAAACGATCGTGCAGCATAAAGCCCTCGGCCATTACCTGAATGATGTCACCGGCTTTGGTGCCCGGCACAGGCGCTTCAAACATCGCCTCATGGTTTTGCGGATCAAACCGGTCCCCGACTTCAGGTGAAATCACAACGATACCGTGCTTGCCAAAGACGCTGATCAACTCACGCATCGTCAGCTCAATACCCTCAAGCAGCGCTTTGTTCGCCTCGCGCTGTTCGTCAGTCACGGTTTCCAACGCGCGCTTCATGTTGTCATAAACTGGCAACATGTCCCGCGACAGTTTTGAACCGCCGTAATTCTCAGCCTCGCGGCGATCACGATCCGAACGCTTGCGCGCATTTTCAGCATCAGCCAGCGCACGCATGAAGCGATCGCGATAGTCATCACGCTCAGCCTTCAACGCATCACGCTCCAACTCTTCGTCAGAGAAATCGACATCCGCCTCTTGATCCAGCTCCGCCTCAGCTTCTGCCAAATCATCGAGGAAGTTCGTTGGTTCCTGTTCTGCCATATCTTTACCCTTTATCCGCGGTCGGCCATCAGTTTCCCGATTAATTGGGCAGTGTAATCAACGATCGGGACAATACGTCCGTAGTTCAATCGCGTCGGGCCAATGACCCCCACAGCACCAATAATCTTTCGGTCAGCGTTCATATAAGGAGAAACCACCAAAGAGGAACCCGAAAGTGAAAAAAGCTTGTTCTCAGAGCCAATAAAAATACGCACGCCTTCGCCTTCGTCGGTCAACTCTAGAAACTCGGCAATATCACGCTTGCGTTCAAGATCATCAAACAGCGTTTTGATGCGATCCAACTCTGCAGGATCACCACCTTCGTTAATCAAATTGGACCGCCCGCGCACAATAAGACGCTCGCTTGCGGTGCCTTCATTCTCCCAAAGCGCCAGCCCGCTTTCGACCATATCCTTGGCCAGCGTATCAATCTCTTGGCGGCGCTTTGAAATCTCACCGCTGACGACGCGCTGCAACTCTGAAACTGTCCTGCCTTCGGCAACGGCATTTAGAAAGTTGGCAGCTTCTCTCATCGAAGAAGGCGTCTGGCCCATCGGCGGTGTGAACACGCGATTTTCCACCTGACCATCCGCAAACACAAGCACCACCAAAGCCCGATCAGGACCAAGTGAGACAAACTCAATATGCTTGATCGGCGCTTCCGTTTTTGGCGTCAAAACCAGCGATGCGCCCTGCGTTAGACCCGAAAGCGCCCCACCAACGCGGTCCATCAGTGCAGGCACGCCATCAGAATTAGACGACATCGTATTCTTCAAATGGTCACGGTCCACGGCATCAAGATCACGGACCTCAAGTAAACCATCCACAAACATCCGCAAACCAATTTGCGTGGGCACACGACCCGCAGAAATATGCGGACTATCCAACAGACCAAGATGCTCAAGGTCTTGCATGACATTACGAATGGTCGCCGCACTTACCTTTTCCGACATTTCCCGCGTCAGCGTCCGCGACCCAACAGGATCGCCGCTCTCAAGATACGACTGCACAACGCGGCGAAACACTTCGCGCGACCGGTCATTCATATTGTCAAAGGGGCTCTCGATCTCTGTCATAGACGGTAATTTGATCCCCCCCACCCAATGTTGCAAGGGGTTGCGTTCAGTTTGCCACCATGTGATCCAATCTCCAGAAAAACAAAGGATGATATGATGCGCCCCTCCAACCGTGCACTTGATGAAATGCGGTCTATTGAGATCGAAACCAACGTGACCCGCCACGCGGAAGGCAGCTGCCTGATCAAAGTCGGCGATACCCACGTGCTGTGCACCGCATCTGTTGACGAGCGCGTCCCCCCCTTCATCAAAGGATCTGGCCTCGGCTGGGTTACTGCAGAATATGGTATGCTGCCCCGTGCAACACACACACGTATGCGCCGTGAAGCCAAGAATGGACAATCCGGACGCACCCAAGAAATTCAACGCCTAATCGGCCGCAGCCTCCGCGCCGGTGTTGACCGCGTCGCTATGGGCGAGCGTCAAATCACAGTGGACTGCGACGTTATCCAAGCGGACGGTGGCACGCGCTGTGCCTCAATTACGGGTGGTTGGGTTGCACTTTCCTTGGCCGTCCAAAAACTGATGAAAGCAGGCGACATCAAAACAAACCCGCTGATCAGCGCCGTTTCTGCGGTAAGCTGTGGCATCTACGCGGGCCAGCCCGTTCTTGATCTGGACTACCCCGAAGACAGCGAAGCAGGTGTGGACGGTAACTTTGTCATGACTGGCGACGCTGGTCTGATCGAAATCCAGATGTCCGCTGAGGGCTCTATCTTCAGCCGCACACAAATGGATCAACTTCTTGACCTTGCGATCAAAGGAAGCGCTGAGCTAACCAAAGCACAACTAGCGGCGGTAGGTGCATAAATGCGCAAACTCACCGAACCCAAGATCGTCCTCGCCAGCCATAACGCAGGAAAACTGCGCGAAATCTCTGAACTGCTGAAACCTTTTGGTATCGAAGTGGTCTCGGCGGGCGAGCTTGGGCTTGATGAGCCAGAAGAAACGGAAAGCACTTTCCACGGAAACGCCCGCATCAAAGCGCATTATGCCGCCAAAAATGCAGGCCTTCCGGCGCTTTCAGATGACAGCGGCATTACAGTTGACGGCCTTGACGGCGCACCGGGCGTCTACACCGCAGACTGGGCCGAAACGCCAAAAGGCCGCGACTTCCCCCTCGCCATGAGCAAAGTCTGGAACGCACTTGAAGAACGCGACGCCGACTACCCGCGCCTCGCCGCCTTTAACTGCACGCTCTGCATCGCTTGGCCCGACGGACACGACGAAATCTTTGACGGCATAGTCAAAGGCGAAGTCGTCTGGCCAATGCGTGGTGAACACGGGTTTGGCTTTGACCCCATGTTCCAACCCCTTGGTCATTCAGAAACATTCGGCGAAATGGATCCCGCGCAAAAACACGCCATGTCACACCGCGCCGATGCATTCGCAAAACTGATCGCAGGCTGCCTTGACTGAAGACTGGCAAAATGGCGGGTTCGGCCTGTACATTCACTGGCCCTTTTGCAGCGCAAAATGTCCGTACTGTGATTTCAACTCGTACGTTGCGGATAGAATAGACGAAAACCGCTGGGTTAGAGCCTACATTGCGGAAATTGAACGTACAGCTTCACTCACCAAAGGGCGGGTGCTGAATTCAGTCTTCTTTGGCGGCGGCACCCCCAGTTTGATGTCCGTTTCCGCCATTGAACAGATCATCACAGCCGTGCGCGCCAATTGGTCATGCGCAAATACGATCGAAATCACGATGGAGGCGAACCCGACGTCCGTCGAAGCAGGCCGTTTTGTCGGCTACAAAGATGCAGGTGTGAACCGTATTTCAGTTGGCATTCAAAGCCTCAACGATGATGATCTCAAACGCCTCGGCCGCCTTCATACAGTTCGCGAAGGCATCCAAGCCTTTGAACTTGCGTCAAAAACCTTTGAAAAGTGCAGCTTTGATCTCATCTACAGCCGCCAAAATCAAACACTTGCCGATTGGCAATCTGAACTGAAAGAGGCACTCACGATCGCTGCTGGCCACCTTTCAATGTACCAACTAACGATTGAGCCCAATACAGCCTTTGGTGATCGTTATGAAAAAGGCCTGCTAAAGGGACTGCCGACCGAAGACACCGAAGCAGACATGTATTTTGCAACGCAGGAAATCGCTGCAAATGCAGGATATATGTCATATGAAGTGTCTAATTACGCTAAACCGGACCATGAAAGCGCCCACAACCTGATCTATTGGCGCTACGGCGATTACATCGGTATCGGCCCTGGCGCGCATGGAAGGGTAACTCTTAACGGAACCCGCCACGCGACAGAAACGGAATTAAGTCCCCTAAATTGGCTCAAATCAGTCGAACAAAACGCAACAGGCGAAACCACGACCGCCCCGCTATCACGCGAAGAGCAAGGAACAGAATTTCTACTGATGGGCCTGCGATTGGCAGAAGGCGTTTCGCCAACTCGCTATAGCGAAATATCGGGTCTAACACTGCCAGAAACAGCAATTGCCCACCTAGCAGAACTCGGTTTGATCGCTGCAAATGACGACAACTTAGCAGTCACCCCCAAGGGACGACCACTGATTAACGGCATCTTGCGCGAATTGCTTACCGATTAACCCGCAAGCAATCTGCAAAGGTCATCTAGTTGCTCTAAGTCTTTGTATTTAATCACGATTTGGCCACCATCGTTGCCGGGATTGTGGGAAATTGAAACGCCCATCCGCAACTGGGCCGACAATTCGCCTTCAAGCGCGCGCGTATCAGCGTCTTTATCATTAGAGCCACCGCTGCGCCCACCACTCGAACCACCTGATTTGCCCGAGTTAGAGCCGTTTTTAACCAGCTCTTCGGTCTGTCGAACTGACAAACCCTTTGCGATAACAGTCTGTGCAATCTTACTTGGATTATCCGCGCTAATCATTGCGCGTGCGTGACCCATACTCAACGCACCCGTTACCACTTTGTCTTGCACATCGTCAGGAAGGGTCAATAAGCGCAGCAAGTTAGTAATGTGCGACCGGCTTTTCCCCATCGCCTTAGCAACTGCATCTTGTGTATGTCCATGTCTTTGGATCAATTGGTTGTAGGCTAAGGCCTCCTCAACCGCGTTCAGATCAGCGCGCTGAATATTCTCGATGATACCCAACTCGAGTACTTCAGTATCGTTGAAGTCCCGAACGATTACGGGCACTTCATGGATTTGCGCTCTCGCAGCAGCGCGCCAACGCCGCTCACCCGCAACAATCTGATAAGCACCTTTCTGCCCTGTCGTATCCGGACGGACGATCAGCGGCTGAATAATTCCCTTTTCCCGAAGCGAACTTGCCAACTCATCCAAATCACTCTCATCAAACGATTTCCGCGGCTGGTCAGGGTTCGGAAAAATTAGATCAATTGACACTAACGTGGTGCTTTTCACCACATCCTCCGACGGCGTTTCTGATTGCGTAGGAACATCAGCCATCAAAGCAGACAACCCACGGCCCAACCCGCGACCTTTGTTTGGTGACTTACTCATGATCTAAACTCCTTCTTGAGCGCGCTGCCGGCGCAAAAATTCCTTGGTCAGCGCACGATACGCCTGACTCCCGCTCGAACGCGGGTCATATTCTAGAACAGATTGCGCATAAGACGGCGCTTCACTTACACGTACGTTCCGCGGAATAACCGTTTTGAAAACAAGATCTTTCAGTACTTCTCTGGCATCATTTTCGACCTGCTGGGCCAAGTTGTTCCGCTGGTCATGCATCGTCATCACGACACCCTCGATACGCAAGGCGGGGTTAGCTGCTTCACGAACTTCACGGATGGTAATCATCAGCTGAGATAATCCCTCAAGCGCGAAAAACTCACTTTGTAGCGGCACAAGAATGCTATGTGCTGCGACCATTGCGTTAACAGTCAGCAAGTTGAGCGAGGGCGGACAATCAATAATGACATAGTCATAACCAAGTGCAGTCATATCTACTGACCGCAGCACGTCCCGCAGTAAAAAACTACGCTTTTCATTAGAAATAAGCTCTATATCGGCCGAACTGAGATCAGTCGTCGACGCGACAATATCAAGGTTTTCAACAGCCGTCGGAACAATAACCTCGTCAATCGGCGCATTTGAAACAAGAAGATCATACACCGTCTGGGTCGCTTCTTCTTTTTGCACCCCGAGGCCCGTTGTCGCATTTCCTTGTGGATCAAGATCGATCAGCAAAACCGATAGGTGCAGTTCAGACAGCCCTGCGGCGAGGTTAATCGCGGTTGTCGTTTTACCAACCCCCCCCTTTTGATTGGCAACGGCAATAATCTTTGCAGGATCGATATTATGCACGCTTCAACGCCTTAATCTTTACCAGTTTCGCCTCGGGATCGGTTTTGCTTGGGACCAAATCTAACTCAAACGACCACTTATCCCGCACAACTGCAAGCTCCGCTTCAACCGTACGCCCTTTTAAGAACAAATATTCTGTATCACTGTGCCCGTGGGGATGAGCCCAATCAAACAGTACATCAAGGCTTGCGAGAGCTCGGGCTGTTATCACATCCGCAGAAATCGGTTCGAGTGTTTCTATCCGCGCCGTTTCAACCCGGGCATTTAAGGAAAGTTCACGAATACACGTACGAAGAAATGCACACTTTCGGGCATCGCTTTCCACTAAAACCGTGGTTCGTTGGGGCGCGGTCTGAAGAAGATAAATGGCGATCACAATACCAGGTAGACCGCCACCACTTCCGAGGTCTGCTACTGTTTGCGTAATTTCACTGATATGACTGCATATCTGCAAACTATCGTTGATGTGGCGGTCGGACAAAGATTCCAAAGTTGTCGGTGAGACAAGATTGATCTTCGGATTCCACTTACGAATAAGCGCTTCATACGCCTGTAGCCGCTCTGATGTTTCACGTGAAACATCCATTACGCAATCGACTTTCGCTGACTGCTTTTAGCAATAGCCATCAAGATCGATAGACATGCGGGCGTCATACCGTCAATCTTTGCTGCCTTTGCAATGGTCTCTGGCTTTGCCTTCAAAAGCTTATTCTGCATCTCATTGGAAATACCGCTAACCGCCGAGTAGTCAAAGTTAACGTCAAGTGCGGTCTGTTCATCCCTTTTTAAGCCTTCTGCATCTCGGTCTTGCCGAGCAATATAGTGTGCATACATCGCGTCGTTAGAAAGCTGGAGCTGAATATCTGAATCAATACTTTCTACTCCTGCCTCCAACTTTGCAGCACACTCCATATCAAACCCGTTCATCGACAAAAGATCAAACAAAGTACGTTTGGTTCCATCTTGGTTGATTTTCACGCCCGTTTCCGCAACTTGTTTCGGCGTAAAGACCTTTGCAGTCAGAATATCCATCCCAACATTAATGGAGTGTTTTTTCTCATCATAAGAGGCCCAGCGGACCTGTGAAATCAGGCCAAGCTCTTTTCCAAACTCTGTGAGCCGTTGGTCTGCGTTGTCAGCCCTTAGCGAAAGACGATACTCCGCACGAGATGTAAACATTCTATAGGGTTCCAAAACGCCTCTACTCGTTAGATCATCTATCATGACGCCTATATAAGACGTCCGACGGCTGAAAATTACTGGCTCTCTATCCAAAACACTAAGGCCAGCATTTAGGCCTGCGACTAGCCCCTGTGCTGCGGCCTCTTCATATCCTGTAGTTCCATTAATCTGGCCCGCAAAATATAGGCTATTTACGCTTTTCAATTCAAGCGTCTGCTTAAGCGCCCTGGGATCTACATAGTCATACTCGATAGCGTAGCCTAGCTGATGTATTTCTGCGCTCTCAAGTCCCTTAATGGACCTAATGTACTGATACTGAACGTCTTCTGGCAACGACGTCGAAATACCGTTTGGGTAAATCCAGTCACTACTCAGACTTTCTGGCTCAAGGAAGATCTGGTGAGATGTTTTGTCAGCAAAACGAACAACTTTATCTTCAATAGAGGGACAATACCGCGGTCCAACACCATCAATGTGTCCACCGTACATCGCAGATTTATCGAGGTTTTTCGTAATTATGTCGTGTGTGTGTTCATTTGTGTGAGTGATGGCGCAACTAACTTGTTGAGCGGAAACATCTTTTGTCAGAAACGAGAAAAAGGCAGGAACGTCATCCCCAGGCTGAACTTCCAACCCCTCAAAATTTATCGATCCCTTCGCAATTCGAGGAGGTGTGCCTGTTTTTAGGCGTCCAATAGGAAGCCCCAAATTCAAAATACGATCAGCCAGCTTGGTGGAAGCATTCTCTCCCATTCGGCCAGCGCTGTAAGAAACGTCACCGATGTGCACTTTCCCATTCAGGAAGGTTCCGGTTGTCATAACTACCTTTTGAGCAGTGATTTCGGAACCATCACCGAGAACCACACCATTAACGATATCGCCTTGCATCTTCAGGTCAGCAACTTCACCTATTATGATTTCAAGGTTTGGTGTATTCCGTAACTCATGCCTCATAAGCTCCCCATAAAGAAGCCGGTCAACTTGGGCACGTGGCCCTTGGACTGCTGGTCCTTTTCGACGGTTTAGCAAGCGGAATTGGATGCCAGCTTGATCCGAAAGACGCCCAAGAATACCATCAAGCGCATCTATTTCGCGTACAAGATGACCCTTACCCAAACCACCAACTGCAGGATTGCAAGACATTGCACCGATGCCAGCCTCCGTCATTGTAATGAGCGCTGTTGAAACCCCTAACCGTGCAGAAGTTGCCGCCGCTTCAGTACCTGCATGACCTGCGCCGATTACGATTACGTCAAAATGTTTCACGTGAAACACTCCTTACTTTCCAAGACAGAACGACGAAAACACTTTATCCAGTACATCTTCAACATCAACGTGACCGATCAATTGATCAAGTTGTCGTGTTGCTGCGCGTAAATCATCTGCGACCAACTCAACTTCTTGTCCATTTTCCAAGCCAAAAATCGCTGTATCCAAATAGCCCACGGCGTTCGTAATCGCAATCCCGTGCCGTTCTAACGTAGCGACGCCTACCCTTGAAACGCGATCACTTAAAACCGTTCCGATATGGTTAAGGATGCGGTCGATGCCGTGGCCCGTCTTTCCCGACAACCCATTATCATACACACCTTCATCATCTTTAGCCGTCACGATCAAATCATCAGCCGTCATATCGACCGGCTCAACATCATCATTAGGCGTCTTGAGCCAAATGCGCAGGTCAGCAGAGGCAGCGCGATCCAAAGCACGTTCAACACCAATTTTTTCTACACTATCGTCAGTGGCGCGAATGCCCGCCGTATCAAGAATCCGTACTGAATGACCCCGCAGGTCAAGATCAACCTCCAACACATCGCGCGTGGTACCGGCTACATCCGTAACGATAGCTACATCACGTCTGGCTAACGCATTGATAAATGTAGACTTTCCAGCGTTTGGTTGACCAATGATGGCAACCTCAAACCCAGATCTTACACGTTCAGAAACAACTACGCCGCGGGCCTGTGCCTCAAGCTCAGCACGCAATGGCAGCAATATTTCGGACACCTCGGGGAATACATCCACGGGAACTTCTTCGTCGGCAAAATCAATTGTCGCTTGAAGCAGCGCGCCAGCGTGAATTAGCTTTGCACGCCAATCGGCCACTGCTGTTTTCAGATGTCCATTCAAAAGCTTACGCGCTTGGGTTGCTTGGCTTTCTGTCTCTGCGTCAATCAGATCAGCAAGCCCTTCAACTTCTTCAAGCGTCATTCGACCGTTGATCAAAGCACGGCGAGTAAACTCACCCGGTTCAGCCATGCGCATATTTGACAACTGAGAAAGGATTAAAATTGCTTCTTTTTGAATGGCGGGGCTACCATGAAGGTGCAGCTCTACGGTTTCTTCGCCTGTAAAGCTTGCTCCTTTGGCGAAACCCAAAACAAGCGGCGTATCAATTATCTCACCGCCTATTTTATGGAAATCCGCCAAATAAGGCGTCCGCCGATCCGCATTGATTTTAGGCATCACAGGCTTCAAGGCGTCAAAGACACCCTGCCCCGACAGCCGCAGCACACTGACACCCGCACGGCCGACAGCCGTCGCAAAGGCGAAAATAATATCCATTATTCAGCCTCCTTTTTGTAGCGGGTGTTAGCCGTTCATTGAGTCGAAGAAGTCCGCGTTACTCTTTGTTTGCTTAAGTTTTGACAGTAAGAATTCGATGGCGTCCGTCGTTCCCATTGGGTTCAAGATACGACGCAGCACGTAGGTTTTCTGCAGATCAACTTTATCAATCAACAGGTCTTCCTTACGTGTACCTGATTTCAGAATATCCATCGCTGGGAAGACGCGTTTATCTGCGACTTTACGATCAAGCACGATTTCAGAGTTACCTGTGCCTTTGAATTCTTCAAAGATCACTTCGTCCATCCGCGACCCAGTATCAATCAAGGCCGTTGAGATGATGGTCAAAGAACCACCTTCTTCGATATTCCGCGCAGCACCGAAGAACCGTTTAGGGCGTTGAAGCGCGTTGGCATCCACACCACCGGTCAAAACTTTACCAGAGGAAGGAACAACGGTGTTGAACGCGCGTCCAAGACGAGTGATCGAGTCGAGAAGGATCACAACGTCGCGTTTATGCTCAACAAGGCGTTTCGCCTTTTCGATAACCATTTCTGACACAGCAACGTGGCGCGTTGCAGGTTCATCAAACGTTGAGGATACAACCTCGCCCTTCACGGAGCGCTGCATGTCCGTAACTTCTTCTGGGCGTTCATCAATCAAAAGGACGATCAAATAGCATTCTGGGTGGTTTTTCTCGATGCTGGTCGCGATGTTTTGGAGCAGAACCGTTTTGCCCGTGCGCGGAGGCGCCACGATCAACGAACGTTGGCCCTTACCAATTGGCGCAACCAAGTCGATAATCCGCGCAGAGCGATCCTTGCTTGCTGTTGGGTCCTCGAGTTCCATTTTCAGACGCTCATCAGGGTAGAGCGGTGTCAGGTTTTCAAATGCAACTTTGTGGCGCGCTTTTTCGGGCTCTTCAAAATTGATTTGTTGAATGCTTGTTAGTGCAAAGTAACGCTCGTTATCACCAGGGGCACGCATGACGCCTGTAATCGTATCACCTGTGCGCAGCGAATATTGGCGGATCATGTCAGGTGAGACGTAAATATCATCCGGACCCGGCAGATAGTTTGCCTCGGTTGATCGAAGAAAACCAAATCCGTCCTGAAGCACTTCCATGACGCCGTCACCGCTGATTTCCCAGCCGTCTTCCGCCCGCTCCTTCAGAATCGAGAACATCATATCCCCTTTGCGCATCGTCGATGCGTTTTCGATCTCAAGCTCTTCAGCCAAAGACAGGAGGTTTTTTGGGCTTTGAGCTTTCAGCTCAGCCAATGACAGACGCTCTTGGGTCATACTTTCACCGTCATGCGTTGGAACGCATTATTTTAAAGGAGTTAAAGTGTTCGGATGAACACTTAAGCCGTAGCTAACATGAGTGGGTTAGTCAAACTTCGATTTGAGAGGTTCAATGCTTCTTCTAATAATAAGAAAGATTAAAAATTGATGATGATGGAGTGTTAAGAATATCTGTGGATTACTTTTTATCCAATTCTTTATCCACAGTGTATCGGTAGATTTACACCTAAATATATTTAGATAGTTGTATTAAATCAATATGTTGAGCATATCTTTACGTCTTGTTAATTAACGTAAAGCAAAATTATCCACAGCGTAGATTCGACACATTTATCCTTTCCACAGGCGTATAAAATCGGCAAATTGTCGTGGAATTGTGCTATGTCCTGCTGTGATGGGAATGGTGCTGAAATCTCACGGTGACTGTCCTTAAGGCATTCATTGGTTTGTCCAAAAGGTTATCCACATCTCTTTTTCACTTACACTCGCTTCGTCCTCGAAAATTCGGGCTCAGCTGCTCGAAAACGCGGGCATTCCTGTAACGATTCGACCTATGCCCATTGATGAGGAGCTGATCAAAGGCGCGATGGTTGCCGAAGGCGCACCCCCACGGGATGTCGCGGATGCGCTGGCTGAAATGAAAGCGCGGCGATTGTCAGATAAAGGACATGAGGGGCCGATTTTGGGCTGTGATCAGGTTCTGGACTTCAAAGGCGCTATTTATTCAAAGCCGACCTCACCAGATGATGCGCGTGCGCAGTTGCGGGCATTGTCAGCACAGGTTCATTATTTGCATACGGCGGCTTGTTTATATCAGGATGGCAAACCCGCGTGGCGGCATGTTTCACGTGTAACGTTGCGCATGCGGCAATTGAGTGATGCCTATATTGATGCCTACGTTGAGCGGAATTGGGATGACATTCAGCATACGGTTGGGTGTTACATGCTTGAGGCGGAAGGTGCGCGACTGTTTTCTCAGGTGCAGGGCGATTACTTTGCGGTGTTAGGCCTGCCTTTGGTGGAGCTTTTGTCGTTCTTAACCTTGCGCGGAGATATTGACGGATGAGTGGAAAACTACGGCTTGCGGGTGTCATTGGGCATCCAATTTCGCATTCAAAATCACCGCGTTTGCATGGGCATTGGCTAAAGCGTTACGGGATTGATGGGCATTATATTCCGATGAACGTCGCACCGGATGATTTGGCATGTACGATAGAATTACTCCCCCGACTTGGGTTTGCGGGGATTAACGTGACGCTGCCACATAAAGAGACTGTGATGGCTTTGTGTGATGAAATTACACCCCGCGCTAAGGCTGTTGGCGCTGTTAATACTGTTATTTTTCAAGAAGATGGCAGTGTTTTGGGTGATAACACTGATGGCTACGGTTTTATGGCTAACCTGTACGCTGGCGCGCCTAACTGGCGGGCTGACACGGGTCCAGCGGTGGTTCTGGGCGCTGGCGGGGCGGCACGTGGTGTTGTCGCGGCGCTACTTGATGCTGGTGCGCCACAGATCATCTTGAGCAACCGAACTGCTGAGCGGGCTACTGCGCTTCAGTCAGAATTTGGCGCACGGGTTGTGGTTTCTGCGTGGGATGACGTTGGTGATGCTATCAAGGGCGCGAACCTGCTGGTAAACACGACCTCGCTTGGGATGGACGGCCAGCCCGCCCTGCCCGTTTCGCTTGATCATTTGGGACCTGAGACGCTTGTGACAGATATTGTCTACGCCCCTTTGAAAACCCAACTTTTGATTGATGCAGCTGCGCGTGGATGTGCCGTTGTTGACGGGCTTGGAATGTTGCTGCATCAAGCTGCCCCCGGTTTTGAGGCGTGGTTTGGTCAAAAACCGATTGTGGATGACGAACTGCGCGACGCTGTTTTGTCATGACATTTGTCATAGGCCTGACTGGCTCAATTGGCATGGGCAAATCGACCACGGCGAAGATGTTTGCCAAGCGTTATATACCTGTGTGGGATGCGGATGCGGCGGTGCACCGGATTTATCAAAGCGGCGGTGGTGAATTGGCGACCGCGTTCCCGCAAGCGGTGAGAAACGGGATGATAGAGCGTGAATTATTACGCGAGATCATCCATCAAGATCAGACAGCACTAGCAAAGATTGAGGCGATCATTCATCCGCAAGTTGCCGCCGACCGCGCGCGATTTATTGAGGCCTCTAAAAGTGAGATCGTGCTGGTAGATGTGCCTTTGCTTTTTGAAACAGGTGCCGATGACAGTGTTGATGCGATTGTTGTTGTAAGCGCGCCAAATGACGTTCAGCGCGATCGTGTTTTAGCGCGCGACGGCATGACAGAAACGCTTTTCGATACTATCCTATCAAAACAAATGCCAGATGCCGAAAAGCGCGCAAAAGCGGATTACGTTATTGAGACAACTTCGCTAGATGCTGCTGAGGCGGCTGTTGATGCGATTTTGGCCAAGATTAAGCGGGAGTTAAGCGATGCGTGAGATCGTTTTGGATACGGAAACCACTGGTTTTGAGCCTGCCGAGGGCGACCGCATTGTTGAAATTGGTGCGGTAGAGCTGTGGAACCACATGCCGACGGGCAAGACCTATCACCAGTATATCAATCCGGAACGCTCAATGCCCCAAGGGGCGTTTGAGGTGCACGGGCTCGGCGATGATTTTCTGCGTGATAAGCCAGTTTTCAAGGATATTGCGCAGGATTTTGTTGATTTTGTCGGTACCGATGTAATGGTCATTCATAACGCGGCGTTCGATATGAAGTTCTTGAATGCAGAGTTGGGTTGGCTTGGGCGCCCTGCTCTACCGATGTCGCAATCGCTTGATACGCTGGCAATTGCGCGTAAGCGTTTCCCAGGCTCGCCTGCTTCGCTTGATGCGCTGTGCCGCCGTTTCAACATCGATAACTCGTCGCGGACTTTGCACGGAGCGTTGCTTGATAGTGAAATTTTGGCGGAAGTTTATCTTGAACTTATCGGCGGCAAGCAGCCGGATTTCGCGCTAAGTACCAACTCAAACAACGCATCTTCGGATCAAACCGCTGAATGGCGTCCTTCACGCCGTCCGACGCCGTTGCCATCACGGCTAACTGAAAAAGAAAACGCCGCCCACGCCGAATTTCTCGACAATATGGGCGGCGCAGTGCTTTGGCGATCTGAGACTTAGGTTATTAAGAAACAGTCGCGTTCTTTGCTTCTGCTTCAGCGCGGCGTGTAAGCTCTGCGCGGTAAAGCTGAAGGAAATCAATGGTTTCAAGGTTAAGTGGTGGGAAGCCACCATCACGAGTGACGTCGCTAACAACGCGGCGCACAAACGGGAACAGCATCCGTGGGCATTCGATCAGCAAGAACGGGTGAAGCTGGTCTTCTGGCACGTTTTCGATCTGGAAAACGCCGCCGTACTCAAGCTCCATCAAGAACAGCGCCGCTTCTGAAGCTTTTTCATTTGATTTGATCATCAGTTTAATGATGACCTCAAACTGGTTCTCAACAGTACGCTTTTTCGCGTCGATATTCACTTGAACAGAAACGTCTGGGGTTACATCGCCTGCGCCGCCTTTTTGAACGAGAATGTTCTCAAATGACATGTCGCGGATGTATTGCGCCAGCACGGACATTTTGATGCCTGCGGGTGCTTCTTGTGCGGGGGTTTCGTCAGCCATGGGGCATCTCCAATTAACTTATACTCGCAGTTTCGTAACAGGTCGGGGCAGGGGCCTCAATCCGTTAGTGTTTGGTCCACCCTGACGGTCCAGAAGGTTGATTTGCAGGTGGGGGTACCTCCTCAAAGTCACCATCAATGGTTGTTCCACCGGCTGTATTATGGTGGGGCTGGCGGGCCCGCGTGTTTGAAAAGCTTTGTACTTTGATCCGCGATTTGAGTGCGGAAAATACAGATGTGCGCACAGCGGGAATGAGCAATGCAAAGCCAACAGCATCAGTGAAAAAGCCGGGCGTGAGCAGGAGCGCGCCAGAGAACAGGATCATCGCGCCGTGGGCCAGCGGTTCTGTAGGGTCGTTCAGGTTTTCAAAGCTGCCGCGGACTTGTGACAGAGCAAGCGCGCCTTGTTGCCGCACCAATGCGGTTCCTAGAAGTGCTGTGATGACCACAATAAGTAGCGTTGGCCAAAGGCCAAGCCAGCCACCGATCTGAATAAACAGGCCAATTTCTATCAGCGGCACCGCTAGAAATGCCAAAAAGAGCCACATGGTTAAGATCCTTTTCATAACTTTACGCCAAGACCACAAACTAGGTGCGGTGAGTGGACTTGATCCTATGCCTGCCCTACATAAGTGCGAGTTAAGTAATTTTCCACGCCCCCAACGCCAGAGGCTTTCATGAACAGCTCACTCGTCCAACTTTTGGTCCTTGCCGGCATTGCCATCTTTTTGGTTTTGCGTCTGAAAAACGTGCTTGGCACACGTGAGGGTTTTGAAAAGCCACCAGAGGCTGTGCAAGATAGCACACCCGTGCGCCGTGAGTTTGAGGTGATCGAAGGCGGACCTGACCGTGATATCACGGATCATGCCGAAGAAGGTAGCGCCCAAGCTGATGCATTGGCGCAAATGAAGGCTGCTGATCCAAGCTTTAGCGTGAACGAGTTTTTGGGCGGGGCCAGTGGTGCCTATGAGATGATCTTGATGGCGTTTGAGGCTGGCGACATGGACGGCATCAAGGGGTTCTTATCAGATGATGTTTTCGAAAGCTTTAATAGCGTTGTCAAAATGCGCGAAGAGCAGGGGCTTTCTGTAGACGCCACTTTTGTTGGTGTCCGTGAGATGCGTTTGAAGGATGCGACGTACAACGCCTCTACGACCGAAGGCGAAGTAACGGTGAAATTCGTGGCCGAGCTTACTTCAGTTGTGACGAATGCTGAGGGTGAAGTGGTTGAAGGCAGCGCCAAAGAGATCAAACGCCAGAAAGACACATGGACGTTTGCACGCGTGATGTCGTCAGACGATCCAAACTGGCAACTGGTAGCGACTGGCGAATAAACGTAGATGGGCGCGGTAAATTTGAAGTGGCAAAGAAACCCAAAGGCTTAACTTCTGACGACCGCTCCATTTGGCAGCGTGTCGCAGAAACAGCTGTGCCAATTCAACATGCGCCCGTCAGTAGGCCCGCTGACAAAAAGCCCCCAAAGAAAATCCGTGCCGAGCAGCACCCCGCGATTTCCCACTTCAAGGTCGGTGTGCGGGCGGCTCCTTTGCCGCGAAAGCATGACATTCAAAAGGATATCCGGCAGCAGGTCGCCGAAGCCCCTGTAAACATGGATCGAAAGTCGTTTCAGAACCTGCGGCGCGGTAAGTTAAAGCCCGAGGGGCGGATCGACCTGCATGGGATGACGCTTGCAGAAGCCCACCCTGCATTAATAGGGTTTGTGATGTCGTCTCATCGCGCTGGGAAGCGGTTGGTTTTGGTGATCACAGGCAAAGGCAAACACAAAGACGAGGGCGGCCCGATGCCTGTCCGCATGGGCGTTCTTCGTCATCAGGTGCCTGAATGGCTGCGCATGGCGCCCGTTGCATCGCTTGTTTTGCAGGTCAGCGAAGCCCACTTAAAACACGGTGGTGGCGGCGCATATTATGTTTATCTACGGCGCAAACGTTAAAGCACGTAGCGGCTGAGGTCTGTTGAACGAGATAACTCGCCTAAGTGTTTCTCAACAAACGCAGCGTCCACAGTTATTTCATCACCACCGCGGTCAGATGCCGTGAAGGAAAGTTCTTCAAACACCCGCTCCAGCACAGTGTAGAGCCTGCGCGCCCCGATATTTTCGACGCTTTCGTTCACTTCCGCAGCAATTTTGGCTAGGGCAGCAATACCTTCGGCCGTGAACGAAACAGTCACATTTTCTGTTGCCATTAAGGCGGTGTACTGACGGGTAAGCGCGTTGTCTGTTTCTGTCAGTATGCGTACAAAATCGCTCTCAGTTAGCGCGCGTAATTCAACGCGAATAGGTAAGCGGCCCTGCAATTCAGGTAGCAGATCAGAGGGCTTAGCAATGTGAAATGCGCCAGATGCGATAAATAGAATATGATCGGTTTTTACGGGCCCATGTTTTGTCGAGACTGTCGTGCCTTCGATGAGCGGCAGCAAGTCGCGTTGAACGCCTTCGCGGCTGACATCACCGCTTCTTGTTTCGCTTTTGGCGCAGACTTTATCGATCTCGTCCAGAAAAACGATCCCGCTGGACGAGACTGCCTCAAGCGCGGTTTGTGTCACTGTCTCATCGTCCAACAGTTTGTCTGCCTCTTCGCCAATGAGCACGTCATAGCTTTCGGCTACTGTCATTTTCCGACGTTCGGTGCGGCCTGCAAATGCTTTGCCGAACAAGTCGCCAAGGTTCATCATTTGGCCGCCACCGGGTTGTCCAGGAATATCCATTGATGGCATTTGTGGCATCGGTGCAGCCACGTCGAGCTCAATCACAGTGTCGTCAAGCTCACCGGCGATGAGTTTTTTGCGGAACATTTCGCGTGTGCCGCTTCTTGCATCTTCACCGGCGATTGCAGTGATTACACGCTCTTCGGCGGACTTCATTGCCTTTGATTTAACTTCGTCGCGCATTGTTTCGCGAGTAAGGGTGATCGCGCTGTCCACAAGATCGCGGATGATCTGCTCAACATCACGACCGACATAGCCGACTTCGGTAAACTTTGTAGCTTCAACTTTGATGAAAGGCGCATTTGCGAGCTTGGCGAGGCGGCGGCTAATCTCAGTCTTGCCGACACCAGTCGGCCCGATCATCAGGATGTTTTTGGGATACACCTCATCGCGTAAATCATCAGGCAATTGTTGTCTGCGCCACCGGTTGCGCATTGCAACAGCAACGGCGCGTTTTGCGTCTGCTTGGCCAATGATGAAACGATCGAGTTCTGCAACAATCTGTGGGGGCGTTAAGTCAGTCATGATTTTATCGTCTCGATCGTGAGGTTTCCGTTGGTGTAAACACAGATATCTGCGGCAATTGCCATCGCGCGTTTCGCAATTTCTTCCGCGTCATGATCACTATCCATAAGCGCGCGACCGGCGGACAGAGCGTAGTTACCACCGGATCCGATTGCAGTGATGTCATGCTCAGGTTCAAGAACGTCACCTGCGCCTGTAATGACAAACAAGTCGGTTCCGTCTGACACAATTAGCATTGCCTCAAGTTTCTGGAGATATTTGTCCGTGCGCCAGTCTTTCGCGAGCTCAACTGATGCGCGGGCTAGCTGGCCTGGCGTTGCTTCAAGTTTCGCCTCTAGTCGCTCAAGCAATGTAAACGCATCAGCGGTTGAGCCCGCAAAGCCTGCAACCACATCATACCCACCCGGAGAAAGGCGGCGGACTTTGCGCGCGGTCCCTTTCATCACGGTCTGGCCAACGCTTACCTGACCATCGCCTGCAATGACGACCTTGCCGCCTTTGCGAACGCCGATGATTGTGGTGCCGTGCCAGCCCGGAAAATCTGAGTTGCTCATGTTTGCGCTCCCGCTTTTGTGCGTGGAAATAATATGGTTGCCGGCCGAGTGTTTCACAAGGCGATGTGCGTACGAAAAAAGGCGCACCTTGCTTGGCACGCCTTTGTTTTTCGTCTGGCCGCGTCTGTTAGATGGATTCTTCAATCCAGCTTTGCAGCGCTGCTTTTGGTGCCGCGCCGTTGCGGTTTGAAACAACTTCGCCGTCTTTGAAAACGAACAGAGCAGGAATGCCGCGAACACCCATTTGTGCGGCTGCATTCGGGTTGCTGTCTACATCGACCTTCACGATTTTTACTTTGCCGTCCATTTCGGCGGAAAGTTCTTCAAGTGATGGGCCGATTTGTTTGCAGGGGCCGCACCATTCTGCCCAGAAATCTACTACAACGGGGATGTCTGAATTGCGGACTTCTGCGTCAAATGTGTCGTCTGTTGCTGCAACGGTAGCCATTGGGTCTCTCCTTGAGATCTGCGTTGCTGTGAACCTAAGAGTGGGCGGGCACAGCGTCAAGATATGGGGGTCGTTTCCAGTGCCTGCATCACCATATCGTGGGGAAGCTCCATCAACTCAGCGGTTTTGGTCCATAGAAGAGCCGTCTTGATCGGTTTGTTGGGGAAAACCGCCTCTAAAGCTGCTGCATAGGCACCCATTTGGCGCAAAAGGCCTAGGGGCGTATCTTGAGGGTTTTCGGGAATGATCGCGTTTGATTTAAAATCGACCGCAAGAATGTGGTCGCCCTGATCGATTAGTCGGTCAATCGTTCCCAACACTTGCTTTCCCTCAAGCTGAGAAAGCGGTGATGTAATGCCAACCTCTGCCATTGCGCGATCAGAGAACAAAAATTCTAAGTGCGGGGCAGTTAAGACGTTTATGGCTTCTTGAATGATTTCCTCAGCAAGCGGACCGACAGCAAAGGCATCGTTGGTTAGTAAGAGTTGTTTCGCCTGTTCCTGCCATGCAGGCCGAGGCACGTCGGGCAAATATTCGAGAAGCAAGTGTATGAGTGTACCGCGACGCATCGCGGCTTCTTCGTCAAAATGAGTGTCTGATCCGCTATATAGAGCCTTTGCGCCACCCAGCATGGACGGCGAAAGTGGGCGTTGTTTCGCATCAGGCGCTGTTGGATTGAGCGTCAGGTGGGTTGGTATAGAAACGGATGTGGCATGCTTAGCTGTTGTAGGCGCATCTGTGGCGGCCCAAGTGCCAACCTCAAAGCGGAAAGGTGTTTCATCGCCAAGCTGCGCCGCCTTTGCACCAAGTTCAGTTACCGCGTCTTCGATGCGCCCGTACCACGTATCTGTCGTTTTCGCAGGGTCCATCACGCCATCAATCATGAGCCACTTTTCAGCGCGGGTCATTGCCACGTACAGCAATCGGTCACTTTCTTCGGCAGACAGGCGCTTTGCCTCCTCCACGGATGCCTCAAGACACTCGGGCATGTCTGCGGTGGCGGGCTTCCAAACAGCGGTGCCGTCTTTGTTGATGGTCGGGTCGCGGAACTGGCTTTTCTGTGCGCCTGTTTCAGGGAGAATAACAATCGGCGCTTCCAGCCCCTTAGCGCCATGGATGGTCATGACTCTGATTTGGTCACCTGCACTTTCGGCTTGTCGTTTTATCTCAACGTCCTCTGCCTCGAGCCACGTCAAAAAGCCGGTCAGGTTTGGTACGTCGTTTTGCTCGTACGACTGTGCTTGGTCGAGCAGCGCATCAATGCCGTCAACGGCCTCTTCACCCAAGCGGGCGATTAGCTTTCGCCGACCATCGTGACGTGTAAGGGCACTTTCCAGAAGATCAAAGGGGCGAAGAAAATCCGATGAATTTCGCAGATCATCAAGCACTTCCATAGTTTCAGGAAACTCAGTGCGCCTGTCCCGCATTTCTTGCCAAAGATATTTTTTGGCAGCGCGGCGATGGGCCAGATCGAACAAGTCTTGCTCGCTCCAGCCAAACAGGGGCGATTTCAGCAGCCCCGCAAGCGCGAGATCATCTTCGGGCGTCGATAAAAAGGCAAGCAGCGCAGTGAGGTCTTTGACCGCCAACTCGCCTGCAATTTTCAGTTTGTCAGCGCCCGCAATTTTCAGACCTTCTGTTTTGCAGGCACGGATCAGCTCGTGGAAAATCGCTGACCTTTTACGAACGAGAATTAGAAAATCGCCCTCATGAACGGGACGGAACACGTTCGGTGTTTCTTCGTCAGGAATACCAACTTTCGTATCGATCATATGTCGAATTCGCGCTGCAATACGTTTGGCCAATATCACCGTTGCGTCTTGTGGTGATTTACGGTCGAGGGGCGTGTGCCAGGGCAGATCATCCTCGGTTTTTTGTGGCTCAACCACTGAAAAAATATCCACGCGGCCAGCCAGTTCAGCTTTGAACGCCTTGTGTAAAACTGTGCCGCCTAGGCTTGTCGTGTCACCTTTTGAAAAGACCTTGTCGACGCTGCTCAAAACTGCTGCCGATGAGCGGAACGAGTATTCAAGCTGTAGTGGTTGAAAGGGTTTTTGGATGCTTTCCAGCTTGCTTTGAAAGCTATTGCGCATTTCAGAAAAGCCCGCGGGTTTGGCCCCTTGGAACGAATAGATTGACTGCTTGGGATCACCGACCACAAAAATAGTCCGCTCTACATCATCACGTGCGCCAAGACCGCTGGTGAATTCGGAGGCAAGGTTTTCAATGACGTTCCATTGGGTTGGGCTGGTGTCTTGCGCCTCGTCCACGAGGATGTGGTCAATGCCGCCATCGAGACGAAACAGAACCCATGACGCCATACTTTGATTGGACAGAAGATCGTTTGTTTTCTCAATTAGATCATCAAAATCAAGCCATCCACGGACTGTTTTGGCATCCTCATATTTTGGTAGAAAGACGCGCGCAAAAGCATGTAGGGCTTTGGTTTTGTGGGCTGCATCGAGCTTTAATTTCAGTTCTTGCGCGTCCTCAATACGCTGCATCAGATCATGAAGTTGTGCGGTGAGTTCAGGATGCTTTTCCGCGATCGCCTTTGTTGGAGCGCGTCCAATTTTGGCGCGCCGATTATTGGCGCCACTATGAAAAAGAAGTGGCTTTGCAAGCTCTGAAATAGCGGCGTAATCGAACGTTTTTATGGCATTCAGCGCGTCAGCAAGCTTGGTATCGTTGGCTGACGATGTGCGTAAAATTGGAATTAGGGCGGTAAAGAGATCGCCTTCAGACCCGTGAAAAGCTTGATCAACTAATGACTTTTCGGTCGTTCCAGAAGGCAGGTCCAATACGTCTTCAATCGATATATCAGCTGCATACAAGGCTTTGTTCTTGATGATATCGCGCGCGAGTTTTTCAAAATCTTGATCGGTAATTTGCATCGCCAAAGCATCAAGAAGGTGCCGATTTGGGCCGGTCGCAATATCGTCCAAAACAGCTTCGCGTAGCAGCACCCCTGCACGGTCTTCCATTTCGGTGAATTGGGGCGACACGCTGGCCTCAAGGGGGAACCGCCGTAAAAGTGTGGCGCAAAACGAGTGGATCGTTTGAATTTTGAGCCCGCCAGGTGCTTCGATCGCACGGGCGAACAAGCGCCGCGCATTATTCAGATCATGATCTGACCAAGCATCATTAACACCCAGTCCGATTAATTCCTTACGCAGATCGGGTTCGGGCTTCATTGCCCAATCGCCTAACCTTTGGAACAGGCGGTTCTGCATCTCGCTGGCGGCGGCTTTGGTGTAGGTCAGGCACAATATGCGCTCTGGCGGAACACCGGACAGAAGCAAGCGCGCGACCCGATCTGTGAGAACGCGTGTCTTTCCAGAGCCAGCATTTGCGGCAAGCCACGTCGACATATCGGGGCGGGCGGCCTGAATTTGCCGCAGGCTTGCGTCGTTCGGGATACTCATTTCAGCACCTCTGGGTTCGGTTCGTCCGTGACGTCCCACTCCCCAAATCGCGAGAGGTGATCGTACTCGTTTGCATAGGTGTCTTTTTCAGTTTGCCGGCGCGCAAGATATCCCTGATCCGGGTTGTCATAGGCTAAAATAAGCGCGCGTAGTTCTGTTTTGATCTCCGTAATTGAGGTCTCATCAATAGGAGCTGGCGTGCTTTGTAGTGACGAACCCACTTTTAGAAACACACCGCTTTCAGCGGACACAGGCCCTAATTCAGAAAACGCACCTTCTTCTATCATCAGCATTTGAAGCAAAAGCTGACGGTCAAACAGAAGCTGTTGTTTTTTCTGTGGCGGGGTACCTGTTTTGTAGTCGTAGATAATGGCCCCACCCGTTTCGGTCATGTCGATCCGGTCCGCTTGGGCGGTGAGGTCGAACGATATGTCGGCAAACGTAAGCTTTCCCTTTTGCTCTAGAAGGGTTGGCGCCCCGTATTGCTGCCTGACTTTTTCCTGTTCAACAAACTCGTGCGCAATGCGGCTTAGCTGCCCCAGCCACAGACGTTGAGCCGTTGGCCAAGGCGCTTTTTTGGCCAACACCTCCTCGGCGATATTGAGAAGTGTGTCGACGGGATCTGGCGTCTGTATCCTGTTCTGCTTGATGAACTCCTCAAATACAGAGTGAACTACGGTTCCACGCAGCAATGCGTCAGCGGATCGTCGCAGAGAATGGAGCGGCTTTAGTTTGAGGATGTCGCGCGCGTAGACATTGTAGGGATCGCGGATCAGGTGTTTGAACCGAGTGACCGACAAATGGCGGGGCCGGGCGCTTACAGGCGGGCGCGGGGCAGGGCGCTTGGCCGGTGCAACTTTCTGTTGTGGTTTTTCCAATTCAATAGCGAGCCGGAGCCATTTATCGCCGCGCGCCAACATTCCTTTATAAGCCGCCTCACCGTTTTGCTTTGGTAGGCCCTGAACAAGGTTTGTAATCCTGTTCAACCATCTGGATGGGACTGTCTCGGCATCGCTACTGCGGGCTGAGCGCGACAGCCATATTTTTGGCCCTGCCGCTGCGATTTGGAAGTCGTGCGCAGATAAGCCAAGTTTACGATCAGGAGATAGCAGGCCAACCTCGTTTCGCATTTTGCGGTTGAGCCATGGATCATGAGCCACAGCTTCTGGCCAGCTTCCTTCATTCAGTCCAGCAAGGATAACAATATCTGCGCCACCAACACGTGCCTCAAGGGTACCCCAAATAAAAACGTCTGGTCGTGGTTGTTCCCGGTCGCGGACTTCTTCATTTGCTAAAATACGGTGGAATAGGGCCTGATAATCGCGAGGGGATAGGTCGTTTCCATAGACCGCGTCTTGCTGGAGAAGCGTCACGGTTTGCAGCGCTTTCTCACCTTCGTCGCGCAACCAAAGCGCGCCATCGCTCTGAGAGCTGTCGCCCGTTGACAATAGCTCGGCGTACTTGAGGTGTACCTTAATGAGATCGGGCAAAGGTTGTGTGGTAGTGGCTGAGAAGACAGAAACTGCCCGCCCTATAAGGCTGGCCCACGTGCCAACACCTTCGTCTTTTTCACCGTTTGCCCATGCCACAAGCAGTTCTTCAGTGGGAAAAGGCATGCCGTATTTGCGGATGTATATTTCAAGGTTCCGCGTCCACCTAAGGTGGTTACCACGATCCCCGCCTGAAAAGACCAGAGGGTTTTTAAGCAATGCTAACAGCGTATCGGCGGTAACAGGTTCGCCCATAAGGCGTGCTGTTTGATCTAGCAGTCGGCCTGGTGCTGTGAGGTGTAGCGGGATGCCAGCACTGTCGTCAGCCCGAATGCGCCACCTGTCGAGCGCAGCGCTAACGCGGCGTGTCAGGGTGCGATCAGGTGAAATAAGCGCTACCGTTTTGCCTTGCTCAACGGCGTCTCGAATACCGATCGATATCGCTTGCGCTTCAAGCCGTGGCGATGGGGCGTTGAGAAGCGTGATATCTTCGCAGCACTCTTCCAAATCACCAAGTTTTGGACCTTCGCTAAGCCATTGATCCGTGATTGGCGCGGGGCGCAGGGCCAGTGATATCAGTTGCGTCCGTTTGGACTGCTCCGCTGACACTGTTTCATCCCACGGCTGTACTTGATCCGGACTTACATCGACCTCATCCATAAACGCTTTCAGGCGGTACTGCGGATGATCCTCAGCTTTGTGTTTCTCTGATGATAGGTTTGCCCAATCGCGAGTGGTCATTGAGGTGTCAAAACCCGGCAGGATGACAGCGCCTTGTGGCAGGCTTGCGATGGCGCGCATCAACCTTGCCGTTGTCCCGCGAGACCCCGTGGAGCCGGCAAGAATGATAGGATGCTCTGGCGGATTTTTGAGCCAAGTCCCAATAAGCGCATCGACTACCATGCCTTGACGGGTTTCTTTATCGGGTAGAGACGTTTCTGCCAGATATTGCTGTGCAATTGTCAAGAATTGCTGCGTACGTTGCCAATGTGCAGAATGATCCGACACATCAATGTTTCTTATAGCTTCTGGATCAACCGCCTCACTTTGTATCTCATCAGTGAGACGGGCAAGGCTATCTGCAAGGTCAAACAGGGCAGAGCGGGGCGCAAGCTCTGGCGAAGCCGTGAGCAGTGCATCAATCAGTTGGGCAAGCTCCAGATGTCTGCGAATGCGTGATACAGGTTGGGGTATGGCGCGTGTTTCTGGTGTATCATCAAGACCTGAAAGAAGCTTGATCCTCGGTAAAAGGCGCGCTGGGCCAGAGGCAAGCAATTCTGTGACACGCTGTTCCGAACGACGGGTATTAAATATTAACGTGGTCTTTGCCCATGACATCGGATCATGTCCATGCAGTCGCTGTTCAAGCCCGCGTGCAATGGTTTTTGGAAAATCACAGCCAAGGGGAAGGTGAAATACTCTTGGTGTCGGGGATTGGGGAAACATCATTTAACTAACATTCGTTCTGCAATATTTATGCCTTCGGGGTGGCCAACATCGCACCATTCGCCCGAGTATACATGACCCTTTAGGGTACCAGACTGCTTAAATATGTCCCAAAGTCTGCTGATCGAAAAGGATGTTTGCTCTATTTGGGATAGAGCATCTGTCTTTATGATTTGTAGCCCACTGTAGACAAAAGGCCCACCGCGAGAGATTACGCTGTGGTCATCAAGGGTGAAATCTCCACCCTCATGGCCGTTTGTCCGACTGGGGTCACATAAAAGTAGAAGTGCATCCATTTTGTTGGGTTTCCAGTGGGACAGCAGTTCACTAATCGGGTTATTCCCTCGCCAAACAGCATCGGTATTCATGGTGATAACGGGGTCTTTGCCCAGAATGCTTAAGGCATTTTTTAACCCGCCGCCCGTTTCAAGAATAGTTGGTACTTCGTGAACGACCTTGATGCCGGTTCCGAGAAAGTGATCTTGAATCTGTTCAGCAAGATAGTGAGTGTTTATGGCGATGTTTTCGATTTTTGCTTCATGCGCAATTTCGATAGCATGATCCACTAGCGGCTTGCCCGCCGCGGAAATCAATGGCTTTGGCGTTGTCTTTGTAAGATCGCCCATACGTGTGCCAAAGCCCGCACCAAACAACATCAGTGATGGTTTGTTGGGCATTTATGTCTCAATAGGTTTAGGATTTCGGGCGTTGGCTCAGGAATATTTTGGATTACAATCTGTGCTACCGACGAAAGGCTTGGATGTTGCAGATCCTGTTGTAGGCTGGCCCAAACGCGCGGAATAAAATCTAGGTAGGATGGTTTTCCGTCACGGATACAAAGCCGTGCGAAGACACCAAGAATGCGCAGGTTTCGTTGCGCACTTTGTACAGCACAGTTGGCGCTAAATTTATCAGGGTCGATGCCGCTTTCGGATTGATAATATTGCAGTAGGTCATCACGCACTGGTATTGATACGTCGCGGCGGGCATCGCCGAGCAGTGAGACTAAATCATATGTTGGCTGGCCAACCCGAGCGTCTTGAAAATCTAGAAGGCCGATGTTTTTCGGGGCCTCAAACATAGGCGTCCAGAGTAGATTTTCAGCGTGGTAGTCGCGTAAAACAAGAACTGGCGTGGCGGTTTCAGTTGCTTCTATCGCAGTAAATAAAGCCGTTTCTAGCTCTGCCTTGGCGTTATCCATTGCTCCGGCATTTTGAGCGTACCACTCTAGAGAAAGACATCCGAGCGGGGCCATCTCCGCCGCAGAATACTTTTCTAGCGGCGCTTCTGGCAGCCGTGATTGGTGCAGGTGAAGGAGCGCATCGACAGCGGCTTTGTATAGATCAAATTCTGACCCATTGGCTGCAAGTTTTGCCAGTAAGTCATCGCCTAAATCTTCGAGCAGAAGGAATCCGTTTGCCTCATCCTTGGCGTATATGGACGGTGGATTCAGTCCAATACTTTCCAAATGTTGGGCAATAAGAACGAAGGGTACAACATTCTCCCCCTTTTCAGGCGGCGCGTCCATTAAAATGGCGGTTTCAGCACTATTGGTTTTTCTAAGGCGGTAGTATTTTCTATTTGAAGCATCGCCTGCGATCATAGCCATTTCTGCATCTGACCATTGTGTTTTGGCGATGAATTCAGATGCCAGTTTACACCGCATTTTCAAAAACTTTCTGAAGAGATGCTGCCCAATCCGCATCTGTACTTTCGAATGATAACTTTCGGACATCACCGCCAAGATCGTTAATTCGGATGGTAAGTGCACCCGGCGGTGTTAGGTCTGCCAAGTTTTCAGGCCACTCGATGAGCGTGACGGCAGTAGCCATCGCATCATCTAGGCCAAGCTCAATCACTTCATGAGGACTTGAAATACGGTAAAGATCACAATGCCAAAGATCACCCAGTTTGGTTTCATAGGTCTGAACAATTGTGAATGTTGGGCTTGGAACATCTTCTGGCGTGTCTTGCAAAGACTGTATTAGCGCGCGGGCGAAAAGTGACTTTCCGGCCCCGACTGACCCAACCAAAAGCAGGCAGTCCCCAGCCTTTAGAACTTGGCCAATACTGACGGCTAAGTCTGCCGTCTGGTCGGGCGAGGTTGTCTCGGTGTGATACAGGGTTGAGGCCATACCCTGCACATTAGACCGTCACCTTACAGTCGCAAGGCGTTAAAGTGCGGCCATGCTTGTATTTTCTACTGCGGATGTGTCGCTTGGTCGTTCTGAGAAATGCACGAGCATGTGCCCACTTGCCTTTCGATCAATATTCAGCGCGACTGAGTTGTTACCTTCTAGAGCCAATTGGCTTTTCCAATGATGAACGGACATTGGTTTGTTGAGGGCTGCGCGCATTTGGTCCCACTTATCTGTATGTTTCGCACGCTTGCCGATGCTTGTGGCCGCACTGATTGGATAGTTTAATTTGTCTTCCCATTGCACGCGGAAGGCTGAGTTGGCGGCGCATACTTTTTTGCCCTGATCAATAATGCAAGTTGGCTCAGGAATTAGATCAAGTGCTTCTTTCAGCGCTATGTTTTCGGCCTGCAGTCCTTGAATGACCTCGCTCATGTCCGGCGTCTCTTCAATCGAGATCACGCGCGACCCTTCCGCGTGAGGCATCACGGCGGCTGTTAATTTGCGACCTTTTTTTGTGGCCCACGAGGTAGTCGCAACCGCATTTTTTTCGTCGGGTGTGAGGGCTGCGGCCCAGTCCTCAAAGCGGGTGTCCGCAGGGGTAAGCCGAAGTTCGCGTAGTTTATGAAGGAACATATCAAGTGATGGGCGTCGCAATAGAAAATCTATTGGAAGCGCATATTTATCGGCTAGTGCTGGGTTGAAGACGGTAAGCCTGTCATCACGATCAAACAGAGCCAGCCCACATGACAGCGCGGCAAATGTTTTTGCCATAGATTGGCGAAATTGATCCAGCTTTGCTTCTGCTTCAACAACTTGATCCGCTGGTGAGGCGTAGAACCGAAACCCTGCTTCCAAGACTTCATGTGAAACGTCATACCACTCTACCAATTTTTGGCTGTGAACTTGTGATATTCGCTGCTGAGTACCCGAAGGTTTTTGCTTCAAGCCGGTGGTAACGAGCAACTTCGGTAGGGGCCATGTTTCAATATGTTCGCAACGCTTCAAGTACGCTTCGTTAGCCCAAACGATCTCACCTGCTTCATTTTCCTCCCAAACGAGAAAAGGCGCTGACAAAGTTCGATCTGCTGATGTTTTCTGTGTGACGCTTGTGCCTTGAAGCTCGACACGAATGAGGGTGTGAATAGCCTCGAAGGTAAGCGACAGCCGTTCGTCCCTATGTGATTTCAGGGTTGAGTGACCCAAGGATACGGCAGTTTCAGCATGCGCATCTAGATCAGCAAAATCATCAGTAACGGCTGATTTGAAGTGGGCCCAATCATCAAGGTTACTGGGCTGGCTTATATCCTTTAGCAATGCCTTAGCGGTGTTTGTTGCATCAACCAGATACCCGTCTTCAAAAAGAAAAATCGTTCGCCTTTCGTCATTTGTGCCGAGTGAATAAGTTGGTTTTTGGGCTGTTAGGGTGGATGAACTAATCCACCAATTGGCTGCCGTAAAAAACACAAGGCAGGCGGAAAAAAATACAAAAGACGCCATCGTTACTCCGTGAAACTACTGACAGAGTATTTAGAAAACGAAATTAAAGAAAATATTAACAAGCCAAAGTTTTAGACGTCAAATGGCTCATTTTCGCCAAGTGACATTGTTTTGTCGCTGACTATTTTGGAGGCTAGCCATGACACTTCGACGATTGCGCCGCTTCGGTTGAGTGGTGTGGATGACTCAATGGTAGGATCTGATCCATTTGAAAACCGCAGGGTCGCGCCTGATCTTTCCAGCAGTGTTTTGGCAATAAATAGACCGAGCCCCATTCCTTCATAACCTGGTCTTTTTTGCTGATCAGTTTGTGAGTTGCGGCGTTTAACAAATGGATCGCCAATCCGGTTAAACACCTGCTGTGAAAACCCGTCGCCATCATCAGTGATCCGCAGTGTTATTTCGGTATCGCTCCATTGCACATCGATCCAAACTTGCGTGTCGGCGAAGTCCACCGCGTTTTGGATAAGGTTCCGCAGTCCGTGAATAATTTCGGGCCGACGATTGATGTGAGGTTGTGGAATGTCGTGCGTGTCATCAATTGCTGAAACGTCAAAATTAACGGCCTTGCCGCGGTTCATGTGGGGCTCTGCGGCCTCCTGAAGAACGGCTGAAATGGGTGCTGTCATCAGGTGCTTATCTTCTTTTCCGGCGCGCCCCATCGAATGCAAAATCTCGCGACAGCGTTCCGACTGCTCGCGGATTAGTTTGGCATCATCATAAAGGTCAGGTTGTTTGGAAAGATCTTCCATCAACTCGGCACTGACAAGTTTAATGGTGGCGAGCGGTGTTCCAAGCTCATGTGCGGCTGCAGCAACAACACCCCCCAAGTCTGTCAATTTCTGCTCACGGGCGAGGGCCATTTGAGTAGCGACTAGCGCATTGGACATTGTGTTCATTTCAACTGTGACGCGGCGTGCGTAAAGTCCGATAAAGATCACGCCAACGCCCATCGATACCCAGAAACCAAAGAGCAAAATAGACGGCATCTCATGGATGAAGCCCTGCGCGGTTCGCAGCGGTACGTAAAACGTTGTGAGAGCGGTAATCGCTAGCAACGTCAGTCCACCAACAGTAATTGTTGAGCGGGTGCTAAGTGCTGTGGCCGATATGGTGACTGGCGCGATCAGCAAAACAGCAAACGGGTTGTTCATACCCCCGGTCAAAAAGAGCAAAAGCGCCAACTGTCCAAGATCAAACATGATCATCGAAAGCGCTTCGTTCTCGTCCAACCTCTTGTTTTCAGGGAGTACGAATGTGGCGATCAGATTAAATATGATACCTGCGCCAACAACCATCAGGCATAGCCCCAAATCAAGGCTGAGCGAGAAGTAGATTTTCCCCACCGCCATCGCAGCAAGTTGTCCGGTAATGGCGAGCCACCTTAAGCCGATCAGAGTTCGTATCCTGATCCAGTTGGCGCGTGCACTTTCCTCAAAAAGAGCAATCTCGGATGCGTGTTTTGTTGGCACGTTGATTTGTCCTTAATGTGACCCATGGTCGCTTATCAAAGCCTACCATATCCTGCTACTTAGCGGGCATGACTACTTTTGAAATGTGAGAGGGTGTTAATTATGGCTAAGGGTTTCGCTATTGCTGCGGGTGTTTCGACAACAGCACTGGTTATTGCTGGCGTTTTGGCGACAACTATTTTGGCGCCATCCAACAGATTTGAGCAGTGCAACGTTATGGCTGTTGCCGGTGGTCAGCTTGGTGGACCGTTCACTTTGGTAAATCATAAAGGGGAGACGGTCACTGACCAAGATGTTCTGACACAGCCATCGCTGGTTTATTTTGGCTATACGTTCTGCCCTGATATTTGCCCGCTTGATGTTGTGCGAAACGTTGATGCGATTGATGCTTTGGCCGATCAGGGCAAAGATGTGAAACCTGTTTTCATTTCCATTGACCCCGAGCGCGATACGCCTGAAGTTTTGGCGGATTACGTCTTTAATTTTGGCGAAGATATGACGGCACTGACGGGTACGCCTGAGCAAGTGAAAGTAGCATCCAGAGCGTACAAAACTTTCTACCAACGCCAAGAAGGTGACCCAGATTACTATTTGGTCGACCATTCTACGCAGAGCTATTTTGTGCTTCCTGAGCAAGGTATCGTTCAACCTTTTGGTAGGCAAATTCGACCAGACCGCATGGCAGAGCAGATGGCTTGCATGATGGACGCAGTCTAAGAAATTGACCGCATAACAGTTCACTCCATATCATCACTCATAGACCAGTTTGGGAGATCACTATGTCGGCTGAAGCAAAGTATGAAATTGGCGAAGACAAGACATTGCTTTTGGTCGACGACGATGAGCCGTTTCTAAAGCGTCTTGCGAAAGCCATGGAAAAGCGCGGCTTTGCGGTTGAGACTTCTGACAGTGTTGCAGGCGGCAAGGCGATCGCCACTGCGCGTCCGCCTGCATATGCCGTTGTGGATTTACGGTTAGGTGATGGAAACGGTCTCGATGTGGTTGAGGTTCTACGCGCGCGCCGCCCCGACAGCCGTATCGTCGTGTTGACCGGATACGGTGCAATTGCGACTGCTGTTGCAGCGGTAAAGATCGGAGCTACTGATTATTTATCAAAGCCAGCTGATGCGAACGACATTACCAACGCACTTTTATCTGGCGATGATGAATTGCCTCCACCACCAGAAAACCCGATGTCAGCGGACCGTGTTCGTTGGGAGCATATTCAACGTGTCTATGAGCTTTGTGACCGAAATGTTTCCGAGACAGCACGCCGCTTGAACATGCACAGGCGCACGTTGCAGCGCATTTTGGCAAAACGTAGCCCGCGATAAGCTAAAGCTGTTCAATAAGTGCGTTGTAGCGCGCGGTGTAATCTGCGCGCACAACGGGTGCGGGTCGAAGGACGATTTCAAGATCGCCAATCAATGCTCCGTTTGGTTTGCCAAAGAACTTATCTGCCTCGGCTTCGGAAAAACCTGCGATCTGAACTGCTTCCATCCATGCGCTGATCTGGTCAGCTTTTTTGATCTTTTTCTTAACAGCGACTGGTATTTTTGCGGGCAGGCCAAAGCGGATGTGGATTGCTGCCTCAAGACGTTCATCCAAAGCACTGTAACCCGGTCCAACGGCGGCCTTAACGGGGCTAATCATATCGCCAATCACGTATTCAGGTGCATCATGCAAAAGGGCTGCTAGCCGCCATTTTGCGGGGGCGCTGGGGTTCATTCGGGAAAAAATCGTCTCAACAAGCAGTGAGTGTTCGGCAACGGAATAGGCGAAATCGCCGATCGTCTGCCCATTCCAGCGGGCAACAAACGCCAACCCGTGAGCGATATCTTCGATCTCAATGTCGACCGGTGTCGGGTCAAGCAGGTCAAGTCGCCGTCCCGATAGCATACGCTGCCAAGCTCGTGGTTGTTTCATCAGATACGCTCCGTAAGATCACTTCACGAAACTAAGGACCCCTCTACGCATTGTCGAGATGGGTCTGGAGTGCTATCTGCCCGTTAAATTCAAAACGAAAAGTGAGGCCATCATGGCGAACGATTACATTGTTAAAGATATCTCTTTGGCTGATTTTGGCCGTAAAGAGCTTGATATTGCGGAAACGGAAATGCCGGGCCTGATGGCGCTACGGGAAGAGTATGGTGATACCAAGCCTTTGGCGGGTGCGCGTATCGTCGGCTCTCTGCACATGACTATTCAAACGGCGGTTCTGATTGAGACGCTTGTGTATCTTGGCGCGGATGTTCGCTGGGCGTCGTGCAACATCTTTTCCACTCAAGACCACGCGGCGGCTGCAATTGCTGCAGGTGGTACACCTGTGTTTGCGATCAAGGGCCAGTCATTGGAAGAACACTGGGACTACCTTGATAAATCTTTCATGTTCCCAGATGGGCCGAACCTAATCCTTGATGATGGTGGCGACGCGACTTTGTATATTCTGCTGGGCGCCCGCGTTGAGAACGGCGAAACAGACCTCATCGAGGTGCCGACATCCGAAGAAGAAGTCGCTGTATTTGCACAGATCAAAAAGCGCATGAAGGAAAGCCCGGGCTGGTTCACAAAGATGCGTGGCCAAATTAAGGGCGTGTCCGAGGAAACGACCACTGGTGTTCACCGCCTGTACGATCTGGTAAAGCAAGGACAGCTTCCGTTTCCCGCGATCAATGTGAACGACTCTGTCACCAAATCGAAGTTCGATAATAAATACGGCTGTAAAGAGAGCCTTGTTGATGGCATTCGCCGTGCCACTGATACAATGATGGCTGGTAAGGTTGCGGTTGTCATGGGCTACGGCGACGTTGGTAAAGGCTCAGCTGCATCGCTCGCGGGTGCGGGCGCGCGCGTAAAAGTCACCGAAGTTGATCCTATCTGTGCACTCCAAGCGGCAATGGACGGCTTTGAAGTGGTTCTGCTCGAAGATGTTGTAGACACCGCTGACATCTTCATCACCACAACTGGCAACAAAGACGTGATCCGCATCGAGCATATGCGCGAGATGAAGGACATGGCGATTGTTGGCAACATCGGCCACTTCGACAATGAGATCCAAGTTGCGTCCCTGAAAAACCATAAGTGGACAAACATCAAAGAGCAGGTGGATATGATCGAGATGCCGTCAGGCAACCGTTTGATCTTGCTTTCAGAGGGCCGTTTGTTGAACCTTGGTAACGCAACGGGTCACCCGTCTTTCGTGATGTCTGCATCATTCACCAACCAAGTGCTTGCACAGATTGAGCTGTGGGTGCGTGGTAATGAATACAAAAACGACGTCTATATTTTACCCAAGCATTTGGACGAGAAGGTAGCGCGTTTGCACCTTAAGCGTATTGGCGTGAAACTCTCCCAACTGGATCCAGAACAAGCCGCTTACATTGGTGTTTCACCTGAGGGCCCATTCAAGCCAGAGCATTACCGCTACTAAGCTTACGATGAAAAGTATTTGAAACGCCGCTGGGTCAAACCGGCGGCGTTTTGCGTTTAAGGTCTGGGTGAAATGCGCGGCGTCATACAGCACTTAAATTTTCCCTTTAACGTGGCTGACTTAGCGCTTACCCTACGCAAACGGGGGCCAAGGTGGTTGTCCGGTAGTATTTTAACGAGGGGACTTACGGTATGGGTAAGCGCGACGATTTAATTGCGAAATATGCTGATGACTTGAAGAACAAATGCGGGATGACACCTGACATTGATCTGTTGACCAAAGTGACAATTGGCTGTGGTCCGGCGATCTATAACGCTGATGCGTCCACCGTAGCCGCAGGTCAGCCAGCAGAGCTTGAAACGGTTAAGAACAATTTTCTTATCAAAAAGCTGGGCCTTGCAGATAGTCCCGAACTTGATGCGGCGATTACATCAGTTTTAGAAACTTATGGTATGTCGGAGCGCAGTAAATATCGTGCGGTAGTCTACTACATGCTGACAAAGCATTTTGGAAAAGAAGCTGTCTACGGCTGATTGGTTATGAAGGGGCGCTGTATTTAGGGCGCCCTTTTTACGTTAGTTAATAGTCTCTTAATGTACTGAATTTAAAAGATATTTTATATATCAAAAGCTTGCACCTAAAGGTTAGAGTAGGTAGACGATCAATACGAACCAAGAATGGTTTGGACCTTTTATATTTGAACACGTGTGGTGCTAGGGAGCACGTGGGGTGAATGAGGGGTCCAAGGGGTTGGACCCCTCATTTTATGTTTCGCACCCAGCCATCTGACAAATCTTCTTCCAATGTTCCTTCGCCACTGGCTGTACGGACAACCTTGGCGATTTCACCAGTGGCATATCATCAAAGAACGGATCACCTTTGATCTCGGCCAGTGAAACAGGGCTGGGCAGTTCTTTGATCGCCTTGATGTCCACGCATTGCCAGCGGTCTTGCGTTGTTGTGCTATCTTGGTGTGCTTCTGAAATGATCTCAACGATCCCCACGACCGCCTTTTCATCTTGTGAATGATAAAAGAAGCCACGGTCACCGACAGCCATTTCACGCATGAAATTACGCGCCTGATAATTGCGCACGCCGTCCCATTCTTCGCCAGTGTCGCCTTTGGCGACCTGATCCGCCCAACTCCACGCACTTGGCTCAGATTTGAACAGCCAGTAGTTCATCCGCCAATGACCCTGTTCCAGTGAAGCAATTCCACGCTCTCAAACAGACCAGCAAGTGCATAGGGGTCTGATGCTGCCCAATCCTTGGCGTCAGCCATGCTTTGCACGTCCAGAATAACGACCGAGCCGATCATCTCGCCCGCGTCACTCAAAATTGGACCCGCTTGCTGCACGACACCGGTCGACTTGATGTACGCAAGATGCGCATCCCGGTTCGCTTTGCGCACATCAAGTGCGCCGTCTTTGTCTTTAGCTATCAGGCTTACAAGCATTAGCTTTCCTTCTTTAAGGGTCTATTCAAAAGTGATTTGACCGCATCTTGGACGGTGATTTGTTTGTCTACAAGTGCCGCTACGGTTTCAATAATCGGCATTTTACCATGATTTAGGGATGCCATTGCTTTCGCAGTTGCTGCGCCTTCGACAGTTTCCTCAGATATCCAGGTGTTACCCGCGCCAATCCCCAGTCCGTACCTAAAATTGCGCGAGGTTTCTGACGACGCGGTTAGGGTTAAGTCACCTAAGCCAGACAGGCCCATAAGCGTGTCAGTTCTGGCCCCAAGGGCTTCTGCGTAGGTCCGCATTTCAGAGAACCCGCGTGTCAGAATTGCCGCGCGCGCGCTTTCGCCGAGGCCTGATCCGATGGCCACGCCACATGCAATTGCAATCACGTTCTTTAGCGCACCACCCAACTCAACACCGCGCCAATCATCGGTAAGATACAGTCGAAGCGTTGGCGTGCTCAGGGCGTTTTGGAGGTTTATGCCCTCATCGCTCAAGGCAAGGGTAAGCGCTGTTGGAAGGCCTGCGGCGATGTCCTTGGCAAAGCTTGGTCCGCTCAGAATACCAACGGGCCCACCAAGATCGGCCTTTTGCATCAGGCCAACTGGCCCAAGTCCCGATTTTAAATCTACACCCTTGCAGCAAGCTATCAGTGGCCTGTTTCGCAATGCTGCCTGCTCTTGAAGTAATATCGTCGACAGCTGCTGTGTGGGCGTTGCGATCAATACGGTACCTTCGCCAGGCAGCTTGTTCGTAACGGTCACATTGGACGGCAGCTTGTAGCCAGGTAGCCGACGTTTGTTTTCCCGATCCGCATCGATTTGCGCCGCCGTTTTAGCGTCCCGCGCCACCAAACTAATGTCGTCGTTCGTAGCCAAAGTAATGGCAAGTGCGGTGCCAAAAGCGCCTGAACCCAAAATGGTGATGGTCATGCTTTGGCTCCTTTTTTGCCTGAGCCAAGCATTGGTGCCGCGGTTTGATCGAGCGGCCATCGGGGGCGCGCTGATAAGGTCAAATCGTCGTAGTGGCCTAGTGCAAAAAGTTCTGCGCCAGCATAGGCGATCATGGCCGCATTATCCGTACACAGGCTTAGGGGCGGCGCTACAAATGGTAGATCTTGGGCATTGCAAAGCGCAACCAAGCCCTGACGAATGGTCATGTTGGCAGCTACGCCCCCGGCAACCGCAACGGCCGTAGCATCTGGGCAAAGGGCGATGGCGCGCTGTGTTTTTTCCACCAACACATCTGTGACGGCGTTTTGAAACGCGGCGCAAAGATCACGTCGATGCGTTTGCGGCAACCCGCCGTGTTCTTCAACAATAGCGTCACGCGCGCGCAACAAAGCAGTCTTGAGACCAGAAAATGACATGTCGCAGCCGTCACGGTCCAAAAGTGGGCGTGGCAATTTATAGGCTTTAGGATTGCCGTTTTTCGCTTCGTTTTCTACCGATGGTCCGCCCGGTTGTGCCAGTCCCAAAAGACGCGCCGTTTTGTCGAACGCCTCACCGGGGGCGTCATCAATTGTGCCGCCAAGGCGTCTGTAGCTTGTTGGTGATTTCACTTCTAAAAACTGACAATGCCCGCCCGAGACAAGCAGCATCAAATAGGGGTACGCAATACCGTCACTTAGGCGTGGCGTTAAGGCGTGACCCGCCAAATGATTAACGCCGATCAGCGGTTTTCCCGATCCTGCGGAAAGCCCTTTTGCGCACATGACACCAGCTAAGACCCCACCAATAAGACCTGGTCCAGATGTTACCGCGATTGCGTCGATATCATCTAAACTTTTACTCGTCTGTTCCAGCACTTTCGCCACACAGCCATCCAGCTTTTCAGTGTGCGCGCGCGCGGCAATCTCAGGAACGACACCGCCAAAATCATTGTGAAGCTGCGTCTGACCTTCAACTACCTGCGCCAGAATGTTTGGCCCTTCAGTGCCCACTTGTACGATTGCCGCTGCGGTATCGTCACAGCTGCTTTCAAGACCCAAGATGGTCAGAGGGGGGCCATTGCGTGTCATCATGCTGCCAGCTACCATTTGCGCGATATGCAAACAATGCCTTCTGCTCGCCCCACAGTGATCATCACCCGCCCTGAGCCTGACGCGGCTCAGTTTGCAGAGCAGGCGCGCATGACGCTTGGCGCAGCCGTAGAGATAGTTTGTGCACCGCTTGTAGAGATTGAGCCGCTTTCTCAAGCAATCGAGTTTACCCATGATGAGCAGGTAATCTTCACCTCGCGTAACGCTGTGCGTCTTGCGCCGGACGGGGTGGGCCGAACGGCTTTTTGTGTTGGTCAGCGCACCGCTGAGCTTGCATTGGACGCGGGCTATCGCGCTGTGTCTGCGGATGGTGATGCATTGGACTTGATTATCTTGCTCAAGGCTCAGTCATCAGGACCGTTGGTTCATGTCCGCGGCGAACAAACAACGCTCAGCTTTTCAAATGCTTTGGCAGCGTCGGGTTTGGTCGTTCGTGATATCGTGGCGTACAGACAGGTGGCCAAAGAGCTACCCGCAGATGTTGTGTCTAAAATACTTTGCGAGCAAAGAACTATTGTGACCGCTTTCTCTGCAAATGCAGCCGAGGTTCTGTCAAAGCATGTTGCGGGAAACAAAGCGATGTCAACGCTTGTGGCGATTAGTTCATCTGCTGCGGCGCCGTTGGCGGGCAGTTTTGCGAAGACCGTGGTGGCATCGACGACGGATGCGGCGGGGCTTCTTGTGGCGGTGCAAGTGATCTGCGATGACTTGAGCAAACAGATATCTGGCTGATGTGACGCGATTGATTAGTGTATTGTTGAGCGTAAGCAAGATTCGAGGGAGTTAACTAGGTGGCCGAAAAGACATCTGAAGAAGAACCGATCACTGAAAAAGTTGACCCTGTGTTGGATGAAACGGTCGTAGACGCAGTTGCCAATGATACTCACGAAACGGACAGTACACCCGACGAGGAAGGTTCTGACGAAGCAGCTGTTGAGCAGGATGAGACGCCAAAAGAAGAGCCTAGCGATACGAAAACCAGTCCAAAGGGCGGTATTTTGCCGATGCTGGGTGCAGGTGTTGTGGTGGCTTTGCTTGGTTTTGTCGGGGGGCGTGCAGATATTATTTCAAACGATGCGCTTCCTGAGTTTTTACAACGCGATAGCACACTTGCAGAAACAGTTGCGGACCAAAAGGTGGCTTTGGATAACCTTGAGCAACGCTTGACCGAGTTTGCGATGGCTGATGACATCGCCGCACTTCAATCTCAATTGAACGAAGCGGCGGAAGATGGCGCGGCTGCGCGTGCCGCGTTAGCGGATCAAATTGCTAATCTTCCCGTTGTGACAGACAGCGCAGCGAAAGTTGATATTGCAGCGGTACAAGATTTGATCAACGCGCAGAGTTTGAAAATAGCAGCACTGGCTGAACAGCTTCAGGCACAAACCGAGCAAACTCAAACAAGTGTGGTGCAGCTTGAAGCCGCCGCCGTTGAAGAGGCGCTTTTTGCGCAGGCGCGTGCTGCATTGTCCCGAGTTCAGGCGGCTATCGAAACTGGTGCGCCTTTTGGTTCGGCTTTGGCTGATTTTTCACAAGCGAGCACGGCTACTGTGCCGGAAGTTTTGCAAGCTGTCGCAAGCACTGGTGTTCCGGCGCTGGCTTCTTTGCAGGATGAATTTCCACCACTTGCACGTCAGGCGCTTGCTGCGGCACGCTCAGAAACGCCAGTTCCCGAAACCACTGTTGGAAAGCTGTCAGCTTTTCTGGATCGTCAGACCGGAGCGCGCTCTGTGACGCCGCGTGAAGGGTCGGATGCCGATGCTGTGCTGTCGCGTGTTGAAGCTGCTGTGCGCAAAGGTGCGTTGAATGATGCGCTGGGCGAGTTGGATACGCTTCCAGAGACGTCTAAATCTGCTTTGTCGCCGTGGGCTGAAGCTGTAAAGCGCCGACTTGATGCCAGTACTGCTGCTGCTCAATTGGCAGCATCCCTTAAATCGAACTGAGGTCACGCATTATGCTTTGGTCCCTTACTAAAATTCTTGTTTTTGTTGCATGTGTGGCTGCCCTCGCGTTTGGTGCGGTTCAACTTTTGGAAATGGAGGGCGGTGTTCAGATTACCTTCAATGGGGTTGAGCGGACATTTGGCCCCCTTCAAACAGCCATTGCTTTTGCGGTGTTGGTCGCCGCGCTTTACATCGTGTTGAAAGTGTTAGGCCTGATTGGTGCTGTGCTTCGGTTCATTAATGGGGATGAAACAGCGCTGTCTCGTTATTTTGTGCGTAACCGCGAGCGTAAAGGATTTGATGCCTTGTCCGAAGGCATGATGGCGCTTGCGTCAGGCGAGGGGCGCTTGGCGATGTCAAAGGCTAGCAAAGCTGAGCGGTATCTACGTAAACCCGAGCTCACAAATTTGATCACCGCGCAAGCGGCAGAGATGGTTGGTGATACCAAAAAAGCGAACCAAGTTTACAAAGAGCTTTTGCAGAATGATCAGACCCGCTTTGTGGGTGTACGTGGAATTATGCGCCAAAAATTAGCTGCTGGTGATACGGATACGGCCTTGGCCTTGGCTGAGAAGGCTTTCGCTTTGAAGCCTAAGCATGAAGAAACGCAGGACGTTTTGTTGCGACTTCAGGCCCAGAAAGAGGATTGGAGCGGCGCGCGCAAAACGCTGACTGCGAAGTTGAAGCATGGATCGTTGCCGCGTGATGTGCACAAACGCCGCGATGCGGTTCTGGCGCTGTCAGAAGCGAAGGCGATTGTTGCAGATGATAGCACGATCGAAGTGAAAGAGGCGGCGATTGAGGCAAACCGGCTATCGCCAGATCTAATTCCGGCGGCGGTCTTGGCCGCGGATTCTTATATCGCAGCCGGTGAAGGAAAGTACGCGGCGCGGGTTTTGAAAAAGGCGTGGGGCGCGCATCCTCATCCTGATCTAGCGGCTGCTTTTGCACGAATTGCGCCCGAAGAAACTCCGACTGAGCGCCTCAAGCGGTTCAAAGCATTGACCCGCGTTGCCCCTGATCACGCCGAAACAAAAATGCTGCTTGCTGAGCTTCATATCGCGGCTGAAGATTTTCCAGCAGCGCGCGCTGCGATGGGTGATTTGGCGGAAAGCAATGCGACAACGCGCAGTCTAACAATTCTAGCGGCGATTGAGCGTGGCCAAGGTGCCAGTGATGATGTTGTGCGCGGTTGGTTGACGAAGGCGCTAACTGCCCCGCGTGGCCCGCAGTGGGTTTGTGAGAACTGTCAAAATATTCACGCAGAATGGGCGCCGACCTGCTCAAATTGCGGTGCTTTTGATACGCTTGCGTGGCGTACTCCAACGACTTCTGACGCGACGATGCCATCATCTACGGAAATGCTGCCTTTGCTTGTTGGCACGCCCTCAGCGTCCGATGTGGATGATGCCGAAGTCATTGATGAGGCGTCAACTGGCGTAGATGCATCGGAGAAATACTGACTGCGTTCAAACTATTTTTCGGCGTGCTCCTTATTAAATTTTAGCGATTAGCCCTGTCAGAGTTAATTTAAGTTAATCAAGGGCTTGTTTCGGGAAATAATTGTTCTAGTCTCCCTAACATTCTTGGAATGCCAAGAAGCATAGCTTCGTTATCAGAGGTTAGTAAGTTTCGTTATCCTGTGATGTGAAGCCGAAAAAATAAGCGACCCCATAATGGGTTGCGCTGATCGATTCCTTGGGAGGGACTATGACAAATACACTTAACCGCAGAAAGTTTTTGCGCGGCTCGGCTGTTGCCGGCGCTGCCGCTTTGGCGACACCAGCAGTTGCGGCCAACCACGGCACAACACTGAAAATGCAAGCTGCTTGGGGCGGCGGTATTTTCCTTGAAAATGCACAATCGTTTGCAAGCCGCGTTAACGAAATGTCTGGTGGTTCATTGACCATTGAAGTGCTGTCTGTCGACTCCGTCGTTAAGACAAGCCAGATGCAAGACGCGGTACACCGCGGCGTTCTTGATGCAGCGCACTACGTATCAGCCTACTGGTACGGCAAGTCCAAAGCCGCATCACTCTTCGGCACAGGCCCGTGCTTTGGCTGGTCAAGCCAAGAGATGCTCGGCTGGATCCACGCAGGTGGTGGTCAAGAGCTCTTTGATGAGCTGATGGATAGCCTGCGCTTGAACGTTGTGTCTTTCTTCAACTCACCGATGCCAGCACAGCCACTTGGTTGGTTCCAAGAAGAAATTAAAGACGCAAGCCAGATGAATGGTCTGAAGTACCGTACTGTTGGTCTTGCTGCTGACGTTCTGCTCGAAATGGGCATGTCAGTTGTGCAGTTGCCTGGCGGTGAAATCCAGCCAGCGATGAAATCTGGTCTAATTGACGCGGCTGAATTCAACAACCCAACATCTGACCGTGACTTTGGTATGCAAGATGTTTCCAAGCACTACCACTTGGCATCATACCACCAGAGCCAAGAGTGCTTCGAAGTTACATTCAACAAAGACAAGTTCAACGGCCTGTCACCTGAGCACCAGGCGATCATCCGTAACGCGTCAATGGCTGAAAACTCCGGCTTCTACTGGGGCAACACAAAGCGTTACTCAGACGATCTGATCAAACTGCAAGAGCAGGACGGCGTGAACGTATACCGTACACCAGATTCTGTTATGGCAGCGCAGCTCGAAGCATGGGACAAAGTTGCAAACCGCATTGCGGGCGACGATCCATTCTTCGCGAAGGTTATGGAGTCACAGAAGGCATACGCCAAAGATGTGATGAACTACCTCAACATGAACCAGCCTGATTACAAACTGGCGTACAACCACTACTTCGGTTAATCGCTTAGTTTAGAAACGGTGTGTCCGGGTGCTTTATTGCGCCCGGACATTTGCGCTCAATTGACGAGCGCCAATAATTCACATGATCTGTAGGGGAGCGACAGACACATGAAAATCGTTTATGCCATTGAGGGACTGAGCCTGTGGGTTGGACGTGCCTTTGGGTGGTGCATTCTCATCCTCACACTGTCCGTATCGTACGAAGTGTTCGTAAGATACGTCCTGAATTCGCCGACTGTTTGGGCGTTTGATATGATGATCCAGATGTACGGTGCTTTGTTCTTAATGTGCGGTGCGTATGCACTGGCGCAGGACACGCACGTGCGTGCTGATGTTGTGTACCGTTTACTACCGATCAAAGTTCAAGCCTCGTTGGATTTTGTGCTTTATTTCCTATTCTTCTTTCCGGGCGTCATTGCCCTTGCTTGGTATGGTTACGAGATCGCTTCTGATAGCTGGCGCTACAAAGAAGTGAGCTTTAACAGCCCTGCCAGTATTCAAATTTATTTCTTCAAATCTTTGATCCCGCTATCTGGTGCGCTGTTGGTGCTCCAAGGCTGTGCGGAGCTTGCGCGCTGCGTGATGGCGATGCGCACCGGTGCTTGGCCCGAGCGTTTGGCTGACGTCAAAGAAACTGAAGATTTGTTGGCGAATATTGATCTGGACGCGATCCAGTCAGCTACGCCTTCTAATAAATGAACCGCCATAAGAGCGAATAGAAAGATATAAAAAGATGTCAAATCCTGAAGTCGCCCTGTTGATGCTTGGGCTGTTCATTTTCCTTGTACTTCTTGGCTTTCCGATTGCTTTTACACTCCTCGCGATGGGTGTGGCATTTGGATATTATGCGTACCACCAAGGTGGTCCGATCGAGACGTTCTCGGATATTTTCAACAACAACATTTTCTACCTACTGAACCAGAACACGTATTCTGTGATGGAAAACCCGATCCTGGTTGCGATCCCGTTGTTCCTGTTTATGGGCTACGTGGTTGAGCGGGCGAACATCGTCGATAAGCTGTTCTTCTCTTTGTACATGGCTGCACGCAACTTGCCGGGCAGTCTTGCAATTGCCGCCTTGCTTACTTGTGCGGTGTTCTCAACGGCATCTGGGATTGTTGGCGCGGTTGTAACACTGATGGGCTTGTTGGCGTTTCCCGCAATGGCAAATGCCAACTATAACAAAAGCTTTGCGTCTGGCGTGATCTGTGCCGGTGGTACGTTGGGTATTTTGATCCCGCCATCCATCATGCTTATCGTCTATGCGGCGATCGCAGATTTGTCGCCCTTGCGACTTTATGCAGCTGCGGTGTTCCCCGGTTTATTGTTGGCGGGTCTCTACATTGTGTACGTGATCACACGTGTTTGGTTTAATCCTGCATTGGCGCCAAAACCGACCATGGAAAATGTGCCACCACCCCGCGAAATCTATAAAGACCTTTTGGTAAGCTTTGTGCCGCTGACTGTTTTGATTGCGCTTGTTCTTGGTTCAATCCTTGGTGGTCTTGCGACACCGGCTGAAGCCGCTGCTATGGGTGCTTTGGGCGGTATGGTGTTGGCGGTACTTTATCGCTCCATGACGTGGGAAAAGCTGAAGGAAAGCGTCTTCCTGACCGCAAAAGCAACCGCGATGGTGTGCTGGTTGTTCGTTGGTTCGTGGACGTTTGCATCGGTCTTTTCGTACTTGGGTGGTCACGACATCATTGCAGATTGGGTTGGTGGACTTGATCTTGAGCCGTGGGAATTCTTGATCCTTGCTCAAATCATCATCTTCTTGCTGGGATGGCCGCTGGAATGGTCTGAGATCCTGATCATCTTCGTGCCAATCTTCTTGCCGCTTCTCGAGGTATTTGGTGTAAACCCCTACTTCTTTGCGATGTTGATTGCGTTGAACCTGCAGACTTCGTTCCTGACACCACCCATGGCGATGTCCGCCTATTATCTCAAAGGGGTCCTCAAGGACAAAATTGAGTTGATGGACATCTTCCGCGGTATCATGCCGTACTTGGGCATTGTGATTTTGACGATGGTCTTGATGTATAACTTCCCAGGCATCGCATTGTGGTTCCCTGACTATCTCTTTGGACCATACATTCCATGATCCCAGATAGTTATAAACTAACTGCAACCGAGGCGGTGGATGCCATCGCCTTGGGACGCCTTAGTTCTGTTGAACTGGTCAAGTCTTGCTTGGCGCGCATTACGGAAACCGACGAAGCTATCAAAGCGTGGGCTTTCCTCGATCCTGATGCAGCACTTGCCCAAGCGGCTGAATGTGACCGACTTCGCAGAGCAGGTATGGCAACGGGTCGTCTTCATGGCATTCCGGTTGGCCTGAAAGACATCATCGATACCGCCAAAATGCCAACACAGCGCGGAACATCGATCTTTGCCGGACGGCAAACGGAACACGTAGCCCGTTTGGTTGAACGTTTGCGCGAAGAAGGTGCTGTGATCATGGGTAAAACCGTGACCACTGAACTGGCTTTTGTGCACGCAAACGAAACCCGTAATCCCCATAACGCCGACCACAGCCCTGGTGGTTCATCAAGTGGTTCGGCAGCTGCGGTTGCAGCGATGCATGTGCCGCTGGCCATTGGTACCCAGACAAATGGTTCCGTTATCCGTCCCGCATCATTCTGCGGAACATTTGGGTTCAAACCTACACGCGGCGTGATTTCTCGCAGTGGCGTTTTGCAGACGTCAGTTTCGCTTGATCAAGTGGGTTGCTTTGGTCGCAGTCTTGAAGACGTTGCCCTGTTGACCGATGCAATCGGAGGCTACGATCAAAATGATCAAGTTAGCTTTGCGCGCCCGCGTCCAAAGATGCTTGAAGGAGCGCAGGCCGAGGCATTGGTCACGCCCGAGTTTGCATGGTTTGACCTGCCCTTTAACGAGCGTCTTTCCGGCGATGCGCGTGAGGGCATGGAAGCGGTACTAGACATTCTTGGCTCTAAAGTGACCAAGATGGAGCCCGCAGATACCCTATCTGATCTTGTCATGGTGCAAGCGCGTATCCACGAATATGAAATTGCCCATCACCAAGCAGAGGTTTTCGATACGCACTGGGATCAGATCAGTGATACGTTAAAACCCATCATTGAGCGTGCGCGTAAAATCACAAAAACTGAGTATGAAGATGCGCTAGCTGTCAAAGGGTCCGCTGAGTCTTTCTTTATGAACTTCTTTCTGGATTATGATGCGGTCATTGCGCCGTCAGCTGCTGGCGAGGCTCCAAAGTTTGGAGACGGCACAGGCGATCCGATTTTTTGTACTCTGTGGACGCTTGCGGGGCTGCCATGTATCAGCCTTCCTCTTCTCGTTGGTGACAATGGGCTACCGATCGGTGTGCAACTTATTGGGCCACCTGAAAAAGATGACCGGCTTTTGCGCACGGCGCGATGGCTACAAACCTATTTATCTGAAACAGCCGAGTAACTGAGAGGACCTACAATATGTCATATATGGTTAAGTTAATCGCAGGCCTGACTGGCACAGCATTTTTGTGCATTTTCATCGGGGGCCTGTCCCAAAGTATCTCAAGCGGTTTTGCCGGCTTTGTCGGTGGTGCGCCGTTCATGCTTATCGCTATTCTCGTGTGCGGTATGGCCGTCTACGATTTCTGGGACGAGTGTGTACGTAAGAAATGAGTAAGAAACGTCTTTGGATTACGCGCCGCCTGTCTGATGCAACGCTTGAACGGGCTGCGCGCGATTATGACGTTGTTATCAACCATGAAGATACCCCCGGGACTGCTGCGGAGTTAATCGCGGCAAGTGCTGATTTCGACGCGGTTATCCCCTGCCACTCCGAACACTTTACTGCGGATGTGGTGAGCCAGTTTTCTGACCGCTTGAAGATTGTGGCCAATCATTCGGTTGGTGTCGACCACTGCGATATTCCTGCGCTTAACGCGCGCGGCATCGCAGTCACGAACACGCCCGATGTGCTTTCTGATGCGACCGCTGAGTTGGCTATGTTGTTGATGCTTGGTGCTGCACGCAATGCTGTAGCTGGTGACCGGATTGTGCGGACCGGCAACTGGGATAGCTGGTCACCGGCCTTTATGGTTGGCAAACAGGTAACCGGTGCGCGTTTAGGCATTATTGGGATGGGTCGCGTGGGGCAGGCTTTTGCTCAAAAGGCGCGAGGTTTTGGGATGCAAGTGCATTACTACAACCGCCGTCCGCTGTCGCCTGATCTTGAACACGGGGCTGTCTATCACGAGACCGTCGAAAGCCTTTTGGCGGTGTCTGATTTCTTATCGCTTCATTGTCCCGCAACGCCTGACACGGTCGACCTGATGAATGGTGAGCGTTTTCAAATGCTGCCAAAAGGGGCTGTCATTGTGAATACGGCACGTGGGGCGTTGGTTGATGAAGACGCTCTGATTGCAGCGCTTGATAGTGGGCATGTTTCTGCCGCCGGTCTTGATTGTTTTAAGGTTGAGCCGGGTGGCAACCCCAAGTTTTCGTCCTACGATAACGTATTCATGTTGCCCCACATCGGGAGTGCAACACGACAAACACGAGATGCCATGGGGTTCCGCGCCCTCGACAATCTTGATGCATTCTTCGCGGGCCAGACACCAAAGGATATCTTGACCAAATGATGGATAAATCAATCACCAAACTCGCGTTTCTGGGCCTTGGCGTCATGGGCTATCCAATGGCAGGCCATCTGGCAAAAGCAGGTCACTCCGTCACCGTTTACAACCGTACCACGGCAAAAGCTCAGGCGTGGGTAGATGAGCATGGTGGCAGCTTGGGTGAAACACCTGCAGAAGCAGCGCGGGGCGCAGAAGTTGTTATGGCCTGTGTCGGGAATGATGATGATCTGCGCTCGGTTTGCCTTGGACCTGACGGGGCATTCGCCACGATGTCCGAAGGCAGCACTTTTGTTGATCACACCACCGTATCCGCAGCAGTCACAGCCGAGCTTCACGCCGCTGCGAAAGCTAAGGGCATTGCCTTCGTCGATGCGCCTGTGTCTGGCGGACAAGCAGGCGCAGAGGGCGGGCAGCTTTCGATCATGTGTGGTGGTGCGCAAGCGGATTACGATTGGATTGAACCCGTCATCAATACCTATGCAAAATTGTGTCGTCGTATTGGTGAAAGTGGCGCGGGTCAGATGACCAAAATGTGTAACCAGATTGCGATTGCCGGGCTGGTGCAAGGGTTGTCCGAAGCGTTGCACTTTGCTTCCAAAGCGGGACTCGATGGCGCATCTGTCGTTGAGGTGATCAGTCAGGGCGCTGCCGGTTCATGGCAAATGTCCAACCGCTATCAGACTATGCTGGATGATCACTTTGACCACGGGTTTGCCGTTGATTGGATGCGCAAAGATCTGGCGATTTGTCTAAGCACCGCCGAGGAAAATGGCGCGTCACTACCAATCACAGCTTTGGTCGACCAGTTCTATAAAGATGTGCAGAAGATGGGTGGTGGCCGTTGGGACACATCCGCTTTGTTCAAGCGCCTTCAAAACGACGGCACTAAGTAACACGATAAAGTTGTGCAGCGCGCCAGCAGGTGTGTTGGTTCGCTGCATAGCGATTTTTGCGATATTCGGGTTCTTTTGCTGATCGCGATGGACATCAAGCTGTCGTTGGCTATCAATACCTATCCAAGAACATTGCTAACAAACACGCGCCGAAAAGAGTGCTGTCAGATAGAACCCCTCGGAGGAAATATGAAATTCAAATCCCTATTCGTCGCCGCGACTGTTGCGGCTCTGACAGCTACATCCAGCGTCGCTGAAGATCTCAAAGTTGGGATGATCACAACGCTTTCCGGTGGTGGCGCAGGCCTTGGTATTGATGTGCGTGACGGCTTTATGTTGGCAGTCGCACAATCTGGTCGAACCGATATTGATGTGATCATCGAAGATGACCAGCGCAAGCCAGACGTTGCTGTTCAGCTTGCAGACCGCTTGATTCAATCTGAGAAGGTTGACGTCATGACCGGTATCATTTGGTCGAATTTGGCAATGGCTGTCGTTCCAGGTGCTGTGGCTCAGGGTAAGTTTTATCTGTCGCCGAACGCAGGCCCTTCACCTCTTGCAGGCCGTGCGTGTCATGAAAACTATTTCAACGTAGCATGGCAGAACGACAATCTGCACGAAGCGGCAGGTGCGTATGCGAATGACGCAGGCCACTCAAACACATTTATTCTGGCACCTAACTACCCTGCTGGCACTGATGCGCTTACCGGCTTTAAGCGGACCTACAGTGGTGAGTTGGCTGGTGAAATCTACACCAAACTTGGCCAGTCAGATTATGCGGCTGAGATCGCACAAATCCGTGCAAGCGGTGCTGATAGCGTGTTCTTCTTCCTGCCCGGCGGGATGGGTATCTCGTTCCTCAAGCAGTATGCAGATTCAGGCGTTGACTTACCTGTTGTCGGCCCGGCCTTCAGCTTTGACCAAGGTATTTTGCAAGCGGTTGGTGCAGCAGCGTTGGGCGTCAAGAATACATCGCAGTGGAGCAAAGATATCGACAACGCGGCCAACGCTGCATTTGTTGAGACTTTTTCCGCTGAGTACGGACGCTTGCCATCGCTCTACGCAAGCCAAGGGTTTGACACGGCGAACTTGTTGATTTCAGCGATGGAAGCGGCAGATGTGAGTGACGCGGGTGCATTCCGTGCCGCTCTTAAGGCAGCAAATTTCGATAGCACACGCGGCGCGTTCGCCTTTGCCAGCAACCATCATCCAATCCAAGACATCTACGTACGCGAAGTGATCAAAGAGGGCGATGTGTTTACCAACAAGATCATTGCAACGGCATTGTCAGATCACTCAAACGCCTACGTTGCTGACTGCAAAATGTAAGCTAGCGTTCATTGGCCCGCGACGTGTGGGCCAGTGACTTTTCACACGGAAATCCATGTCGTTTATTCTGTTCATTGAGCAGGCCCTGAATGGTTTGCAGTTTGGGGTCATGCTGTTTTTGATGGCCGCTGGCCTGACGCTTGTTTTCGGCGTTATGGGGTTGATCAATCTGGCGCACGGCTCGCTTTATATGATCGGCGCTTTTGCTGCGGCGGCAGCTGCGGCGGCGACGGGATCATTCGTGTTGGCGTTGATTGCCAGCTTCGTATGCGCTGCGTTTGCTGGTGTCTTGATTGAATATTTTGTCATCAGACGTCTTTATGATCGTGACCACTTGGATCAAGTCTTGGCGACCTTCGGGCTTATCTTGATCTTCTCCGAGGGCACACGTTGGGTCTTTGGCTCATTTCCCTTGTTTCTTGATAAACCTGAGTGGCTCTCGGGCACGGTGATGCTGCCGTTAGGAATTGAATATTCGATCTACCGGCTGGCCATTATTGTTGTAGGCCTCATGATTGCGGCTGGTTTGTTTTGGATGATCGCGCGCACGCGTGTAGGTATCCGAATTAGGGCCGGTGAGAACGACCGCGAAATGATTGGTGCGCTCGGGGTTAATATCTCGCTTTTGTATACATTTGTTTTTGCCCTTGGCGCGGCACTTGCGGGACTGGCGGGTGCGCTGATTGGCGCGATCCAATCTGTCCAAGTCGGGATGGGTGAGCCGGTTTTGATACTAGCCTTTGTTGTGATTGTCATCGGTGGCATTGGCTCTATTCATGGTGCATTTATTGGCTCTGTCCTTGTCGGTATGACTGATACGCTTGGTCGGACAATGCTTCCTAGTCTATTTAGTCTGTTTTTGGAGCCGTCTGCAGCAACGTCTCTTGGGGCCTCTTTGTCCTCTATGCTGATTTATATTTTAATGATTGGCGTCCTTATTTTCAGGCCTAAAGGCCTGTTTGGGGGAGCATAGAATGCGGCGTGAGGCGATTTTCAATTACACTCTGCTGTTTGCGCTTTTGGCATTTCCGCTTTGGGCCTGGACGGCTGACGAGCCATTTCTAATCACCCTCACGACCCGCGCGATTATTTTTGCGATTGCCGGAGTAGGGCTTAATTTTGCGCTTGGCTTCGGGGGATTAGTAAGTCTGGGTCACGCGGCGTTTTTTGGACTTGGTGGGTATGTGATGGGCGTGCTGGCCTATCATGCGCAAACGTACACCGCGTTCGTAACGTGGCCGGTTGTCATTGAAGGCACCAATTCGATGCTAACGATCTGGCTTGTGGCAGTAGTTTTGTCAGCGGCCTTGGCTTTGGCCATTGGGGCATTATCGCTGCGTACCTCGGGCGTTTACTTTATCATGATCACTTTGGCATTTGCGCAAATGCTCTACTATTTTACGATCTCGTGGCCCAAGTATGGGGGCGAAGATGGCCTGTCGATTTATGTGCGTAACCAATTTTTCGGCCTGAACACCATGGACCCAATTCAGTTCTTCGCTGTGTGCTATGGAGTATTATTATTGGTTTTGCTGTTTGTGTTTCTTGTGTCGCGTTCGCCGTTTGGTTTGATGCTTGGGGCCGCGCGGCAGAACGAGGCGCGGGTGCAGGCAGTTGGCCAGACGCCGTTCCGCCTTTACCTCACTGCCTTTGCAGTGTCCGGCGCGATTACCGGCTTAGCAGGGGCAATGTTTGCTGATCTTAACCGTTTCGTCAGCCCGACGATGTTCTCGTGGCAGACCTCGGGCGAGGTTATGATCTTTGTTATCCTTGGCGGCGTTGGTCGCGTTTTTGGGCCGGTTGCCGGCGCAGTTTTGTTCATAATTCTTGAGCACTTGTTGGGCGGGCTCAGCGATTATTGGCATATCTACCTCGGTGCAATTTTGCTCGGCGTCGTGCTGTTTGCGCGCGGTGGGCTGTATGGGTTGATTGCAGGTAGGCAGGTTGCTCATGAGTAGTGCAGTTCTGCAAATTCGCGGCGTTAGCAAAAGCTTTGGCGCATTAGAGGCAAGCAAAAACATCACCCTTGACGTGCGGACGGGTGAAATTCATGCGCTTATCGGACCAAACGGCGCGGGTAAGTCGACTTTGATCCAGCAGATTGCGGGTGGTCTGCAGCCTGATCGTGGTCACATCCTGTTCATGGATCAGGACGTGACAACCCTTTCAACAGCCGCGCGCGCGCGAAAAGGCATGGCGCGAACATTTCAGATCTCGTCACTGGCAATGGAATATACGGTTCTGCAGAACGCTGTACTTGGCGCACTTGGTGCGCGCGGTGATGTGTACCGGTTCTTTCGACCGGTCATGAAGGATCAAAAACTGCTGTCTACAGCGCAAGAAATGCTCGCCCTTTTGGGGCTGGGTGATGTGCAGAACACCATCACATCTGAATTATCTCATGGCCAACGCCGCCAATTGGAGGTGGCTGTCGCACTGACGTCTTCGCCCAAGTTGTTCTTGATGGATGAACCGATGGCGGGCCTTGGTGCTGAGGCGTCAAAAAGGCTAATGACGTTCTTGGCAGAGTTGAAAAAACAGGCGCCGATCTTGTTGGTAGAGCATGATATGGACGCAGTTTTTGCGCTGGCAGATCGGATTAGTGTTCTTGTGTACGGAGAGATCATTGCTACGGGGACCGTAGAAGAAATCCGGTCTAACCCTGCTGTTCGTCTTGCGTACTTAGGAGAAGAGGCAGAAGAATGAGCCTTCTTGAACTGTCCAATGTATCGGCTTTTTATGGCGCCAGTCAGGCTTTGTTCGATGTGTCGTTGACCCTTGAGGAAGGCCAAGTGCTTGCAATGATGGGTCGCAATGGCATGGGTAAGTCGACGACCGTCAAAGTGGTTTGCCGGCTTCTGCAACACAAAGACGGTCAGGTTATTTTTGATGGGCAAAACGTCAAAAGTGCTCCTTCGCATAAGGTTGCGCAACTTGGTGTTGGCTTGGTGCCTGAGGGGAGACGTTGCTTTTCAAACCTGACGGTTTACGAAAATCTGGTTGTTGCTGCGCGGTCAGGAGAATGGAATTTTGCTTCTGTTTCGAAGCTCTTTCCTCGGTTGAGTGAGCGAAAAGATCAAAAGGCGTCGTCTCTTTCAGGCGGCGAGCAACAGATGCTTGCGATTGGCCGCGCACTGATGACCAACCCAAAACTTTTAATCCTAGACGAGGCGACCGAGGGCTTGGCCCCGGTGGTGCGTCAAGAAATCTGGCGCGCAATTGAGCGTCTTAAGTCGGATAGCTCAATGTCTATTCTTGTCATCGACAAATCCCTCAAGGAGCTGTCGCGCATCGCCGATACAGCGGTCATCCTTGAGAAGGGTAGATCGGTTTGGAGTGGCGACTTCACTCAACTAACGCCAGATGTGACCGATCCTTTCTTGGGTGTTTGAAAGACTGTAAGGTGCTGAGCTTTAGGCGTCTCTAAGGTTTGATATTTTCACAAATATTTTGTATTAGGTTACTTTTTTGTGCGGACTAGATCGCTTCGGTTGCTTGCAATTTATTTTCATGACGGCGGAGCGCGTGCGGTTGATCAAAATGTAATGTAATTATTGCAACCGGTTGCAAAAATAAATTGCTAGGCCTAAGGTTCATCACATCTGGATTCAACTTCGGCGAATGCGCACCGGTAATTATCAAATTTGTTCATGATTTACGCGCAGTTCTTTCGCCTTGTGACGATCCAAGATGAATCAATCGCCTCAAAAAGAGGCCTCGGCAATTTATGCGCGAACCGAGCGCGCTTCCTTGGGAGGAAAAAATGAAAAAGATATTATTGGCTACTGGACTTGTCGCCTTGATGGGCACTTCAGCGATGGCGCAACAAATTGGTGTTTCCATTGCGCGCTTTGATGACAATGGCCTGACCGTGATGCGTAATGGCATGACAAGTCACGCAGATACACTCGATGGTGTGAGCCTTCAGGTTGAAGATGCGACCGATGACGTTGCAAAGCAGCTTGACCAAATCAATAACTTCGTTGCGTCTGGTGTTGATGCGATCATCGTAAACGCGGTTGATACAAACGCGACCGAAGCGATGACCGCAGCTGCTGCGTCTGCTGGCGTGCCGCTGGTCTATGTAAACCGTCAACCGGTTAACATGGATACGCTGCCTGATGGCCAAGCGTTTGTTGCGTCCAACGAGATTGAATCTGGCACATTAAAAGCGTTCGAGGTTTGCAAAAACCTGCGCGCTGCAGGCAAATCTGGTGGAGCTACGGCGTACATTCTGATGGGTCAGCTTTCAAACCAAGCAGCGGTTCAGCGCACAAAGGACGTCGAAGACGTTCTGGGCATGGACATGTGTAACTTCATCACGGTCATCGACAAGCAGACCGCTGAATGGTCACGGGACAAAGCGCAGGATCTTATGACGAACTGGTTGTCATCCGGTGAGCCGTTTGACGCTGTGTTTGCCAACAACGATGAGATGGCAATTGGTGCGATCCAAGCGCTGAAGGCGAACGGTATTTCTATGGATGCAGTTCAAGTCGGCGGCGTTGACGCGACAGCAGACGCGCTTCAGGCGATGAAGGCTGGCGATCTTGACGTGACTGTATTCCAAGACCTTGCCGGTCAGGGTTCAGGATCAATTGATACTGCGCTGAAGCTTATCAACGGCGAAGCAGTCGACAAGACTGTATTTATCCCGTTCAAGCTGGTTACTCCTGATAACGTTGATGAGTTTATCGCAAACTGATCGAACAATAGACTTTAAGTGGGGCGGCATGTCTGCCCCACTTCTTCACAGAAGCTTCACAGACCACAAAGGAATTGATTGATGGCAGACAAGAGCCACGGGATCGGCGGATTGAGTTTTGATTCATCAAAGCGCCAATGGCCAAACGAGATAAACGTTTTCTTTGCCTTGATCCTTATTGTGGTCATTTTCGAAATTCTTGGCGCCATGGTTATGGGTCAAAGCTTCTTGTTTGATAGCAACGATCGCTTTGACAGCATTTTTAACGAGGCCCGTCTTCGCATCATTATCCTGCAGGTCGCCATTATCGGCATTATCGCTATTGGCGTGACACAGGTCATTATTACAGCAGGGATCGACCTTTCATCTGGTTCTGTTTTGGGTGCCACGGCCATGATCGTCATGAGCTTTGCGCAAGTTGCAGAAGTGAACGGCAACCCTAACCCGAAGGCCCTGTTCGGCCCGGCGTTCCTTGATTTGCCAGTAATTATTCCAATCCTTGTTGGTCTTGCCGTTGGCACGCTTGCGGGTGTTATTAATGGGACACTTGTTGCTTTCGCACGCATCCCACCATTTATCGTCACACTTGGAATGATGCTTTTTGCAAGAGGTGTGGCGCTGTGGTGGTCTGATGGGCGTCCCGTATCGTTTCCCACTGAAACCTACGGATTGATCGGCAAGGGGATGACCCCGGTATATATTTTCGTCGCCTTGGCCATCCTGTTCCATTTCATCATGAAGTACACGGTTTACGGGAAACACACCTATGCCATCGGCTCAAACGAAGACGCAGCGCGGATGTCTGGCATCAACGTCGCACGTCATCTTGTGCTAGTTTATGCAATCGCTGGAATGTTGGCTGGCTTGTCTGCAATCGTCATTACTTCGAAGAACCTCACCGCACAGTCGGGCATGGGCTTTACCTATGAATTGGAAGCCATTGCGATGGCGGTTATCGGTGGGGTCTCGTTGTTCGGTGGGCGCGGGTCTATCATTGGGACGGTAATTGGTGCGCTTATCATTGGGGTCATTACCTCTGGTTTCACATTCCTAAGGCTTGGTGCGTATTATCAAGAAATGACGCTTGGTTGTATTATCGTTGGGGCGGTGGCTCTGGATCAATGGCAGCAAAAACGCGCCGCTTCGCGGTCATAAGGGAAGGGAAAATCTTATGTCAGATATTATTCTAGAGACGAAAAACCTGACCAAGCACTACGGTGGTGTTCATGCACTTGATGGCGCTGACTTTGTCCTAAAGCGCGGTGAGCATGTTGCGATTATGGGCGACAACGGCGCAGGCAAGTCAACCTTCGTGCGGCAGATCACCGGCGTTGAACAGCGCACCCGTGGCACAGTCATTTTTGACGGTGAAGAAGTTAATTTCAGCGGTCCAATTGATGCGCGTGAAGCAGGCATTGAAACTGTATTTCAAACACTGGCGCTTGCTGATCACCTTGATGTTCCAGATAATTTGTTTCTTGGACGTGAGATATTTAAGTTTCGCCTCGGGCCATTTTCAATTCTGGATTATAAGGCCATGCGCAAAGCAACGCTCGCGGGTCTTGAAAAGACAGCGGTGAAAATCCCTAACATCAACAATACGATCCAGAACATGTCAGGCGGTCAACGCCAGTGTGTTGCTATCGCGCGCACAGCTACTTTTGCGTCTAAGTTGACGATCATGGACGAGCCGACTGCAGCCTTGGGGGTTCAAGAGACCGCGCAGGTTGAGAACATCATCCGCACATTGAAAGAGCAGGGCGAAAGCCTGATCCTTGTGTCTCATAATATGCGGCAAGTATTTGATTTGGTTGACCGTATCGTTGTTTTCCGGCGTGGTCGGATTGTGGCTAACCTCGATGTGAAAGACACCGATGGTCAGGACGTTGTGGCCTACATCACGGGTGCCAAAACCGGTGCCGAATTTGAAGGCGCGGCGTAAGCGGTGTTCAATCTAGGCGTCCCATTCTTTCTGCCCGTCTGGCGCCGTGTCTTGGTGGTTGTCATAGCTATCGCTTGGGGGCTTTTTGAGTTTGCAAATGGCCAGTTTTTCTGGGGTATTGTCTTTGTAGGCATGGGCAGTATAGCCACGTGGAAGTTTGGCCAGACCGATTGGTCCCAAGTGGCGGACGACGATAGGGGCAGTAAGTAGGGGGTCAGATCATGGCCGTAACGCTTAAGGATGTTGCAGAAAAAGCCGGCGTTTCGCGTTCGGCAGTGTCGCGCACTTTCACCGAAGGCGCGTCAGTTTCCAAGAAAACCCGTACCAAGGTTATGTCTGCAGCAGACTTGTTGGGCTATAGTCCAAACGCCCTAGCGTCGTCGCTTACAACTGGCAGAACAAAACTTATTGGGCTCATTTCCAATAACTTTCATAACCCAATTTTTCTAAGTGTATTTGACCAGTTCACCGCAGGATTGCAGGAGCGCGGTCTGCGGCCACTTTTGCTTAACCTTACCGATGAAATGGATACCGAGACATCGTTGCGCATGATGCGTACTTACTCGGTTGATGGGGTTATTGTTGCCTCTTCCACACTGCCGCCAAGTTTTTCAGAGGCCTTTTGCGATGCAGGTGTGCCTGTTGTGAATTCGTTTGGACGTCATTCGCTCTCGCCCAAAATTGATACGCTGGGAATTGATAACATTGAAGCGGGCCGCATGGCCGCGCGTGAGATGATCAAACGGGGCTATAAACGCTTGGGCTTTTTGGGCGGGCCTGAGCGGGCAACGTCTACGCAAGACCGTTTAAGTGGGTTCGCTCAAGAGGTAGCTGGCGCCGAAGGCGTGACTATGTCGCAAAGCTTCGCGACGCAGTATTCATTCGATGCTGGCCGCACAGAGATGGTTGCGCTTTTGAAGGATACACCGAAAGAGGCGTATTTCTGCGGGGACGATGTGCTGTCTATTGGCGCGCTTTCCGCAATTCAGTCAGCGGGCTTAAAAGTGCCTGATGATATTGGATTGATCGGATTGAACGACATGGAAATGGCTAGTTGGCAAAACATCAACCTGACGACAATTCACAACCCAATTAAGCAGATTATTCGTACGTCGATCGATGTTATTGAGGAAATGCTGATCGATGATACACGCAAACCACAAGCGCAGCTTTTTGATTGTCATGTGGTTGAGCGGGGCACGTTGCGCCCCGCCCCTTAACTTAGCGCATTGATGGCGGCCTTGCATCCAACCATTTGCCATCATCTTTGCCTGATTGTGCCACAGCAAACACAGCGGCCATAGACCGCAAGCCGTCTTCTGCACGAGGATAAAGATTGGCTGCGGGGTCCATAACGCGGCTTTCTTTACGGGCGGAAATTGCCTCGGCCAGATCAGTATAGATATTTGCAAAAGCAAGAGGCATGCCCTCAGCGTGCCCAATAGTAACGCGGGTTGCACGATCTGCCTCGGGGGACAGGTTCGCCTCACCGCGTTCAATGATCTGAAGCCGCTCATTCAGTGGCATATAGAAGAGTTGGTTCGGCTGTTCTTGGCTCCAACGCAGGCCGCCAGTTTCGCCGAATACTTGGATGCCAAGGCCGTGCTGGCGACCAATCGCGATAGACGATGTCCAAAGCCTACCAACAGCACCGCCGTCCATGCGGAAGTTCACCATCGCATCGTCTTCAAGGGTCCGAACGTCGATGCATGACACGGTATCGGCGCTCAACTTGGTCACTTCTTGACCTGTTACAAACGACGCCATGTGCAATGCGTGGATACCGCAGTCCGCAAACTGAGCGGACACGCCAGCTTGCGCTGGGTCATAACGCCAGCGGACGCGGGGATTGTCGGCATCTGTTGCGTCAGCATGGTGCCCATGTGCAAACTCGGCGTTCACAAGCCGGACCTTTCCGATATCCCCACGGGCGATCATCGCGCGCATGTGGCGGACTAGTGAGTAACCAGAATAGCCGTAGTTCACCGCACAGATGTTGCCGGTCTTCTTGGCGATCTCTACAATCTCCTCACCCTCTTCGATGGTCATAGTCATCGGCTTTTCGCACAACACGTTGAAGCCGTTCTCAAGGAAGGATTTGGTGATTTCGAAGTGTGTAGCATTGGGTGTTGCAACGGTCACAAGATCAACGCGGTCATCACGTTTCTTTTCACCTTCGAGCATATCTTGCCAACTGCCGTAAGCGCGGTCGCCAAGTCCAAGGCGTTTGCCATAATCGATACCCTCGTCTGGGCGGTGATCGAGCGCGCCTGCGCTAAATTCAAACAGCCCGTCAAGTCCTGCGCCCAAGCGGTGTGCTGGTCCGATCTGACTACCTTCGCCGCCGCCGATCATGCCCCATTTTAGCTTTGTCATATTATGCTCCCTCAAAGCCGATAGATTGCAGATACCGCCGGTTTAGTTTGGCATCATCTATGGGTGAAGTATCGCCAGTGGGGTCGCAATCCTGCTCCACCGTGCACCAGCCATCAAAGTTATTGTCGACCAAGATTTTGCGAACAGCTGGGAAGTCCACGTCACCATCGCCCAAGTTACAGAAAATACCATCGCCGCAGGCAGTGTAGAAATTTGTACGGTTGGCCACGACCTGCGCTTTGACCTTAGGATCGATGTCTTTGAAATGCATGTAGCTGATCCGGGAGATGTACTTCTGCATGAATGCTACTGGATCGAAACCGGCATATGAGTGGTGCCCTGTATCAAAACAGATTTTCAGAATGTTCTCATCAACCTCACTCAGGAGGCGCTCAAGCTCTGGCTCAAAATCCATAAAGCCTGCCGCATGGGCATGGATGCCCACAGTAAGGCCAAACTCTTCGGCCCCAATCTTTGCAACTTCAGCGATCCTATCACGAAATGCAGTCCATTCAGCTTTGTCCATTTGCTCCGCTTCATCCGCGCGACCGGCGGTAGGTGCGCGACGCTCGGAGATGCTATCGATCAAAACCAAATGCTGTGCGCCGTGGGCAGTCAGGGCCTTGCACGTCCGGCGTGCTGCATCGAGAACTTCACCCCATTTACTGGCATCGTGGAACGGGCGGAAAACAACGCCACCGACGAGCTCCTGGTTAAACTCAGCCAAAGCTTCGCCAAGAACCGCAGGGTCCTCTGGCATAAACCCAACTGGGCCAAGCTCGATACCAGTGTATCCGGCTTCAGAATTCTCTTGCAGCACTTTGCGCCATGCAGGGTTGCGCGGATCATCTGCAAATTCCACGCCCCAACTGCATGGGGCATTCCCGATTTTGATCATGTTGATCTACCTTTTTCTTAGTAATCTTTGACATCGACCCACGCGCGTTTGTCGTGTGAATCAAGTGCTGCTTTGACGACGCGGTTCACCTCCATACCTTCTTCGAAAGTGGGCCAGATATTTTGGTTTTGGTGAATGGCGCGCAAAAAGTCGTTTGCTTCGATGATGATCTGATCCTGATAGCCCGTGCCGTGCCCGGGACCCTGACAGAAGGGCAAGTAATCAGGATGCGCAGGGCCGGCTAGAATTTTGCGAAAACCGCGCTCGGCTTCTGGACCTTCGCTGGTGTAAAGCCACAATGCGTTTTGGTCTTCTTGATCAAAGCGGATCGCACCCAAGGTACCGTGGATTTCGTATGCATAGCCCATCTTGCGCCCTGTTGCGATGCGGCTGAAAAATAGATGCCCTTGCGCACCGTTTTCGAACTTACACATCATTTGTGCCTGATCGTCGTTTGTGACGGGCACGCCGCCACGTGTAGCGTGAACGGTCTCAACGTTAGCAATTAGTGAGCTGATCGGCCCAATAAGACCCCGCGCGGCGTTGATCATATGCGGTGCTAGATCACCCATAGTACCGTTGGCCATCCCTTCGGTCCGCCATGTGCCGGGTGCGGTAGCATCTGCCAGGAAGTCTTCTGTATGTTCGCCCCGAAAATATGTGACGTCCCCGATACGCCCCTCAGCAACAAGTTGGCGGGCATATTGTGATGCGGGGGTTCGGATATAATTGAAGCCGACCATGTTGATGGCGCTTGCCTCTTTTGCTGCCGCAACCATTTCGCGACTTTCTTCGAGCGATGCGCCCAAAGGCTTTTCGCAAAAGACGGGTTTGCCGGCTTGGAATGCGGCAATCGCTATGTCTTTGTGCGTTACTTGCGGCGATGCGATCACCACTGCATCAACATTAGGGTCGTTTACTAGTGTCCGCCAATCAGATGTTGCGCGGTTAAATCCAAATGAGGCGCGGTACCGTTCAGCCGATGTATCAGTAGAAGCGCACACCATTTCAAGAACGGGTCTCAGTGCGGTGTCAAATAGCCCGCCGACGGCTGCAAAAGCCACTGCGTGTGCTTTGCCCATATAGCCACCACCGATAATTCCAATCCTGATATTTGTCATTTTAGTGGTCTCCTGAAAAAGCCATTGCAACCGGTTGCAAAATGGCTATCTTGGTTTTGGGTCGCTGGTCAACAGCAATGTTGTGCGCAGTAGAAAACTTACATCCTCTGGAGGGCGATTTGGGACAATCTACCGATACAGTAACACTTACCACGGCACAGGCGATTGTCCGCTATCTTGCTGCGCAGTTCATTGAGATTGATGGCAAAAAAACGCGCGTTTGTGGTGGTGGGTTTGGCATCTTTGGGCATGGTAATGTGACGTGCTTGGGTGAAGCGCTTTATGATCATCAAGACGAGCTACCCCTTTACCGCGGTCAAAATGAGCAGGGTATGGGGTTTGCTGCAGCGGCATATGCCAAGACCCATTTACGTCGCCGTTTCATGTTCTGCACAGCATCAGCTGGGCCCGGTACGTCAAACTTGCTGACATCTGCCGCATTGGCGCATGCAAACCGTCTGCCTATGCTGCTGTTGTGTGGCGATGCTTTTCTGACGCGTTTGCCCGACCCCGTTTTGCAGCAGCTTGAGCATTACGGAAATCCCACGTTTGGTGTGAATGATGCGTTCAAGGCTGTTTCGCGTTTTTGGGATCGGATCACGCATCCCGCACAGATTATTCAGTCACTGCCGGCTGCTTTGAACACTATGCTCGACCCCGCAGATTGTGGCCCCGCATTCATCGGTCTACCGCAAGATGTGCAAGGCTGGACGTATGACTATCCTCTTTCGTTCTTTGAGCCTCGGGTGCATCGCATCCGGCGCCAAAAAGCAGATGCTGACGAGATTGCCGATGCTGCTCGTTTGCTTAGCACCGCGCGTCAGCCAATGCTCATCGCAGGCGGTGGTGTGCAATATTCTGGCGCTGTCGCGGAACTTACTCGCTTTGCCGAAGCTCATAACATTCCCGTTGTTGAGACCATTGCTGGCCGCGCAAATTTACTGAATGGCCACCCGCTAAACATTGGTCCTTTGGGGGTGACGGGTTCAAATTCCGCCAATGCAATTGCGGAGAAGGCAGACGTTATTGTGGCCGTTGGGACGCGGTTACAAGACTTCACAACAGGCTCTTGGACGGCGTTTTCACCTGATGCAAAGATTATCGGGATGAACGCAGCGCGGCACGACGCGGCCAAACATATGTCGATGACTGTAGTCGGCGACGCAAAACTGGCCTTGGATGATTTGTCCGGTGCGCTGGATGGTTTCAGCGCCCCTTCTTCTTGGTCTGATTTTGCGAAAGCAGAGCGTGCAAAGTGGAACACGTACGTTGCCGAAAACACGCGGATCGGGAATGGTCCTGCGTCTTACGCCCAAGCCATTGGCGTCATCAATGATAATTGCAGCCCACGTGACCGGATCGTTGCAGCGGCAGGTGGCTTGCCGGCTGAGGTCACAGCAAATTGGAAAACGCTCGATATCGGTACTGTTGATGTTGAGTTTGGTTTTTCGTGTATGGGATATGAAATCGCCGGTGGGTGGGGTGCGCGTATTGCCCAATCCGAAAACGAACCTGACAGCGACACAATCGTATTTACGGGTGACGGCTCATACCTGTTGATGAATTCTGATATCTATTCATCGGTGCTGACGGATAAAAAACTGATCATTATGGTTTTGGATAACGGCGGTTTTGCGGTGATCAACAAACTTCAGAATAACACTGGCAACGAAAGCTTTAACAACCTGATCAGTGATACACCGACAGCGAAAAACCAAGTTGGTGTCGATTTTGAAGCCCATGCAAAGTCGATGGGTGCATTGGCTGAAACAGTGTCTAATCCTGCTGAACTTGCTGCTGCATTTGCGCGCGCTAAGGCTGCAGATCAGACTTATGTTATTTCTATGAAGGTGGATGCCTACGATGGTTGGACTACCGAAGGGCACATATGGTGGGAGGTCGGCACGCCGCATGTAACGCAAAATGCCAGCGTGCGTGGGGCCCATCTTGAAACTGAAGCGGGCCGTAGTCGCCAAAGAAAGGGCTTCTAATGGATGTGATTGAGGGCATCAAAGGCAACAACTTTGTTGTGATCGGCCGCGCAGGAATGGATCTTTATCCAGACCCGCCCGGGACGGCGACCGAAGATGCGCAAGCCATGACTGTCGCTTTGGGAGGCAGTTCGGCCAATATTGCAGCTGGCATCTGCAAGTTGGGAGGTAGGGCGTCTCTGGTTACGCGCGTTTCTGATGACAGCATCGGTCGCTACTGCGTGAAGCAGCTGCAGACTTACGGTGTTGGGACAGAGTATGTAACGCCGGTTGGTGGTGAGTTCCGGAACTCATTGGCTGTCTATGAAAGTAGAGTCGAGGGGCACCAGTCGGTGATCTATCGAAACGGCGCCGCTGATTTTGAGATGTCCGAGGCTGATGTAGAGGCCGTTGACTTCACTAAGTTCAGCGCCCTGATTACCGCGGGAACGGTCTTTGCCGCGGAGCCGTCTCGAAGCGCCACATTTAAAGCCTTTGAAATGGCGCGCGCAGAAGGCATCCCAGTTATTTTCGATGTCGATTATCGACCCTATTCATGGCCTTCGGCTCAAGTTGCGTCCGATGTTCTATCCAAAGCCGCCGCGATGAGTGATGTAATTGTCGGCAACGATGAAGAGTTTGGGTTTATGGCTGGCTCTATCGAAAAGGGCCTTGGCAAAGCACGTGCGTTAGCCGCCGATAGCGCTCAAATCGTTGTTTACAAAATGGGTGCGCAGGGCGCTGTGACTTTTGCAGGTAAGGAAGAGATTACGACCGGTATTTACCCTGTTGACGCGTTGAAGCCAACGGGTGCCGGAGACAGCTTCATGGCGGGTTTCCTAACTTCAATTGCGAACGGTCATTCGCTTCATACCTCAATCATGCGGGGCTCTGCTTGCGCGTCAATTACAGTGTCTAAACCCGGATGCGCGCCCGCTATGGCGGACAGTGATACGCTTGAAAAATTCCTCGCTTCTCACCCGGGCCCTACACCCGTGGGTTCAAATTAAAGGATCGCCCTAATGCATATTGCTCCATTTGATAACGCGAATAAACCAATCGTCGATGTAGGTGATCCGTTGGTCCCGTTGAATTATTTCAACATCGTAAAGCTAAAAAAAGGGCAGGCGTTTGAATATTCGGTCCCGGGCTATGAGACTTGTATCGTTCCGGCCACCGGTACAGTTGATGTAGATATCGAAGGGTTCAAAGCGGATAGCCTTGGAAAGCGCACCGAAGATGTTTGGGACGGAGAGCCAGAGGGTGTCTACGTGCCAACGGCAGCCAAGGCGACAATGGTGTGCACCACTGATGAAGCCGAAGTTTTTGTGGCTGGCGCCAAGTATGACAAGGTGCTTGAGGCATTTACGGTCCGCGAAGCGGAGTTGGACTTTGTTCAGTACGGAAGTGACGAGACCAAAACCCACCGCAAAATCAAACACATTCTTGGCACAAAATACCATGATAAGGTGGGGCGTCTGCTTGTGTCCGAGTTGTTTACCGTCGGTGCGGGCGGGTGGTCAGGCTTCCCAAGTCATAAGCATGATACGGACCGTCTGCCCCAAGAAACGCGGCACGATGAAACTTATAACTTCCGGTTTAAGCCAAATCACGGTTCAGGCGTTCAGATGCTTCAGCGTGAAGATGGTAAATCGGGGGATGCGTACCATCTTGTTGATGGCTCCACGGTGATGATTGACAAAGGCTACCACCCCTGTGCCGTTTTGCCTGGATACGAAATGTATTACTTCACTATCCTTGGTGGGCTTACACAGCGCAGTCTCGTGCAGTACTTCCAGCCATCCCATGCGGATCAGTTAGAGACTATTCCAGGCATTAAAGACATGATTGCGAAGTTCAAATGACACTCGCAACCTTGGCAGACGTTCTGGGTCCCGCCAAGTCAGGTGGGTACGCTGTTGCTGGTCTGGTGACTTTGGGTTGGGAAGATATGCGTGCGTTCGTCGCTGCGGCTGAGGCTGAGAATTGCCCTGTTATTTTACAAGCAGGCCCCGGGTGCCGTGCGCACACGCCGCTTCCGATTTTGGGTAAGATGTTTCGCTATTTAGCTGAGGGTTCTTCTGTGCCCGTGGTGGCGCATCTTGACCATGGATACACCAAAGACGAATGCGAGCTTGCGATTGATAGCGGCTTTACGTCGGTGATGTTCGATGGCTCGAAGCTGGCGCTTGCCGATAACATTGCTCAAACCGCCGAGATCGTAGAGTTGGCGCACCGGGCAGGTGTCTCATGTGAGGGTGAAATTGGGTTTGTTGGCTATGCAAATGGCGCAAATTCCGCTGGAACAGACCCTATGGAGGCGGAACAGTTTGCCCGTGAGACAGGTGTCGATGCCATGGCGATATCTGTTGGTAACGTGCACCTTCAGCAAGACAAAGAGGGTGGGCTTGATGAGGCGCGGATAGCGCAAATTCAGCAGCTTACAGATGTTCCATTGGTCATTCATGGCGGTTCGGGTGTTCCGGTGGCGCAGCGCAAAAAGTTGGCTCGCGAGACAAACATTTGTAAGTATAACATCGGAACCGAGTTGCGTATGGCGTTCGGGACCGCGATGCGCGATGCAGTAGATTCCGATCCAAACCGGTTCGACCGTGTCGAAATTCTTAAAGAAACACATGATCCGATGGTTGCCGCCGCACGGCAGGTTTTGTCGGCGTTGAAGGGGTAAAATATGATAAATATTGGTCTTTTGGGTGCTGGCCGCATTGGCGTTGTGCATGGCCGAACGCTTCGTGGGATGAGCACAGCACGAGCCGCGGCCGTGTCAGATTTTATTCCCGCGGCTGCCGAAGCGCTGGCAAAAGAGACAGGCGCCCAAGTGATGAGTAGCGATGAAATTATTGCTGACCCTTCTATTGATGCAGTTGTGATTGGTACGCCAACGACGACTCATTATGACCTGATCCATCAAGCTGCCGCCGCCGGTAAGGCCATCTTTTGTGAAAAGCCCGTGGATTTGTCGGTAGACCGGATCAAGGAATGCCTGGCTGCTGTTGAGAAAGCAGATGTGCCCTTCATGACGGCGTTTAACAGGCGTTTCGACCCTAACTTTGCACAATTACGCTCTCAGCTGCAGGATCAGGTGATTGGAAACGTAGAGTTGGTGACAATTTTGTCTCGTGACCCTGCGCCCCCGCCCATTGGCTACATCAAGACGTCAGGCGGTATCTTCAGGGATATGATGATCCATGATTTAGATATGGCGCGGTTCTTGTTGGGAGAAGAGCCTGTCGAATTGCACGCATCCGGATCTTGTTTAGTAGACCCTGAAATTGGTGCGGCGGGTGACTTTGATACTGCTGTGGTTACGCTTAAAACGGCGAGTGGTAAGCTTTGTCAGATCAGTAACTCGCGCCGCGCGAGCTATGGCTATGATCAGCGGATCGAAGTGCACGGTGAAAAAGGTATGCTGCGCGCTGATAATCAACTTGAGACGACTGTAGAATTGGCCACCGGTGACGGTTTCTGCCGCGCCCCAACTGAGGCGTTCTTCCTTGAACGCTACGCAGCCGCTTACCGTGCAGAGATGGAGCATTTCGTATCTGTTTTGGTTGATGGTGCGGAAATGACACCCACTGGTCTTGACGGCTTGAAAGCCCAAATGATGGCTGATGCCGCAGACGCGTCTGCGCGGGATGGACAACCACGTCAGCTAAGCTGGTAACTTAATGGTTAGTTGACGCTTGCCCTTGGGGTCGCTCTAGGCTCTGATCGAATGCAGAGCACGGAGTCTCAAAATGCCTGATCCAACCTTGCGCGCCGCCGATGTGTTGGCGCGCCGTCTTTATCTTGCTGGATGCCGCTATGCGTTTGGCATCCCGGGCGGCGAGGTTCTCACCCTTGTTGATGCCTTGGAAAACGCTGGGATTACTTTCGTGTTGGCGCGTCATGAAAACGCAGCAGGCTTCATGGCTGAGGGGACGTATCACCGGACAGGTGCACCCGGTATTCTGGTTTCAACAGTCGGTCCCGGTGCGCTTAACGGGGTGAATGTGGTTGAGAATGCCCGCCAAGATCGTGTGCCGATGATTGTTCTAACGGGTTGTGTGGATGCGGACATGGCACATACTTACACCCACCAAGTTCTGGATCAGCCTGCAGTTTTCAGTGCGATTACCAAGGACTCATTCACGCTTAGCGCGGCTTCTGCCCACGTAATTGCAGATAAAGCAGTCTCAATGTGTATGGAGGGGCAACAGGGCCCCGTCCACATCGACGTACCTATTTCTGTTGCGGATCAAGATGCCTCGGGAGAGGGTGAGTTGCGACCACCCGCGATGCCTGTTGTGCCGTCTGATGTTGCGTTGCTTCGCGAAATATTGTCATGCGCTAAGCGGCCTCTCATTGTCGCCGGTGTTGATGCAGTGGCGCAAGATGCTGGTGCTGAAATTACCGCAATAGCAGAGCGGCTCGGCGCGCCGATAATTACTACTTACAAGGCCAAAGGCGTTGTACCTGAAAGCCATAAACTCGCTATGGGCGGTGCCGGCCTATCACCTCTTGCGGACGAGATTTTATTGCCTTTGGTCGCAGAGGCCGATGTTATTTTGTGTCTTGGGTATGATCCGATCGAAATGCGGGCTGGTTGGCAAAACCCATGGGATTTGTCGCATCAAACTGTGATCGACGTCACCGCTGTGCCCAATCACCACTATATGCATCACGCCAGTTATAATGTGGTGGGGAGTTGTCGTGAGACAGCGTCTGAATTGATCCCTGCGTATTCTGAAGCAAACTGGCCGGATGGGCGTTTGGCGCAGGTGAAGGCCGATTTAGCTAACGTTTTTGCGCCTGAACCCGAGTGGGGTCCAGCGGCCGCGATTGCCACGTGCCAGCGTGTGTTGCCGACTGATACATTGGCCTCAGCCGACAGTGGCGCCCACAGGATTCTGCTGTCGCAAATGTGGCAGTGTGAGTTTCCGCGTGCGTTAGTTCAGTCGTCAGGACTGTGTACGATGGGCTGTGCGGTGCCTTTGGCAATGGGCCAAAGCATTGTTGAACCTGATAGAACTGTCGTGTCATTTTCGGGCGATGCTGGCTTTTTGATGGTGGCCGGTGAATTGGCAACTGCAGCTGGCCTTGGACTAAAAACTATTTTTGTTGTCTTTGTTGATGCCAGCCTTGCGTTGATTGAATTGAAACAGCGAGGCCGACAGATGAAGAATTGTGGTGTCGATTTTGGCAGATCAGACTTTGCAGCGATTGCCCGCGCGTTTGGCGGGGCTGGCCATTGTGTCCGCAGTACTAACGAATTGACCGAGGCGTTGAACACAGCGCAAATGGCTGACACATTCACGGTCATAGCAGTAGAGATTGAGAAAGGCGCCTATGATGGCCGTATCTGAACCAAAAGGTGCATTAGACGGCCTTGTCGTTCTCGATTTAACTCGCATTTTGGCAGGTCCAACGGCGACCCAACTTTTGGGTGATTTGGGCGCGACCGTTATCAAGATCGAAAACCCGAAAACCAATGGTGATGATACCCGCGCATGGGGGCCGCCCTACGCGCAAACAACAGACGGTGAGCAAGATCTTAGTGCCTATTTCATGGCTGCCAATCGCAACAAATATTCTGTAGCTGCGGATCTGAGTAGCCCAGAGGGGCAGCAACTTATAACGGCAATTGCATCGCAGGCGGACGTTGTGATCGAGAACTATAAACCTGGCGGCCTTGAGAAATATGGCCTCGATTTTGCGACACTGACAAAGCGCCATCCACGCCTTGTGTATTGCTCGATTTCGGGCTTCGGGCAGACTGGTCCAAACCGCGATCAGCCGGGCTATGATCTGATGGCGCAGGGCTATGGCGGGATAATGTCACTGACAGGTGAACCCGATGGTACACCGATGAAAGTTGGAGTTGGTATTACTGATGTGATGTGCGGGATGTATGCGACTATTGGTGTTTTGGCGGCATTGCGACACCGCGATGCAACAGGCGAAGGACAGCATATCGATTTGTCGTTGGTAGACAGTCAGATGGCATGGCTGATCAATGAGGGGACTAACTTTTTGGCCTCTGGTGATCTGCCTAAACGTCGCGGTAACGCGCACCCAAATATTGTTCCTTACGACGTTTTTCCGTGCGCAGATGGCCATGTGATTTTGGCTGTTGGAAATGATGGGCAGTTTGGGCGGTTTTGCTCTGCTGTTGGTTTGGATGAATTAAGCGGTGATGCGCGTTTTGTGACGAATTCGCTGCGCATTGAAAATCGTATCGCGCTGACGGCTGCAATTCAGGCGCGTTTTCAGGCCCTAACTATGGACGATATCCTTTCGCGGCTGCGCGAGGTAAAAGTGCCGGCAGGGCCTATTCATACTGTCGGCCAAGCCCTTTCGACGGATCAGGCAAATGCGCGCGGTGCTGTGGTGGCTATGACCCACGAAGACACGGCCCAAGGCGAAGTCCGACTTCTTGGCAATCCACTAAAATTTTCCAAGACACCTGTAACATATCGTCGTCCACCTCCGCGGTTTGGCCAAGATACAGACCAGATTGAGCGTAGGTTTGGCCAAAATCCCCCCAAAGAGCCGCACTCCCCTGATTAATGGACGATACAAATCACGCTTTCGTAATGTCGCGTGTACGTGAAGTGTGTGTGATGCCTTAGCCCGTTACGACCAAAGTCATACAAGTAGTGACCCCACGGGACGTAACGATGACCTATGATATCTGCCAATGCCAAGTGACCCTGACTGATGCACAAGCCGTTAGGGACTGGAATGGCCTGATCAAAGCATTCTTGTCCCATGGCACTACGGCGCCAAAACACCTGAAGGCTGTGCTAACGGCAGAACCCGATTTTGCTATGGGGCATGCTGTCCGTGGGCTCTTTTCCATGATGATGGGACGGCGCGAGATCACTGAAGTCGGGCATCAGGCAAATACCACGGCGCAGGAAAAGTTGCGCTTGGGCGGGGCCAATCGCCGCGAAACTTTGTGGTGCGAGGCGTTAGATATTTGGGTTTCTGGCAGCGCAATTGGTGCAATTTCAACGCTTGAAAAGGCACTTGTGTTAAGTCCGGCTGATACGTTCACAATGAAGGTTATCCACGCAATTCGGTTTATTGTGAGAGAAGTTTAGCAGAGAGTTTTGAGCAAACGCCCGAGACTTTGATTGATTACGCCCTGCGGGACCGCCGATGGTGTCAGGGAAATCTACAGCATTTGCGCATCCTGATGGCACGGGATTTCCATCCAGTGTCGCGGTTTCATTTGCTGCAAGGTGCAGTTGCGTTTTTGCTCTCTCCGGCGTGGTTTGCGTTGATCCTTATCTGGTCGTTCATTCCACAAATGCCGATCGGCCAGGTAGAGTATTTTAGCTTGTCTAACCCGCTGCAACCCATGTGGCCTATGGTTAGTGAAATTAGCGGGTTTGCGTTTTTGGCGATTATTTACGCGATGTTGCTGTTTCCAAAGTTTTTGGGAGTTCTGGTCTGTGGGATGAGGCCAGAAATTCGCGCAAGCTATGGCGGCTTGATGCAGTTCTGGGCAACGGCGTTGTTCGAGGTGATCTGTTCAATCCTTTTTGCACCTGTCTTAATGGTGCAGCAAACACTCTCTGTTTTTCGTGCCTTGCTTGGTAGATCGAATGAATGGTCCCCGCAGCGGCGGAATGCTATTGGCTACACATGGTCTGAGATGTTTCGCTTTCACTGGATCGAAACGTTGGTGGGGTTGTTGATGACCACCGGCATTATTTTGGGTGGGTTGTCACTTTGGCTGCTCCCCATCGCGCTCAGCTTACTTGGGGCCGTTATATTGTCCAAACTAAGCGGAGTAAAAGTCGCGGGGCGGGGCCTCAGACCGCTGCGCTTGGATAGCCCCAACTCGCTAATTGAGCCTGAAGTTGTTCGGCTCGCTGGGTCTCAAAGAGTGGCCATCAAAGCTTCTTTGCTGTCTGACGTGCCTCAGGTTGTTGCAGCTGAGTAATCCCGGGTGTTTGCGGTTTCGCGTTCGGCTTTATGTCCATGGATTTGGTCAAAAGCTCCCCGAGTTGGCAGCGAAATACCCTTTGTTCAGTCCACCGTTGGGGCGTTAGATGTATAACTTGGAATTGTACGTTTAGAGGCGCGTTTGGGTTCAAGATCATTCCAATTACTGTTCGCCAAACTAATGTTTTGCGTAATGTCTTCTTCCCAAAATGAGACAACATTTTCGGTGATATTGAGGTGCAGTTTGCCATCCACAATACGCCATAAATTGGGGTTTGCTGGCACCTTGCCGCCCGTGGCCACCCCGTAGGCGCAATGCCCATCAAATTGTGGGATATACTTTGCGGGGTTAGCCAAAAATGCATCACGGTTGGCTGCGTTAGAGAATGCGAAAGTCGCACCATTATAGTCGGCTGTGATCTCTATTTTGCCTGCAACCGCTTTGGGTTGCGGTGCTCCGACTGCTGATTGCTCAAGTCCGAAATACGCTAAAACGTCATGCCCGGAGACAGCAAAACTCGTTTCATCAATATACTGGGGCCCTGCAAAAGCGGTGGATGAGCTAAGCGCGGCGGCTGCGAATAGAATAAATTTTTTCATGAGACACTTACCTAAGATTACTAATCGCACTGATGCAGAAAACAGTCTCGTTGAATAGAGAGGCTCTCTGGTTCGTGATCCTTACAGCGCATTTGTGATCATCATTTAGCTACAAATTTAGGTGTTAAGCCCTCGGTAAGCTGTATCGCTTAAGAGATGCCTTGGGTGAAAGAAAAGGTGGTGAGTATGGCTGCGCAAAACATGGCGCCGGTCATCATCAAACGTAAAAAGGTTATCAGTGGTGGTGGTCACCATGGCGGCGCTTGGAAAGTTGCCATGTGCCACTCTCTCGTTTGCGCCGCATTTTACACGGCGAGTTATGCCGGGTCGCCCCAACGTGTCAGCCTTCTGGACCAAATGGCTGTCATCAAACCATGCCACCCCATCATGAGATGCATCGCCAGAATGGTGCGAGATTTGCTAACGAGTGCTTAATTCCATATCTCTTTATCTATCTGATTTTACGTAAATTTTATTATCTATTCTGAGGTGCCGTAAATGAGGCGCCAATAGTCCGTGTCGTTCCTTTTGGCCCGTATACTGTTGAACCTGAACTCGCTTTTCGAAGTTGTGAAACGCGCCTTATCGCCATTTCAATCCCGCGCTGTGAAGCCTTGAGGATGCGTGCGTTTGACATGCTGCTTTCTCTGATTTGCGCTAATAATTTTGGATTTTCTGTCTGATTGTTTAGTCGCTCAATGAGCGCAGTCTTGATGGGAATAATCTCATCAAGCTCTGCAAAGTTGTGGCTCAACAAAGCACGGCGTTCGGTTTCGAACGCATCGTATAGATCCTGCAATACTGGCTTCATTTTTGCTGTGCCTCACTCTTTTTCAGACTGTTAAAAACCTGTTCGGCCAATCCAATTCCGCCTGACCGAGCCATGGCGTTTGCTTGCTCCTTTATGAGGAGTGACTGGAATTGGTCTTCGCCTCCACCGCCGCCAAATGCCTCTGATGTTTTCCCCAAGCCGGCTGATTTTAGCATCTCAGACAAAAAGCTGGCCTCAAGATCGACGGCGGCCTGCCAAAGTGGATCATCTAATTTGGGGGGCGCACTATTCATACGTGACGCGCTAGATGAAATTTCCATCAACATACCTTTCAAATTGTCAGAACTTTCACCTTGTTTGATCGACAATCGTAAAGATGTCGTAACCATTTAGCGTTTATCTGCAGTGGTTCAGAACGAACTTCTAAGGGCAAGAAATGCACACACAGCTTCATTCCGTACTACCGACGGCCTCAGGTGACCTAATGAAAAAAGCATCAGCTTTGCCGATGGGCGAAGCGCGGTTTGAGTTTGGCAGCCTGCTCGAGGTTGAAGCTGATGCTGATATGCCAGAGCTGGATGGGAATGAGCCTGCCTTTCCGGAGGCGGTGGGTTTGGATGCGCTTTTGACGCCAGCCTCGGCCCAATTAGAGATGGGTTTGGTAGGCACAAGTCAGATAGTGGTTTCTGGTGTAGAAATAAGTCCTTCTGACATTTCAATGATAGAAACAGAAGCGAGTTCGCATAGAAGCGTTGGCGTGCAGCCAGAGGTAGTCGTCGGCGATGACGCGGCTGTAACGATCAAGAGTGATGTGGCAATCAAGAGTGATGTGGCAATTGCAATTCCGCCGCCCGAAGCTTTGCGATTCGCAGTAGGCGTGGGAGGGGTTATTGCTGACGTGCCCAAGAATAGTAGTCCGGTCACTGACTTGGCCTTAGTTCCATTAGCCGCGCAGCAATCACCTCTGAACGCAGCAACGCAACAACAGTTGGTCCAAGCTGAATCTGGTTCGTTGGATCAGACTCAGTCTGTTGAGTGGGCTTTACAGCCTTCAAAGCCTGTGAAGCAGGGTGAAATACAAAAACAGTATACTTCGGAAAATCCAATAAATGTTGAAGCTGTTCGGAGCACTGAAGGTGCCGACCTTAAAGCAAGTGAAGAAGTAGGTAGCCTGACGCCCAAATCAGAGCAAATTGAAGCGATGAAGCAGGAAACACACCAAACACCATCTTCGCCAGCTAACTTGCCTTCAAACGCGCCTTCACTCTTGGCTTCCGTAGTTACTGAAGCACAAAGTATGGCACCTCAGTTTGCTGATGAATTCGCAGAATTTGCGCCCGCAGCCATTAGCGCCTCAACGCTGTCGCCTGTCGATGCAAAACAGATTTTACCGGCCGCGACACCTCAAAACCTGCCGTTGAATATTGCACGACAGATCAGCGAAGCGACGCGCAATGCGTCGGATGGAACCACTGAGATAACGCTCAACCCTGCGGAATTGGGGCGTGTGCGTATGTCATTTTCACCAACTGAAGCGGGCATGATGGTCGTGCTTTCAGTTGAGCGCCCCGAGGTGTTGGAGCTGATGAAACGTCACATCGAAGATCTGAGCCAAGAGTTTCAGAGCGCTGGATTTGGCATGGCTAGCTTTGATTTTTCAGGGGGCGGGTCAGACACGCCGAATGAACGTGGCGGCAGCGGCTCTCGCATTCACAGTACTGATGCTGCGTCCGAGGTGGATGTCCCCGTTAGGCCAAGTTTGCTTCGAACTTCACAATTAGACATTAGATTATAGGTGCCCATATGAACGTTCTCCCAACGCCAACAATCCAACCTGCCTATGGGTCAGGTTCTGGGTCCGGCTCTGATCGTGTGATCAACTCAGATTTTGATACGTTTTTAAAAATGCTGACGACTCAGGTTGAAAACCAAGATCCGCTAGACCCGATTAAATCTGAAGATTACGCAACGCAGCTTGCGCAATTTTCGGCCGTTGAGCAGCAGACAAAAACGAATGATTTGCTTGAGGCGCTGAACGCGCAGTTTGGTCAAATGGGGATGGCTGAACTGGCCAATTGGGTTGGCATGGAGGCGCGCGTTGCAGCCCCTGCCTCTTTTGTTGGTGCCGCAATTTCGGTCGCAGCCAGTCCAGTCACAACAGCAGATCGCGCTTTTTTGGTTGTTAGAGATCAATCAGGCGCTACGGTTGACCGCCGTGAGATTCCAGTGACTGAGGCGACACTAGAGTGGGACGGACGCGGTTCTGATAATATTGAACTGCCCAAAGGGCTTTACGCGTTCGAAATTGAGAGCCAGCAGAATGGTGATGTTTTGGATACCAAGCCTGCGGAAGTCTATGTTCCTGTAACGGAGGCGCGCAACCAAGAGGGTGGCACGTATTTAGTACTGCGTGGCGGGACTGTCGTTGATGCAGGCGCAGTCCGCGCAATTCGCGAGCCAAACGCGGCTTAAGCTAGAAATACCATCACTGCTGCCGCTGCCGCGAGTGCAATTACACCACCGGTAGACGCCCATAAAAGCGGGCCAAGGTAAGTGCGCTTTCCTTCGCCCTCACCGCTCTCTGAGTTTGTCTGCGCAATTAGCGCGGCCTCAGCGAGTTGCGGTAGCTTGGGACCAAAGCGGGCAAGAACACGTGCCGTCTTGAATAAATCGCGGGCAAGCGCCTTTGGTCCAATGCTTTGTTTGATGTAATCCTCAACAATCGGTTGAGATACTTGCCAAATATTGATGTGAGGGTTCAGCGTCCGCGCGACCCCCTCAACAACGACCATAGTGCGCTGCAGCAGAATCAGCTCGGTTCGCGTTTCCATGCCAAAGCGCTCTGTTACCTCAAACAGGTAGTTGAGAAGTCGACCCATCGATATGCGCGTAGCGTCCATCCCAAAAATGGGTTCACCAACTGCACGCAACGCCTGTGCAAACTCATCAATGTCTCTGTCAGCAGGAACGTACCCCGCCTCAAAATGTACCTCAGCGACCCTCCGATAATCTTTGCGGATAAAGCCGAACAGAATCTCGGCATAAACGCGGCGGGTATATTCATCGATACGACCCATAATGCCGAAGTCATACGCAACGATCTCACCCTCGGCGTTAATCTTCAGGTTGCCTTGATGCATATCGGCGTGAAAATACCCATCACGCAAAGCATGTTGTAAAAAGAGTTGTAATACCCGCTCACCTAAGGCGTGGCGGTCATGGCCGGCCGCGTCAATAGCGTCCACATCGCCGGCCGGAATGCCGTCAACCCAGCCAAGGGTCATGACGCGGCGGGAGGAGTGCTCCCATTTGACCTGCGGAACTGTAAAGCCTTGATCGTTTTTTGTGGTTGCCGCAAACTCTCCTGCGGCACTGCTTTCAAGACGAAAATCGAGCTCTCCGCGGACGACACCTTCAAAGTGTTCAATGACCTCACGGGGGCGCAGTCTGCGCGCACCAGGTGCAAAAATTTCCACCATACGGGCCGCAAAATAGAATGCATCAATGTCTTTGCCGAAACGCTTTTCAATGCCCGGGCGGAGAACTTTGACTGCAACGGCTTCGCCCGTTTCTGCCAAATGCGCTTTGTGCACTTGAGCAATAGAAGCCGCTGCGACAGGTTCCGAAAATGTTGAGAAAACCTCTTCAACGGGGCGCTCAAGCTCTGTTCGAACCATCGCCTTCGCTTGCTCAATCGAGAACGGTGGTAGCTTGTCCTGAAGCACCCGCAGTTGGATTGCCAACTCATCGCCCACCACGTCGGGGCGTGTAGAAAGCACCTGTCCAAACTTGATATACGCCGGCCCAAGAGCAACCAGTGCGCGTACCGCCGACGGCATTTCAGGATCGCCTTTGAGACCCAGCCACTTGAACGGCCAGCCCAGCAATTTAGCCACAATACGCAGTGAGGCAGGGGCTTGAAACGCGTCGAGAACAACGTTCATCCCGCCCGTGCGTTCCAGCGTGGCACCCATGCGGATGAGGCGAATAATGTTGTGAGGCCCGCGCATTTTAAATCTTCCACCCAGAGTGCAGGGCCGCGATGCCAAGGCTTAGATTGCGGTAACTTGCGTTCTCAAACCCTGCTGACTTGACCATCGATAGGAAGGTTTCCTGATCAGGGAATTGTCGGATCGATTCCACAAGGTATTGGTAGCTGTCAGCATCATTAGCAATCAGTTTGCCCATGCGTGGGATGACGTTGAACGAATACAAGTCATACGCTTTTTGCATCATCGGATTTGGGAGCTGGCTAAATTCTAAAACCATAAGGCGACCACCAGGTTTTAGGACCCGATACGCTTCATTTAGCGCCTCTTGTGGGCGGGTGACGTTTCGGATGCCGAAGCTGATTGTGTAGACGTCAAAGGTGTTATCCTTGAAGGGAAGCGCCATTGCGTCCCCGACAGCCCAATCCAACTGCTTGGCCATGTCGTTAGCTTCAGCGCGCTGACGCCCTTCGACCAGCATAGATTCGGTAATATCAAGAACTGTCGCGTGCCCACTGCCTGCGCGCCCTAAAAATTTGAATGAAATATCACCAGTACCACCAGCAACATCCAAAAGTCGTTGTCCTGCACGCGGTGCAAGCCAATCCATCATCGCATCTTTCCAGACGCGGTGAATTCCAACGCTCATCACGTCGTTCATGATGTCGTATTTACTCGCAACATTCGTAAAGACTCCCTGAACGCGGCCAGCCTTCTCGCCCTCTGGGACAGTCTCAAAGCCAAAATGCGTTGTTTTTTCAGTATTTTTGGCCATGGGGCTTGTCTTTTCCTTGCTGCGGCACTTGTTCTTATAGGCTGCTATTTGGTGGTTACAATGCGTCCACCTGTCAGGGAGATGGAGTGAAATGCCAGAATTACCAGAAGTCGAAACCGTTCGTCGCGGATTATTGCCGGCAATGGAAGGCGTGAAGATTGCGGATGCGGCAGTAAATCGTCCAAATCTTCGCTGGATGCTGCCTGAAAATATGGCGGATCGGTTGACTGGTGCCACGGTTACTGCGCTGCGGCGCCGGTCAAAATATATTCTGGCGGACCTCGATAGTGGTGAGACACTTATTATTCACCTTGGAATGTCTGGTCGTATGCTGATCAGTGGCGTTGCGGTGGGTGAATTCGTTCATGAGCACCCCGCGCCACAAAAGCATGACCATGTCGTTCTAAATATGGAGAATGGTGCGCGTGTCACTTTCAATGATGCGCGCCGTTTTGGACACATGGATTTGGGCGAAACAGCGACCCTTGAAGATCACTGGCTGGTGTCATCAATTGGACCTGAACCTTTTGGTAACGGGTTCAACGAATCCTATTTAGTGCAAGCCATCAAGAATCGTGCGTCGCCGATTAAAACAGTACTTCTTGACCAGCGTGTTGTTGCGGGTTTGGGCAACATTTACGTCTGTGAAGTCCTTCACCGCGCAAAAATCTCACCCACACGCAGGGCCTCTAATCTATCCAAAAAGCGGATTGAAAGCTTGGTTCCGATTATTCGTGATGTGTTGAGCGAGGCGATCGAGGCAGGTGGATCATCTCTGCGCGATTATCGGCAAGCCGATGGAGAGCTTGGATATTTTCAGCATACGTTCCGTGCGTATGGACGCGAAGATGCGCCTTGTGTGACCGAGGACTGCACCGGCAAAATCACTCGCATCGTTCAATCTGGACGTTCGTCGTTCTATTGCCCGAAATGTCAAAGATAGCTTGATCGAGGTTGGTTAAGGTTTTAGCGGTTACAATTCGGGAAACAATGGGGCTTAAAATTTCATGGCTTATGAAACGATCAACGTCACGATCGAAGATCGAATTGCACTAATCAAACTTGATCGCCCTGAGGCGATGAATGCGTTGAACGGTCAATTACTTCGTGAATTAGCCGCTGCTGTGGCGCTTGCTGATAACAATGAAAAAGTACGCTGCATCGTTCTGACCGGGTCCGACAAAGCCTTTGCGGCTGGCGCTGATATTACTGAAATGGCCGATAAATCTTTTGTCGATATGTACGTCAGTAATTTCTTTGGTCCCGAAACCCAGCAGTTTTTGCAGGTTCGCAAACCAATCATCGCCGCGGTTGCGGGCTATTGTTTGGGAGGAGGCTGTGAGTTGGCTATGATGTGCGATTTCATTATTGCCGCTGATACTGCAAAGTTTGGTCAGCCTGAAATCAACCTTGGTGTCGTCGCGGGCATCGGCGGTACACAGCGTTTGACGCGGTTGGTAGGGCGTTCAAAATCGATGGATATGCATCTAACAGGACGCTTTATGGATGCGGATGAAGCTTTGGTTTCTGGCCTTGTCAGCCGTAAGGTGCCCGCCAAAAAGCTACTTGATGAGGCACTAAGTATAGCGGCTAAGATTGCTGATAAATCCCAATTAGCGGTGACCTCGGCCAAGCAAGCGGTGCATGCAGCTGATGAAATGTCTTTGTCTGCGGGCTGTGCCTATGAGCGGTCTCTCTTCCAGGCCTTGTTTTCGACCGAAGATCAAAAAGAAGGGATGGAGGCGTTTATTGAAAAGCGCGAAGCCCAATTCCGAGACAAATAGAACGATAACCCTGTTGACTTGAAGGCGACTCGGTCCTAAGTAGCGGCTTCTAGTTTTAACCGAACCCTTGAAGGGAACGAAGATCCATGGCCAATACGCCACAAGCAAAAAAACGCGCCCGTCAAAACGAACGTCGCGCAGCCGTAAACAAAGCACGCCGTACGAACATCCGTACTTTCTTGCGCCGTGTTGAAGAAGCAATTGCTTCTGGTGACCAGACAGCAGCTGCTGAAGCTCTGAAAGTCGCGCAGCCAAAGCTGATGCGCGGTGTTACTAAAGGCATTTTCCACAAGAATACTGTGGCACGTAAGGTATCTCGCCTGAACGCACGCGTTAAAGCAATCGCGTAAGTACCTTATCCTACATTGATTTGAAAGGCGTCCTCTGGGGCGCCTTTTTTGTTTTCAAATAACTAATGAGATCATGCGATAGATTCTTTTTCGAATTACGCGCTGTCAATATTAAAGGCTTATTGAAAGCACTGGTTTTCGGGCGCTACTACTAGTCCAGCGATTCACTGTCTGGGGGGACAGCGCATCTGACAAAGACCTTACGTTGCACAATTAGCAGCGGATTTAGGTGTCAGTAGCGTAGAAAAAGTGGGGCTTTGCTCTGCTTTGCCACATACGTCGTATGTGCGTGTCCTTCATCAACCGAAACGCAGTTAGGCATGCCGCGAGGGCGTTGTTCTCGCGAACGGCGTAGCTTTGTTTTGATAGTAGTTGCTGTGTGAGCGCTTGTGGGAGGCGCTTGCTTGGAAAAATGAAGGGGCAGAATGGAATGACGAAGCAAACGTGGGGTATGGCGCAAGAAGCGCTGGCGCAGACTGTCGGTCAAAACAATTATAAAACCTGGATCGAGCCGATCGGTTTTGCCAGTTTTGACGATGGTGTTGCAGCCCTCACTGTTCCAACTGCTTTTATGGGCAACTACGTCCAATCCAACTATGCAGATGCCATTCTGTACCAGCTGAACATGAACGGCTTGCAGGCTGATCGCCTGAATTTTCAAGTTAGCCGCGGTGCCCCTCGCGCCACCCCTGCTCCTACACCTACGTCTCGCGCCGTTGCCGCAGCGCCAAAAATGGACATGCAGGGCAACCCGCTTAACTCTCAATTCACGTTTGATACTTTTGTTGTGGGCAAGCCAAACGAGTTGGCTCATGCCGCTGCGCGCCGTGTCGCTGAAGGCGGCGATGTTACGTTTAACCCACTTTTTTTATATGGTGGCGTAGGTCTGGGTAAGACCCACTTGATGCATGCGATCGCCCATGAGTTGCAAACCCGTCAGCCTGAGAAACGCGTGCTGTATTTATCAGCTGATCAATTCATGTACCGTTTCATCCAAGCGATCCGCAGCCGGAAAACCATGGATTTTAAGGCCATGCTGCATTCCGTTGATATTCTGATGATTGACGACGTGCAGTTTATCGCGGGCAAAGACAGCACACAGGAAGAGTTCTTTCATACCTTCAACGCGTTGATCAGTGCCAATAAACAGATCATTATTTCTGCAGACCGTGCCCCAGGTGAAATCAAAGACCTTGAAGAGCGGATCAAGTCCCGTCTTCAGTCAGGTCTGATTGTGGACTTACACCCCACGAACTTTGAGCTGCGTCTTGGTATTTTACAATCCAAGGCCGAGATGTACGGCGCTTCCTACCCTGACGTGAAAATCAACGATGACGTGCTAGAGTTTTTGGCGCACCGTATCTCAAAGAACGTCCGCGTTCTTGAGGGCGCGCTAACACGGTTGTTCGCCTTTGCTCATCTTGTGGGCCGCCCTGTTGATCTTGAGTTGGTGCAAGAGTGCTTGACAGATACTCTTCGCGAAAGTGATCGCAAAGTAAGCATCGAAGAAATCCAGCGCGTCGTTTGTGATCATTATAATCTTCGCCAATCCGATTTGGTGGGGCCCAAACGCCTGCGTGCTTTTGCGCGGCCTCGTCAGGTGGCGATGTTCTTGGCCAAGACCATGACACAACGTTCGTTGCCTGAAATCGGACGCAAGTTTGGTGGCCGTGACCACACAACAGTGATGCACGGGGTTAAGAAAATCACAGAGCTTTGTCAGATTGATAGCCATATTGCTGATGATCTGGAAATGCTGCGCCGTACTCTGGAAGCGTAGCAGAAAAGCACTTGCTGCGAGCCTGTTATGAGGTAATCTGCCCGTCCTAGCACCGTGCTTAGTGCGGTTAGAATTGGCGGCAGGAGTGAGTCGATGAAACTCAGCATTGAACGGGCCACGCTTTTGAAAGCAGTGAGCCAAGCGCAATCGGTTGTTGAGCGGCGCAATACAATTCCGATCCTTGCGAATGTTTTGATCGAGGCTGAGGGAAACAGCGTTTCTTTCCGTGCGACCGATCTCGATATCGAGGTTGTTGATAAAGCGGATGCCATGGTTGAGCGCGCTGGCGCGACAACTGTGTCTGCCGTGACATTGCATGAGATCGTCCGCAAATTGCCGGACGGTGCTATGGTTACTTTGACGGATGACAGTGCCGCTGGCCGATTGACCGTTGAAGCTGGACGCTCCAATTTTAATCTTGCGACCCTCCCGAAAGAAGACTTTCCGGTCATGGCGTCGTCTGAGTATCAAACGAATTTTGGCGCTTCGTCACCCGTGCTGCGCCGTTTGTTTGATAAATCAAAGTTCGCGATTAGCACCGAAGAAACACGGTATTATTTGAATGGCGTTTACCTGCATATCGCAGACAGTGATGGGGGCCATGTGCTGCGTGCAGTCGCAACTGACGGTCACCGTCTGGCGCGAATTGATGCGGATATGCCGGAGGGCGCGTCTGGCATGGCTGGCGTTATCGTGCCGCGCAAAACTGTTAATGAACTGCGTAAACTTCTGGATGATGATGAAGTTCAGATCGCCGTTTCGGTCTCAGAGACAAAAATCCGGTTTGCGACACCTGCGATTACGCTGACATCCAAAGTTATTGACGGTACGTTCCCTGATTACACGCGCGTTATCCCACAGGGAAATACGCGTAAGATGGAAGTCGACGCGGCGGACTTTGCAAAGGCTGTCGACCGTGTCGCAACTGTATCCTCCGAGCGCAGCCGTGCTGTGAAACTTCAGCTTGATGAAGACCGTTTGGTTCTGTCAGTGAACGCCCCCGATGCGGGTGCCGCCGAAGAAGAGCTCGCTGTTGCATACGGGGATGAGCGTCTTGAGATTGGCTTCAACGCTAAATATTTGCTTGAAATCGCCAGCCAGGTAGACCGCGAAAATGCTGTCTTCTTGTTCAATTCAGCGGGTGATCCCACGCTGATGCGCGAAGGCAATGATCAATCGGCGATTTACGTCGTCATGCCGATGCGCGTGTGAGTGGACTTCATCTTTCACGTCTGAGCCTGTCCCATTTTAGATCGCACAAACGCGCTGTCGTTGAGTGTGATGCGCGGCCTGTGGCAATATTTGGCGCAAACGGTGCCGGAAAAACCAACCTGATTGAAGCGGTAAGCTTGCTGTCGCCAGGGCGTGGTTTACGCCGGGCATCTGCCGAAGCCATGACCCGCCGTCCAGAGGCATTGGGCTGGAAGGTGGCGGGTGAACTATCTGCTTCCGGTCAAAGTTATGAAGTAGAGACGTGGTCAAAAGATCACGCTGCCCGTCAAGTTAAAATCGATGGTAAAGCGTCCACTCAGATAGCGCTTGGACAGATTGCACGGGTGTTGTGGTTGATCCCTGCGATGGACCGTCTTTGGATTGAGGGCGCAGATGGGCGACGTCGTTTTCTGGACCGCATGGCCATGAGCTTCCACCCGACCCATGCGGAAGCAACCCTGTCATATGAAAAAGCTATGCGCGAGCGGAACCGCCTTCTGAAGGACATGGTGCAGGATCCGCATTGGTACCGCGCGCTTGAATTGAAGATGGCGGATAGCGGTATGGCCATTATGCGCAATCGGCGTGATGCGGTCATGAAGTTGACGGCTGCACAGGGAGCGGCGCAGACAAGTTTTCCGACAGCGAAGTTGTCGTTGTTGGAGGTTGAGGGCGCGCCGATTGGCGACGAGGATGACTTGTTGCAAGCACTGCAAGTCAGCCGTGCACAAGATTTACGGGCAGGTCGTACGCTGGTGGGTCCCCATCGTAGCGATCTTGATGCTGTTTATGCGGTCAAAGACGTTCCTGCGCGAGATTGTTCAACAGGCGAGCAGAAAGCGCTGCTGATCTCGCTGATCTTAGCAAATGCGCGGGCGCTTATTGCAAATGTTGGTGCGCCGCCTCTACTGTTGTTGGATGAAGTTGCGGCACACCTTGATGCAGGGCGTCGCGCGGCGCTTTATGATGAAATTACTGCCTTGGGTGCGCAGGCGTGGATGACGGGGACAGAACCCCATTTGTTTGATGCATTGGGTCAGCGGGCCACGTACCTTGAAGTTGACGCGGATACGGTTCGCCAAGTGAGTGTTTAGTGATGGAGTGGGTGCAGTGCAGGCAAATAGAGTTACATTAATCACTTTAGGTGTCGCCGATTTGGCTGTGTCGAAAGCTTTCTATGCGGCGCTTGGTTGGGTGCAAGAAGAGGCGACGGATGATGTGGCCTTCTACGATATCGGCGGCGCTAAGTTCGGGCTCTATAGTCTTAGGAAAATGGCTGAAGATCTTGATTTGAGCATCGAGGATTTGGGGCGCGGTGCGTCAAATCTGTCTCAAAACTACCCAACCGAGGCCGAAGTCGATGCGGCGTATGACTTGGCATTAAGCGCAGGTGCCAAACCCGTGAAGAAACCAGCGGCTATCTTTTGGGGTGGCTATTCTGGGGCTTTTGCTGATCCAGATGGCCATATTTGGGAAGTTGCGTGTAATCCGTTTTGGCCGCTGAACGACGAAGGACACATTGCATGACCATCGATTTGGCGGGCGCGCTTCTTTATGCAGGTTCGTTGCTTGTCTTGTTCATGACGCCCGGACCCGTTTGGGTTGCTTTGATTGCCCGTGGGTTATCTGGTGGGTTCCAGTCCGCTTGGCCGCTCGCCCTTGGTGTGGCTTTGGGTGACTTCCTGTGGCCAATCGTGGCCATTTTCGGCGTGTCCGTCTTTGTCACTCAGTTTGAGGAATTTATGATCGTCCTGCGATATGCGGCTTCGATCATATTTTTCGTTATGGGATACTCGCTGATCCGTAATTCTGACCGCGCCCTTGGCTCAGACAGTAGGTTAACCCGACCCGGCATGATGGCTGGGTTTGTGGCGGGTATTGCGGTGATCATCGGCAATCCCAAGGCGATCTTGTTCTATGTTGGCGTCTTGCCGGGGTTCTTTGATCTGACGCAGGTAACTTGGCGCGATGCGTTGATGATTTGTACATTGTCGTTTGTTGTTCCGCTGACAGGCAACATGATTTTGGCCGTATTTGTCGAGCGGATCCGCCCAGTTTTAACCTCCAAAACAGGTCTAAAACGGATCAATCTGACCAGTGGAGTATTGCTGATTTTGGTTGGGTTGGTCATTCCGTTTACCTGACGCAAAATATAGCGGTGAGGCGTGACAATCAGCGCTAAACCTCGTATAAAAGTGTGAAAATACGAGGTTACAATCGCATGTCCGACACGCCAGTCACGCCGCAAGAATACGGTGCCGATTCTATTAAGGTTCTCAAGGGGTTAGAGGCTGTTCGTAAGCGCCCTGGAATGTATATCGGTGATACCGATGACGGTTCTGGTTTACACCACATGGTTTACGAAGTCGTTGATAACGGCATTGACGAGGCGCTGGCCGGTCATGCGGATTATGTCACGGTTACAATTCACGGTGACTCGAGCATTTCAGTGCGTGATAACGGGCGCGGCATTCCTGTTGGAATGCACGAAGAGGAAGGCGTTTCTGCAGCAGAAGTCATCATGACACAGCTGCACGCAGGCGGTAAGTTTGACAGCAATTCCTACAAGGTTTCTGGCGGCCTTCACGGCGTCGGTGTGTCAGTTGTAAATGCGTTGTCGGACTGGCTCGAGTTGCGCGTTTGGCGTGATGGGTCCGAGCACATCGCACGGTTTGAGCGCGGCGATACAGTCAAACACCTTGAGCGGGTCGGCCCCTCTGACGAGACAGGTACTGAGGTGCGTTTTCTTTCGTCACTGGAGACGTTCAGCAATCTTGATTACAGTTTTGAAACACTCGAAAAGCGTTTGCGCGAACTGGCGTTCTTGAACTCAGGCGTGCGGATCATTTTGGTTGATGAGCGTCCTGCAGAAGAATTGAAGAGTGAGTTGTTTTACGACGGTGGTGTGAAGGAATTCGTTAAGTATCTGGATCGCTCAAAGTCTTCTGTGATGGATACGCCAATCTACGTTAAGGGTGAAAAAGACGACATCGGCGTTGAAGTCGCGATGTGGTGGAACGACAGCTATCATGAGAATGTGCTACCATTCACCAACAACATTCCGCAGCGCGATGGCGGCACCCACATGGCGGGTTTCCGTAGTGCGTTGACGAGGACCATTCAAAAATATGCCCAAGATACAGGCATCGCCAAACGTGAAAAGGTGAACTTTACGGGTGATGATGCCCGTGAAGGACTGACATGTGTGTTGTCGGTAAAAGTGCCCGATCCGAAATTCTCTAGCCAAACCAAAGACAAACTTGTTTCGTCCGAAGTCCGTCCCGCGGTTGAAAGCCTTGTTGGAGAGAAACTTCTTGAGTGGTTTGGCGAGAACCCCAATGAGGCCAAGATCGTTGTCGGCAAAATCATTGAGGCGGCAATGGCGCGTGAGGCTGCGCGCAAAGCCCGCGAACTGACGCGTCGCAAGACGGCTATGGATGTAAACTTCCTTGCGGGTAAACTGAAAGACTGTTCAGAAAAAGACCCGTCAAAAACTGAAGTTTTCCTTGTCGAGGGTGACTCTGCGGGGGGCTCAGCACAGACTGGTCGTGACCGTCAAACGCAGGCGATTTTGCCCTTGAAAGGTAAGATTTTGAACGTTGAGCGCGCGCGTTTTGATCGCATGCTTGGCAGCCAAGAGATTGGTAACCTTGTGATGGCGCTTGGTACTGGCATTGGCCGTGACGAGTTCAACATTGAAAAACTGCGCTACCACAAAATCGTCATCATGACCGATGCGGACGTCGATGGTGCCCATATTCGGACGCTTTTGTTGACGTTCTTCTTCCGTCAAATGCCCGAGCTAATCGAAAAAGGTTACCTCTATATTGCGCAACCGCCGCTTTACAAAGTGGCACGCGGTAAGTCCGAAGTTTACCTAAAAGACCAAGCGGCGATGGATGATTACCTCATTGATCAAGGGATCGACGGTGCTGTTTTGCAGTTGCAATCGGGTGAAGAGATTTCAGGCCAAGATTTGCGCCGTGTCGTCGAAGATGCACGTCAAATGCGCCGAGTGCTGGAGGCATTCCCAACCCATTATCCGCGCCATATTCTTGAGCAAGCTGCGATCGCAGGGGCTTTTGTGCCGGGCGTTTTGGACGCCGATTTGCAGGGTGTTGCCGACAAAGTTGCAGAGCGTTTGAACCTGATTGCGCTTGAGTATGAGCGCGGCTGGACGGGCCGCCCAACCCAAGACAAGGGCATGCGTTTGACCCGAATTTTACGCGGTGTTGAAGAAGCGCGGGTTCTGGACGGACCTATGCTGCGCAGCGGTGAATCGCGGCGGACAGGTACCATGACCGAAGCACTTCAAGAGGTGTATAGCCTGCCGGCCAAGCTGTATCGCAAAGACCGTACTGTTCCAATTTACGGGCCTCTTGATCTGTTGACTGCTGTCCTTGAGGAAGGCGAAAAAGGTCTGTCGCTGCAGCGCTACAAAGGTCTGGGTGAGATGAACCCGGATCAGCTTTGGGAAACAACTCTGGACCCCGACGCGCGGACACTTTTGCAGGTCAAAATCGAAGATGTGGCGGATGCCGATGATATCTTTACCAAGCTGATGGGCGATGTTGTTGAGCCGCGTCGCGACTTTATTCAGAACAACGCATTGTCAGTTGAAAACCTCGATTTCTGATCCGTCTACATGACCTAAACATTGATGGCGTAGCTTTGTTGAGCTGCGCCATTTTGTTTTGGGGCACATAGAGCACCCATCTTTTTCGCGCCTACTACTTACGCTGAAATACTCAAACATTCGATCGCGGTGGTGTTTGCTCCGCTTACGACGCCATTTGCATCTGGGGTGTGCTCTCGCCAAACAGCATCCCACCCCCCCAAGTCGGACCATGCTTCGCCAAAGGGCACGACAGACAAGTTCGTTGCATGCTCCATTACGGCGTAGTCGATCGAAATATCTTTGACCTTTGTCCATTCATCGGGCGCTAGCCTCAAGAACCCCAAGTCCACAATTGCCTTTTCAACGGCGCGTTTTACGGGCGCCAAAAGCGCCTCTGCGTGGGTTGTGCAGGCTGCAATCACGTCTTTTGCCGCCACGAGGAAGATACCAGCGTTCCACAGATAATTGCCAGCAGCCAGCATCTCCGCGGCTATGTCTGCTGACGGTTTCTCAACAAAGCGAGCCAGTGCGCATGGATTATCGTTAACGGATGGTGTCGCAAGCTCAAGATACCCATAGGCTGTTTCAGCATGGGTCGGCGTGATCCCGAATGTCACTATCTGACCATTTTTCACGGCTGCTAACCCCGTGCTAATAGCCTGTTGGAACGCGCTGACATCAGGGATTAGGTGATCAGAAGGCGCGATCAATAGCACAGCGTCGGGATCCGTTTGTGCCACATGTAGGGCCGCAGCGAGGATCGCGGGTGCCGTGTTTTTGCCATCTGGCTCAATCAAAATGGTTCCGGGATCAATGGCAACTTCTGAGAGTTGCTCCGTCACAATAAATCGGAAATCGGAATTGGTAACGACGATTGGCTTGCGCCATTCAAGCCCATGATCATTTTGTCCAGACACGCGCAGGGCTGAAGCCTGAAAAAGCGTTTTATCGCCAATCAGAGACGCAAATTGCTTTGGATAACTTTTGCGCGATAAAGGCCACAAGCGTGTTCCGGAGCCGCCGCAAAGTAAAACTGGGTAAATATCATTCATAGTAAGTCATCCGTTTGCCTGTCTACCTTTTGGCAGGTCTGCCTCTAGATATCCAAGGATGTTGCGTCATTTAAGGCGTTAGCGCGCGGATGGTTAAGCGCAGGTTAAGCGCCGCGGAACAAAGTGCATGCACCCTTAGTTTGCCTTGTTTGGAGCCATCATGACCACACGTTCACCACTTCTTGATCTGCCGTATATTCAGTCATCTCAGGCGCAAAAGCACCTTACTCATAATGATAGCATCCGGACACTTGATACGCTTGTGCAGCTCAGCGTTTCGGACGCTTCGCTTGCGCAGCCACCACAAGATGCAAGTGCAGATGCTCGCTTTATTGTTGCTGAGCCAGCCCTTGCTGATTGGGCAGGGCACGGTGGCAGTATCGCGCAACTTGATGGGGAAGGTTGGGTGTTTTTCACGCCGCAAATAGGGTGGCGTGTGTGGGCTGCCGCGCAGAACACACTGCTTGTGTGGGATGGCGCTGCTTGGCATGATGTAGTCACACGCAATCACGCCACACTTGGTGTGAATGCGATGGCTGATGAGGTGAACCGATTGGCACTCTCAAGTAAGGCGGCACTGTTTAACCATGATGGCAACGGCCATCAGCTCAAAATCAACAAGGCGTCTGAGCAGGATACTGCGAGTGTATTGTTCCAAACAAATTGGGGTGGCCGCGCGGAACTTGGAACTGTGGCGAATGACGACTTCACTATCAAAGTCAGCAACGATGGAGGCAATTTCCGTTCTGCGATAACAGCCTCAAACGCCTCGGGGCAGGTGAGTTTTCCGTCCGGTTTAGCGGGCAACGGTGCGCGGGACGCTAATCTAATTTTGAACGGCGCCGGTGAGTTGGGGCCTGATATAAATTCGCTGTTGTCTGCCACATTTGACGAAAGCATGGGGCCTGATACGCGGGGCAGTTGGCGGTTGTCTGGGTACACTAGTTGGGTTGAGCTGCCTGACCGCATCCAGTTGAATGCCAACGCGTGTTATGAAGTTGGGGTTGCGGTCTGTCAGGATATCGCAGTTGGGGATTGGTCAGCGTTCAGCGCTGCTGAGCGGCATCAGCAGAGTGTTGCGTTCAATTGTTTTGATAGCGACGGCGCACTGATCGAGGCGCACCATCATATGCGCTATCAAAGCGCGGGTATTGATAGCTTATCTGAGCTTACGGCGCCTTTGGCCGTCGGTGATAAGGTGATTGAAGTCAGTGACGCTAGCGGTTGGAATGACACTAGCGATGCCGCTGAGGACTTAGGTGTAATTATATTTGGCTACCGTACTGCAAATGGACGTTTGTACGAAGGGTATAGCCGGTTGGTTCAGCAAGGCCTTTTTGATGTGGCGGGCGTCGATAAGTCGAACAACCGGATCAGTTTGCTTGCGCCTTGGCCAGCGGCGCTGGGCTCTCCAGATCAGCCTGATGGAACATGGCCCATTGGAACAAAGCTCGCAAATTCTAGCGGTGGCATAACGGCAAGAGCCTGTATTTCTGACGTTGTTCCAAGCGAAACGAATACGTGGTTTCGTGTTAGCTCTTACATTGGCGGCACTGACCTGAGTGGTCAAAATACACCCATGCAGTTCGCGCCGGGGACTGCCTCTGTGCAATTAATTATTGGTGTAAATTCATCAAATATCAGCGGCGGCGCCAACGGATTTCCTGACACTGGACCTAATCATTCTGTATGGTTCGCGGACATTTATATGCGCGAGGCAGCCTTGAGCCACCTTGAGCGTAATGCGTCAAAAGAGCTGACCGTACGTGTGCCGTCATGTGAGAGTGGGACGAACGAACTGGTGTATGCAGTGCCTTCGGTTTCAGTGGTGCGCATTTAGCCGTTTCAAAAGTAATTGAGCGAGGCGTTACACATCGTGTCAGACGCCTCGTTCGTTCTTAACCCTGTAGCATCATTTGCGCACATTTTTCCCCGATCATAATCGCGGGCGCGTTGGTGTTACCGGAAACGATCTCTGGCATGATCGAGCAATCCGCGACACGTAGGCCTTCAATTCCGTGCACCTTAAGTTTGCTATCCACAACTGCATCGGTGCCTTGGCCCATTTTACAGGTGCCAGTCGGATGATAGATTGATGCGGTGTGATTGCGCACCCAATCCAACGTCCCCTCATAATCGTCCATGGCGAGGTCTTTTGTTGGCCGAAACTCCTCAGAAATTTTTGAGTCCAACGGCGCGTGCTTACCGATGCGGCGGGCAATGTTGACGCCCTCAACAATTGTGCGGCAATCGTTTTCTGTTGAAAGGTAGTTGGGAATAATTTTCGGATAATCCATCGGATTGGGTCCGTTTAGACGAATCTCACCGCGCGATTCAGGGCGTAACTGACACACAGACATTGTGAAGGCGGAGAATGGATGCACCCCTTCGCCGGGGCTGTCCGCGGACCACGGTTGAACATGGAACTGCACATCTGGCGTACCAACGTCGGGGCGCGTTTTGAAAAAGCCAGTCGCCAAACTTGCGGCCATCGTCATCGGGCCCGAGCGGAACAGCGCATATTTCGCTGCAATTTTGGCTTGGTTTACGAGGCTACGAACCTCGTCGTTCAGCGTTGGCTCCTTGCATTTAAATACCAAACGAGCCTGTAAGTGATCTTGAAGGCCTTTGCCGACGCCGTCGAGTTTATGCAAAGGGGTGATGCCGTTTTCTGTAAGCTGATCTGTGTCACCAATGCCCGACAGCATCAAAAGCTGGGGTGAGTTGATCGCACCTGAGGACAGCACAATATCGCGTCGTGCGTTCACGGTGTGCTCCTGCCCTGACTTATCAAGGTAGGTCACGCCCGTCGCTTTTTTGCCGTCCAGAACAACACGCTGCACTTGGGCGTTTGTAATGATTTTCAGGTTTGGCCGCTTACGTGCAGGGTTCAAGAAAGCTACTGCGGAACTGCATCGTCTACCGTTGCGTGTAGTAAGCTGAAAGTAGCTGACGCCTTCTTGGTTGGCACCATTATAATCTGGGTTAAATTTGTAGCCGGCCGCTTGTGCGGCGGCGACCCATGCATCGCAAATGGGTCGTTGGATGCGCATGTTTGACACAGACAATCCGCCATCATCGCCGTGAAATTCATCTGCGCCGCGTTCATTTGCTTCTGACTTTTTGAAGAGGGGAAGCACTTCGTCCCAGCCCCACCCTTCGTTGCCCATTTGACGCCAGCGGTCGTAATCCTCTGCTTGGCCGCGCACATAGAGAAGACCGTTGAGTGAGGATGATCCTCCAAGCACTTTGCCGCGGGGCCAGTCAATTGAACGTCCGTTTAGGCCCGGATCGGGTTCTGTTCGGTAGCACCAATCGACCGACGGGTTATGCATCGTTTTGAAATAGCCAACCGGAACGTGGATCCACGGGTTCCAATCGCGACCGCCTGCCTCAAGCAAAACAACCTTATTATTTGGGTCCTCACTAAGCCGGTTGGCGAGCACACAGCCTGCTGAACCAGCACCAACAATGATAAAATCTGCGTCCAATGCAGCGTCCTCCTAGAAGCGGTTGAAAAAAAGACTATGCAAAAACAAAACTCCGCGCTAGGCTTTTTTGATACAAAAAGTCTCAATAATGGACCATATGGGAGGAAAACATGGGTACCAGTGACAATTTAAGCAAAATTTCACGTCGTGATTTGTTCAAAGTGGCAGGTCGCTACGGGATGAGTTCGACGCTGCTTGCGGCGGGGTCGTTTGGCGGCGCAATGAGCCTTGCAAACTTGGCAAGTGCGGCGGAATCAACATATGAAAAGCGCTTCTCCAAGCCGGCGAAACATACGCTGAAATTTGGTGCTGCGGGCTTCAATGCGCGCAACCTTTTGATCGAGCGCGCAGGCGCGTTGGAATTTGCGCGTGATCTTGAAGCACGTACCGATGGTGAGATTCGTGTTGAATTCATCGGCGACAACCAGATCTGTGGTCAGACATCATGCGTTGAGAAAACCCAGCAGGGCATCGTCGACATCTATGCGGCGTCTACGCAGAACTCAGCAGGTGGCGCGCCGTACCTTAACGTTTTGGACTATGCATTTATGTTCCCGGGTCGTGCGTCGCAGTATCACTTCCTGTACCACCCCAAATCACAACAGCTTCTACGTGACCCATATGAAAAGCGTCACGGCCTGAAGTTCTTGTTCAGCCACGCCGAATTACGCGGCATCCAACTGGGCCTGAAATGGCAAGATAAACCAACTGTCACCAGCATTGAGCAACTGTTTGGCACCAAAAACCGCGTAACAGGCACACAGCTTGGCCGTATCGCGATGCAGGCGCTTAACCTGAACCCAGTGCCGGTTGCATGGGAAGAAACGCTTGATGGTCTGAAGCAAGGTCTCATCGACGGTGCTGAAACATGGGCATCTGCGGTGGCGTACGCCAACATGGCACCCGTTGTTTCACAGTCGGTTCACTTGAACTTCTTCTGCGGCACAGAGCACACAGCCATGAGCGCGTCAGTATTTGATGGCCTTGGTGGTGAGCTGCAAGACGCGGTGAACGAGTCTTCATACTGGGCGCAAACACACGTTCAGGCAGCAAACGAAGCGGCACTGGTCAAAACAGTTGGTCAATCTGATCCGATCTTGCCAGGCACAATCTTTGCGGAAAACAATGTTCGCAACGCATTCCTGAGCAAAGAAGAACGCCGCAAAGCCGAAGAAATGTGTTCACCCGAGTTCCAACCACAGTTGTGGGAACAGTGGCGTGAGCGCCTCAACGGTTGGGCCGGTGGCCTTGATACATATCAAGAAATCTACGACATCGCGCGCGAAGTCGACGAAGATATGAAGCCAGAAAACGTTGAGCCACGTCGTTGGTGGAAAGGCTAATTTAGCCTCGGACGAAAGTTTGGCCGGCCTGCATTTTGTGGGCCGGCTTTTCTGACCGAGGGGGTAGGAGAGGTGTACCAAACGGTGCATATTCCCTTGGTCAGATATACTAAATGCACGGGGGCCGAAGGCTGCGCCACGCAGCACGGTGTATTATTCACTACCAAATAGGGGGGTTCCAGCATGTCCATCTGGACCGAAGCGGGCAACATTATTTCCGCTATTCTTTCACAAGATTCATTTGAGATGAAAACCGCGTTTCGCACCGACGGCATGTGGCTTCTGATGCTGTTCGTAACCGTCTGCGGCGGGTTTCTTGTTCATTTTATTTATAAGACCGTCCCCTTTCTCGAGCGTCAGCTTGAACGTGGCGTGACGGTAGTCACTTACCTGATCATTGCCGGAATTATCTTTTGGGGCGTCATCGACCGGTTCGTTTTTTCAAGCCAGGTCCCGTGGTCCACAACCATTCCGCCGCTGCTGTTTATGGTCATGGCGTGGTTCGGATGTTCTTATAACGTTAAGCTGCGCACGCACCTGTCATTTAGTGAATTCCGCACAAAGCTTTCTCCAACGGGTCAGATGGCGGCGCTTAGTGTTGACGCTATTTTGTGGCTTGGGTTTTGCTGGGTTGTCATCACGACGACACTGCGCGTGACGGCCAATTCGGCGGCTAACTTTCAGATTGTGTTCGGAACCGACAACGTCATGCAGTGGTGGTATATCTTAACTGTGCCATTCGCCTTTACCCTGATGTCTGGCCGCGTGATTGGTAATTGGCTGGAGGACTGGAAAAACTACAGATCAGGCAATCAGCTGATCAAACAAGCTGTTATCGGGGGAGATGCGTGATGACTGATGGAAGCTGGATTACGCTTATTTCGATGGCTGTGACGTTCTTGTTCATGATGGGTGTGCCCGTCTTGTTGGTGATATTCTATTGGGTTGTTGGCTGTAGTTTTGTCACGGGTCTCCAACTTGATAACGCGGGTAATGAGTTGCTCAATGTGTTCAACAAAGGCTTCGCGTTGTTGGCCATGCCACTTTTCATCCTGACGGGTGACCTGATCAACCAGTCGGGTATTGCGCGGCGGTTATCCGATTTTGCCTATGCCTGTCTTGGCTGGCTCAGAGGCGGGTTGGCGATGGCCGCGATTGGCGCGTGTGGTTTGTTCGCGGCGATCTCAGGCTCAAACTCTGCGACCACGGCGACCATCGGCTCTATGCTGCACCCTGAGATGGTAAAAGGCGGTTATGACGAACGCTTCTCGGCAGCCACCGCAGCGGCGGGCGGCACAGTGGGCATCATCATCCCGCCGTCGATCATTTTCATCGTCTATGGTTTCTTGATGAACCTGCCGATCTCAGACCTGTTTATTGCGGGCATTGTGCCGGGTGCGTTGATGGTGCTGGCCATGATGCTGGCGTGTTTCATCATCTGCACAATCAACGGTTGGGGTATTTTGATCCGGCTGTCTTTCATGCGTGTTTTGAAAACAGCGATTGGCGCGTGGCTTGGTTTCTTCGCAATTGGTCTGGTGCTTTGGGGGATCTACACAGGTAAGTTTTCACCCACTGAGGCAGCCGGTGTCACCGTTGGTTTTTGTATTATCGTTGGCATGATCTGCTTCCCGCTTAATAAGGTAATGGGCTCAGACAAAGACATGCCGGTTGCTGACAAAAGCATTGGATCGATGTTTGTCGTGGAAGGCTTCACGCTGCTTCAAGTGCCAAAAATCGTGACGCGCTCGGCGCAAATTACGGGTATCCTTGCGCCTCTTATTGCGGTGTCCGTGGTGATGCAGCAGCAACTATCTGACCTAGGTGCAAAAGAAGTTATCGGTGATTTTGTGACCGGAATGGGCGGCTATTACGCAGTTTTGTTCACATCAATGATCATCGTCTTCTTTTCAGGCATGATCCTTGAGTCGCTTCCCGTGACGATCATTCTGGCCCCGATTTTGGCGCCTATCGCGGCGTCTGTCGGGATTGATCCGGTGCACTTCTCGGTCATTTTCTTGGTAGGTGCATCCATTGGGTTCATCACGCCGCCTTATGGCTTGAACTTATACGTGGCGTCCGGTGTGACGGGGGTTCCGTATTTCCGTCTACTTCGGTACACGGTTCCCTACTTGGTCGCATTGATCAGTGTTTGGATCATCGTCGCGTTGACGCCTGACCTTGCGCTGTTCCTACTGCCGGACCGCTAAGAGGTTAAATGCCAGACGACGCATCCCATAACGGGCAAATTCCTACAAACCTCCGGCTCCTTTTGCTGCTGGAGGCTGTGGTGAGTGCCGGGGTGCCGATCACGCCGTCGGTCATTGGTGAAAGCCTTGGCCTTCCCAAACCGACGGTCCATCGGCTTATCCAAACAGCTGTTGCTGAAGGGTTTTTGCAAAGTGATATTGATGGGCGTTCTTACGGGCCGGGGCCGCGCCTGCGCAGCTTGGCGCTTGGAACGCTGTCGTCTCAGCGCGTGCGTACAGAGCGGTTGCGGGTACTTGGGCAGCTTGCCGAAGAAGTGGGCGAGACGTGCAATATTGCGCTGCCCGATCGCGATGGGATGGTCTACCTTGACCGCGTAGAAACCCATTGGCCGTTGCGCATTCAGTTGCCTGCCGGCAGCCAAGTACCTTTCCACTGTACAGCTAGCGGCAAGATGTATCTGTCATCGCTTTACGCGGGAAAGCTTGACCGATTGTTGAAGTCTTATCCACTTGAAAAGTGCACGGACCGCACGCTTGTCACGGCTGACGCGTTGAAAAAAGAGCTTTTGCTGACTGCAAAACGTGGTTTCGCAACTGATGATCAAGAGTTCATGGACGGGATGGCGGCAATTGCTGTCGCGATCCGTGGCCCGCAAGGCCGCCTCGTTTCGACACTATCCTTGCACGCCCCCATCCAACGCGGTGGATTGGCGCGCTTGCAAGAGCAGCTTGAACCATTGCGCGCAGCAGCGGGTCAGCTTGAAGAATTATTAACGGAATAAATTTGCTTACTATCTATTTGAAACTTTGACGTTAAGGTAAGCAAAGTTTATTAATGGTTTTGGAGGGCGATCGTATTCGCCACCCCTTTGTAGTATGTTTTGAGTAAGCAAATTTTATCGTTGAATCTTTATCTTTTTGGAACCGTTTCGCTGCGGTTCTTGAACGGGAAAGATGTCACTCCGAAATCTAAGAAGGCACAGGCGATGCTGGGTATGCTTGCCCTGGCACCGCACGGCGCGCGTTCGCGCCGTTGGTTGCGTGAAAAGCTGTGGCCGGGAAAATCGAACGTGCAAAGTTCCGCCAGCTTAAGGCAAGTGCTTCTTGAGTTGCGACGGGCAATTGGACCGACGGTTAATCACTATTTTCATACAGATAAAAATACTGTTTCGATCAATACTGATCATGTTATTTTTGACCATCAGCGCGCTTTGGATGATCAGAGCCTTGCAGCAACCGCCGAGTTCCACCCCAGTAATTTGATGGCAAGTATTGATCTTGCAGATGATCTCTACATGGCATGGCTAAACGGCGAGCGTAGTGCGTGGGCGCGTAAGTTTGAATTATTTGGTGCACTGGATCAGGCCTCGCTGAGGCTTCAACCATCAAGCGAATTTCCGGTCATTGCACTTCCTACGGTCCGGCCACGTGTTACACCGAAAGCCGCGTTGAACGTGCGTATCGCGCTTTTACCGCCAAGCGTGGCCTATCCTTGCCCGCAGATAAATCGCTTGATCCCAGAAATTTACCGCCTCTTGGCAAAGTCCTTCGCGGACCTTGGTGATTATGAGGTGATTGAGCCTTACTTGCCCGCCAGTGCATTCTGGTCTGGGGATTTACCTGTTATTGGCCCACAACAGATGGAGGCTGATTTATGCATTGGCGTTTATCTGAACGGCGCGGATGGTAATCAAACGGTGACACTCGCCCTTGTTCAAGGACGTCAGCCGTTGCCATTTTGGTCGTCTGAGACGCATATTACCTCAAGTACAGCTAGCAGCATGTCGCATTTTTTGTTTCCGTTGATCGCAGGCACGGTTGATGCAGCTCAAAACCACTTGCTGTCGGCAAGTGACCCTGATGGGGACAGCCTTATCCACGTCCGCGCCTTAGCGCGAATGCTGGATTTAAGCGCCACGGATATTGACGCGGCTGAGGCAACATTGCGCGCTGAGATCACACGCAAACCTACGGCGCAGGCCCATGCTTTATTGTCGTTTCTGATGACGTTTCGGGTAGGGCAAAGGTTCCAAGCCGAAGACGTTATTTTGATCGAAGCGTCACAGTACCATGCGGATGCAGCGCTGGCGCTTGGACCTGACAACTGTCTTGTCGCGACTTTGTGTGCTTACGTCCGAAGCTATCTATTTGGCGAGCATAACGCGGCCGCGGAGCAATTTGAAAGGGCGTTGCGATTAAATCCGACGTACCCGTTGGCATGGGATCTTTACGCAATGTTAAACGCCTATACAGGGACGCCAGTGCGGGCGCTGCGCATGGCCAACTGGGCGTGTGAGTTGGCCGCGCACAGCCCACAGCGTTATTATTTTCAGACCACGCGCGCGATTACGGCGTGCTTTTCAAGCGAGCATCAAGTGGCTGTTGAGGCGGGTGAAATGGCCCTGCGCGAGCGGCCATCGTTCAACTCAATTCTGAGGGTTTTGGTCTCAAGCTACGCGCATCTTGGCAAACTTGATGAGGCCGCGGCCTATCTTCTGCAGCTTCGCCAAATCGAGCCGGACTTTTCAATAAAGGCCCTACGTGATGCACGTTATCCCGGTCTTGATACGGAAGGCGGGCGGCATTTTATTGATGGCCTCTTAGCCGCAGGAGTTACTCAACGCTGAGGACGCCCATGTGATTTGTCCCACGTTCGCGGGCTAAGCGGATCTGTTTTTGGCGTTCACGGAAACGGGTTTTATCGTCTTCCGAGGTCTCACCAATGCACTGGTGGCAAGAAACGCCTTCTTCCCATTCGGTGCGGGTTTTGTCTTCTGGCAAAACAGGCTTGCGGCAGGCGTGACACATCTCGTGGGGGCCTTCACGCAGCCCGTGCTCAACGGATACGCGGCCGTCGAATACAAAGCACGAGCCTTCCCAGGTGCTCTGTTCCTCAGGCACTTCCTCGAGGTATTTCAAGATGCCGCCCTTGAGGTGAAACACATCGTCTACCCCTTGGCTCATCAAATAGTTTGTCGATTTCTCGCAGCGGATACCGCCTGTACAGAACATGGCAATTTTCTTGTTGTGGAAGCGGTCCTTGTTGGCCTCCCACCACGCAGGAAATTCGCCAAAGCTGGTCGTTTCCGGGTCAATTGCGCCTTTGAATGTGCCGATGCCCACTTCATAATCGTTGCGTGTATCAATGACCGCTACGTCGTCGCGCTCGATCAATTCGTTCCAGTCTTGCGGTGCAACATAGTGGCCAACATGGGCTTTTGGATCCACGTTTGGTTGGCCCATCGTGACGATTTCACGTTTGAGACGCACGCGCATGCGTCCGAACGGAGCGTCTTGGGATGTAGATGCTTTCCATTCAAGATCGGCGCAGCCGGGCAATGTTTTGAGGTATGCGATGATGTTGTCGATACCGCTGCGCGAGCCTGCAATTGTGCCGTTAATCCCTTCGGGGGCCAACAACAGCGTGCCCATGATCCCGTTTGTGTCACATGCGGATTTAAGGGGCGCTTGCAGGGCTTGGTGATCGGCAAAGCGGGTGAAGTGGTAGAGTGCAGCAATCGTATACATAAAGCTGCATTTACGCCTAAGGCTGACATCGCGCAAGTATGCCATTGGGTACGGGCAATGGTGGCTTTCAAGGAGGCTTGGCATTGACGGGGCCGGATGGGCCTTTTACCCATTATCCTTAAGTATGAATGGGAAGGATTGCCTGTGACGCGCGCGCCGAATGAAGCGCTCATCGTGATTGATGTGCAGAACGATTTTTGTTCAGGCGGGGCTTTGGCCGTGCCAGATGGCGAGGCTATCGTTGCAGGAATTAACGCTGTGATGGACGAGTTTTCGTGCGTTGCGTTGACCCAAGATTGGCATCCCGCAGGGCACTCATCGTTTGCCAGCAGTCACGACGGACGTGCGCCTTATGACCTGATTGAGATGCCCTATGGCGCGCAAGTTTTGTGGCCGGATCACTGCGTTCAGGCCAGCCGTGGGGGTGCGTTTCATGCAGACCTCAATGAGGCGCGCGCTGATATGATCATTCGCAAGGGTACCAACCCACTTATCGACAGTTATTCGGCATTTTTTGAGAACGACAAAACAACGCCAACGGGCCTTGAGGGATACCTGCGCACACGCGGCATTCAGAAGCTGATAATGGTTGGTTTAGCGACAGATTTTTGCGTCAATTTTTCTGCAGTTGATGCGGCACGGCTTGGGTTTGATGTGCGTGTTGATCTTGATCTGTGCCGTGGTATTGATTTGGATGGCTCACTTGCGGCGGCCCTTGCGGGGATGAAAGAGGCGGGAGTGCAGATCGATGGTTGATATTGCGACGCGGGTTTGGAACCACAAATGGAAGATTGACCCTATCGTTCGATCGCTGATTGATACCGACTTTTACAAGTTGCTTATGTGCCAGTCCGTGTTCCGCAACAAGCCGGACACCCAAGTGCGGTTTAGTTTGATCAACCGTTCACAGGATGTGCCGCTTGCAAAGTTGATCGACGAAGGGGAGTTGCGCGAGCAGCTTGACCACATTCGTAGTCTGTCTTTGACGCGCGGTGAAAGCACATGGATGCGCGGCAATACTTTCTACGGCAAGCGCCAGATGTTTCGCCCTGATTTCATGGATTGGTTTGAAAACCTCACGCTGCCAGAATACCATCTTGAACGAATCGGTGATCAGTATGAATTGACCTTTGAGGGGTCATGGCCAGAGGTCATGTTGTGGGAAATCCCCGCTTTGTCTGTGTTGATGGAGCTGCGCGGGCGCGCGGTTTTGGGCGAGATGGGTCGCTTTGAATTGCAGGTCCTTTATGCCCGCGCCATGACTAAGCTGTGGGGCAAAATTGAAAAATTGCGCACAGTAGACAACCTGATGATTGCTGATTTTGGCACGCGCCGCCGTCATTCATTTTTGTGGCAGGATTGGTGTGTACAGGCGATGACCGAAGGGCTGGGTAATTCATTTCTGGGAACATCGAACTGTTTGATTGCCAAGAACCGGGACCTTGAGGCGATTGGGACCAACGCGCATGAATTGCCAATGGTTTATTCTGCGCTTGCTCAAACGGACGAAGAATTGGCCCAAGCGCCTTATCAGGTTTTGTCCGATTGGCATGACGAGCACGAAGGTAATTTACGTGTGATCCTGCCTGACACATACGGCACGCAAGGGTTCCTTGACCGTGCTCCTGATTGGCTTGCGGGGTGGACGGGTATTCGCGTGGACAGCGGTGATCCCGCAACGGCCGCCGAGACTGCGATTGCGTGGTGGACAGAGCGCGGAGAGGACCCAACCAAAAAGCTGATCATCTTTAGCGATGGTCTGAATGAAGATAAAATTGTGCAATTGGCCAAACAGTTTGACGGGCGCTGTCGCGTCTCGTTCGGGTGGGGTACGCTTTTGACCAACGACTTCCGAGGCTTGACTGACGGTGATCGGCTTGCGCCGTTCTCGATGGTTTGCAAAGCGGTTGAGGCCAACGGCCAGCCCACCGTGAAGCTGTCAGATAACCCCAACAAGGCGATGGGCCCAGCGAATGAAATCGCGCGGTATAAACGTGTGTTCAACGTAGGCGAGCAAGTCGCGCAGAGCGTCGAAGTTTAATCATCAGTGCTAACTTTACCGCGCAAAGACTTCACCTCGCCACGGTTCTTTTTGGCGGCAAGCCTACGTTTCTGACTGCCCCAAGTGGGCTTTGTTGCAACGCGTTTTTTTGGCGTTTCAAGCGCTTTTCGGATCAGATCACGTAGGCGTTCACGGGCAATCTCGCGGTTGCGAGCCTGTGATCTGGTTTCTTCTGCGCGGATCACGATGGCACCTTCGGTCGTCCACTTTTGACCTGCGAGCCGCTTTAGCCGTGCCTTGACAGGTGGCGCAAGATTGGGCGAACGGGCCGCCTCAAAACGCAACTCAACCGCCGTTGCAACTTTGTTCACATTTTGCCCGCCCGGTCCGGACGAGCGCGTAAAGCTCTCGGTCAACTCCCAATCCTGCAGGGTGATTTTGTTGCTAATCATCATGATAAACGCGGCCAGTTCGGGTCTTGTTGTAAAAGTAAAAAGGGCCGCCCAATTGGTGAGCGGCCCTTTCGAGATCAAGGAGGTGGGTAGGTTAGATACCAGCGTCGCGCTGGTCCCACTTCGGGGCTATCGCCCTAAGGTCTGCCGTTAGAGGCGCGCCTCCCGAATTGTCCCGTTACCTGTCTCCAATGCTTCTCTGATCACTGGATCACCTCCTTCCATTTTGTTTCCGATAACTGAATGTTTGCACAGCTATCGAAAATCTCAAACAGTTTTTTGCGGTCCTTTGCCGAAGCTAGCGACAAGCAGCCGAAACGGGATAAGCGCAATCAAGGCGAGCGATAGCTTCACCATCCAGTCAGCTACGGCCAGCGAGACCCAAAGCGGGGCAGGTGCACCGACGCCCAAGATCGGCAAAACTTCACCGGCCCATGATACATCGTTGGCAGTCTCAATGAACGACAGGCTTGCCGAAAATGCGATGGTGAAAAACAGCGCCGTATCAATGGATGATCCAATCACAGTCGATGCCAATGGCGCCCGCCACCATGTGCCATTGCGCAGGCGGTCAAAGATCGCGACATCAAGTAATTGTGCTACCAAGAAAGCTGTACCTGATCCAAGTGCGATGCGCAGGGTCACGGCAGGGCCGAACTCTAGCATTACTTGCGTGCCAATAAGTGAGCAAATGACGCCAACGACAAAGCCTGCAAACACCACGCGGCGCGCGGCGCTTGGGCCATAAAGGCGGTTCATTAGGTCGGTGACGAGAAAGGCGATGGGGTAGGTGAAAGCACCCCAAGTTAGCCATTCGCCGAGAAGAAATTGTACAAGAATATTTGAAGCGACCACGACAGCGGCCATAGCCAGAATGCCTGGCAGGTAAGAACGTTGCATAATGTAGATCCGTTTTACAAGGTTGCGGAGACTCGGCCCAAGCGCGTGCGCGATGGACACGCCGCGTTTAGGCGCGTTGCGCAAACCTTGCAAGAAAAACCTAAATGTCCGCTAGTCCGCGCGCAGGACCGCGGTGCATTGCGCGGGCAGATCGTTCAGCGTTAATTCGCGTCGTTTCTTAGGCGGCGGTGCGTTGGGATCAGGGGGCGGTGGATCAAGGATGTCGCGGACCCATTTGCGCGCGTCATCGCAACCGTCGCCCTTAGGCGGTGCCGGCTGACTAACGCACGCGGTGTCACCTTTGGGACAGTTTAAGCGGACGTGAAAATGATAGTGGTGACCCCACCAAGGCCGAATTTTATTGAGCCACGATTTGTCACCGGTTTCAGCATCACACATGGCGACTTTTGCACCTGGAAAGACAAAAATCCGTGCAGTGCGGTCATCTTTTGCCGCAGCCCGCAGGATGTTCATATGCGCAGGCGTCCAGTTGTCGTTGGTATAGGCGCCCCGCGCGCGCCGCGTAGAGATTGATGATATATTTTCCCGCTCTGAGGCTGTGAGGTTCAACCGCTGGGGCGGAAGCATCCAGACATCAATGCCAAGGCCCGTTTGGTGACTGCGATGCCCCGTAAGCATTGGGCCACCACGGGGCTGCGCCATATCGCCGATGTAAAGACCCTGCCAACCCGGTTGGGTAGCGGCAAAGCGTGATAGCTTTTGAACATAATCAATGGTGTCGGGATGCGCCCAGTTTCGACCGCGCGACAGGCGCATTGCTTGCCATGTTGGCCCTGTTTCGGCCAATGCCTCGGCACCTGCTAAACACCCTTTTGCGTATCCGCCGATCGCTTGGGGGGTCATGGCTGCGGGCGTTTTCGCCGCTCCGAATTGCACTTTGGCAAGTGTGGTGCGCTCGGCCTGTGTCAGGGTTGGCCGCTTTATTTGTGCGCCTGAAATATCGCGGTCGGCGCTTGCCCCACAGGTAGCTAAAAACGTTGTTGCGGCAATAGCGCTAAGTACTCGTCTCATACACTTCCCCTTTCGGATTAACCCACCTTAGCAAGATAAGCCCCAGAAGGAACAACCCCACGACGGGCGCGATGCCGAGACGCGGAGAGTTGGTAATCGTCGTTGTGATGCCGATCAATGCAGGGGCCAGAAATGCCGTTGCCTTGCCGGACAGGGCGAAAAAGCCGAATGCTTCGGTTGGGCGTTCAGGGTCGGCGTGGCGCACCATCAGCGATCGACTTGCCCCCTGCAGCGCGCCGCCCGCACCACCAATAACCGCGCCGCAGATATACATAACAATGTCGGGGACTGCGCTGCCTTGGGGCAGGGGGATCCCGAAGAACATCTCGCGGGACATGGCAACCAAGCTGATGCAGACTGAAACGAGCGCGAAAATGCAAAAGATGATGACAGGTTTTGGACCAAATCGTTTGTCGCACACACCGCCCACATAGGTGAATAATGTCGCGGCCAATGCGCCTGTGATGCCAAACACGCCGATCATTGTGATGGACCAGTCAAGCACCAATGCCGCGTAGACGCCACCAAAGCTGTAAAGGCCGTTAAGCGCGTCGCGATAGAACATGGACGAGCCGAGATAGCATGCAAGACTACGCCTTTTTACGATTGACCCAAAAGACAAGCGCAGCTCACTCAAGGCGGCAGAAACAGAAGTTTTCTGATGTTGTGACGTGTCCTCGCGAACCCACAAAAAGAATGGGATCATAAACAGCGCAAACCAAAGGGCTGTGAACGGCCCAACGGATCTGGTCCCTTCGCGGGCATCAGCATCAAGACCCAAGATCGGATCGAGACCAATGAATGTTTTGCCAGTATCGCCCTCGGCAAAAAAGAGCAGCATGATCACAAGTGAGACCACACCACCGGCATAGCCAATGGCCAACCCTGCGCCACTGATCTTGCCAACTTCGTCGCTTGGCCCAAGACTTGGCAGCAATGCATTGGTGAAGATAAGCGCAAATTCGGCGGCAATGAACGCCACACAAAACATTGCCAAAGCCAAATAAAGCCCCGTGCCGTCAGGTTGCAAGACCCACATGAAGCACGCGGAGAGCACGAACAAAATTGAAAATCCAACCACATAGGGTATGCGCCGGCCAGAGCTGTCGGCGTAGGCGCCAATGAACGGCGCAGTGATGGCAATTAGCAGGCCTGTGGCAGTTTGTCCCCAAGACCAAAGCGCTTGGGATTGCGCATCAGCGGTTGCTTCATCAAGTCCCGTTCCCATGAAGTATTGCGTGGCGACCACTGCAAAATACGGTGCAAAAATGAAGGTCCAGCCAAGGGTGTAGAAGGGCTGAGCGGCCCAGTCAAAAGCCATCCAGCCCCAAACGCGCTTCTTCAATTCGGTGTTTGCCATAGGCCCGCCCATTCCGCAGATGTATCGCAAAGAATAAGACGCGGGACGGGGGGCGTTTGGCAACCCTTGGTTTTCAGGGCTCAGACAAAATTTCTGGTGGCCAAGGACGGGTTGCGTCCGCATCGATCCAGTTTTGCACCCATTCGGGTGGTGTCGGGGATGTAGTTATGTCCTGTCCGAGCTGCTGCAAAACCAAAGCGGGCGGCACAATCCCGTTTGGGCCTGTTACTGCAGACCGATAGAGCGCCTGATTGGCGGTTTCGCCATTTGCTTTGACCATGACTTGCTCAAGATAGATGAACCGCTCATCCCAGCACAGCGCGCGGCCTTTGGTTTCGAACTTTTCAAACGGCCTGATGCGGCGACGATAGCGAACGGACACTCCGGCCATCGTCAGGCCCCAGTTGTTTGCGCGCAGAACTTTAAGCAGTCCCGTGCGCTTTGCCAGCACCGTGCGGTTCAGATCAAGCAGCGTCAGGATGCGGCCGTTGTTCATCTCAGAGTAGTAATCGATGTCCTGTGGCCAACAGCGGTGCGTGCTGGTGTGCGTGCCTGTCACCGAAATTGGCGCGGCGTTTCGATGGGCAATAAGTTCTTTGATGACACGAATGATGGGATACATGGGTTACGACCTTTCACCCCTTAGATAGGTATCTTTACGTGCGCGTCACAGGGTAATTTCAGTGCCTAACGTCACGGAAAGCAGTTGTTCTTGAGCTGATGCGCGCTTACCTATGCACAACAAGAGAAACAAAGGGGCCATTACCCATGCAATCGCTTTACGAAATTCTGATGCTGATCCTGGATGTGATTTGGTTTGTTATGATTGCGCACATCTTGATGTCGTGGCTTTTGAACTTCCAAGTGTTGAATATGGGCCAGCCGATCGTTGCGCAAATCTGGTACGGGCTGAACCGTTTGCTTGAACCGATTTACACACCGATCCGCCGCTTTCTGCCGGACATGGGTGCGCTTGATCTTGCTCCATTGGTGGCATTCATCGGTTTGATTGCGGCACGGATTGTGTTGCAGAATAACGCGGGCTTCTTTTACGGGTTCTAAGTGGAGTTGCGGCGCTAGATTTTTACAAAATCACGATGCACGAACAGATCATCGGGGCCGCAAAATTCGATAAGCTCGTAGCCATTAGCCCGCATGATCGCAGGAATTTCGGGACCGCTGGTGTTGTTCTCAATACTCCAGCTTTTGACGCGGTGCGCCGCAAACGGAAAATCCTCTAGGCACTGGACCTCGCCGCCTTCAATATCAAGACTGACGAAGTCGGGGTGCGGGATATCTAGATCCAGAAGAAGTGTGGACAGCCGCCGCGTTTCGACCTCAATCACTTCTTCTTTGTGCCGTTGATCGGCGCGAACTTTCGCCAGCATATTGGTATCATAACTCTCGGCGAGACCGCTCATCTGGGTATAGCCCTGCTGCACCTCTATGAAGCTGGCCGCGCCATCATTGTTGCTGACTGCAAACCCAAGGCACGGACAACGGCGCACTGTTTTGGCCTTTTGCAAATTGCGTGGAACAGGCTCTACCAATGCGCCGGTCCAGCCCCGAAACACCTCCAGAAAAAGCGTGTTTGATCCGGTGATGCCGTCAAAGCCACCTACATCAATGAATGTCCCAGGCTTGCCACCAAACAACCTATCGATGACCGCGTCTTGACCCGCTTGCGACGTGTAGCGGTAGTCAGGGGAATGCAGCCGAATTTCGTGCAGTTGACGATTAAGTGCTGCCCGCGAGCGGTCCTTGCGATCTTTCAGGGCAGCGTTGATGGCCGCCTCTGCTGCTGCAAGATTGCGTTTCCCCTCACGGAGGTGTTCTGAAGGCTTCATGCACTTTTGCTCATTGGGGCGTAGGATTTTTCTTCAACAATTGCTGAGCCGAGGTGGATGTTGATCTCGCGCTTTAGGCGCGCGCGTTCATCGTTTGTGACGTAGACGGCTCTGGCAAGGTCAACGAATGCATCGCCGAACGACCCGTTGCGCTCGTAAATACGGATGTCATCCTCAATGTCCCAAAGCTTGGCATTCACCTTCTGCAACGCGTCCGTTAGCTTGGCGAGTTGCGTTGATGGGGCTATATGTTGCGCCGCTGTATCCTCTAAAATACGCAACTCATACGCCACGTTTTTAAGCTTTTCTGCATCAGCGATTTTTTCAAGCTTGAGGCGTAAAATCGTTATTTTATCCAGTACTTCACCGGGCGAAACGGGGGTGAGTATGTTATCCATCTGGGGCCTTCCCGCTACTCATTAAACTCTTCAAATCACTTACAACTTCATCGAATACCGCATCCCAGTCCCGGGGTTTTGGTTGGCGATAAAGGCGCATGTTGGGGTACCACGGCGTTGTCGTGCTGCCCTTGCCGTAAAGCCAAAAACCATCCCAATGCAGCAGGTTCCAGACGGGTTTCCCAAGGGCGCCTGCAATATGCGCGATGGCGGTATCCATGGTTACGATCAAATCCATCTCGGCAATGACCGCGGCACTGTCAGCAAAGCTGCGATCAGACGAAGCGAGATCAACAATTAGACCTGAGGTGCCATCTCTATGAAACGCATCAAGGTAGGGGCCTTTGTAAAGCGAGTAGCATTGCACCTCATCAATGGCGGCCAGACGGAGCAAGTGTTTATGATCAAACCTGCGAAAGTCATTGCCCTTGTATGTGGCAGAGCCGGACCAAACGACACCAATTTTGAATAGGTTTTGATGCGGAGAAACAGCGCGCTTGGCGTGGCTGACGCTATCTTTTGGCAAAGACAGTTTCGTACATTCTGGAATACCAATACCACTTGCGAAAGCGTGCATGGGTATGTCGAGCATACTGGTCCAAACGTCGAATTCCGGCGCATCAGCCGGGTCCGAGATGAGCAGATCCACACCTTTAATTTGAGCGAGCATCGGCGCGATTTGGGGTTTTGCGAGCAATATGACGCGCGCATCCAGCGAGGCTAACCATGGCATAAATCGAGCGAATAAAACGCAATCACCAAAGCCTTGCTCAGGAAAAATCATGATCGTTTTGCCTGCGATATCTTCACCTGCCCACTTGGGCTTTGCAACTTTTGGCGGGGTTATTTCCGCTTGCTCCCACCGTGCCTGATAGTAGGCAAAGCCTTTCGCATAATTTCCCGCTGTTAGGTGTGAAAAAGCCAACTGCATCCGCAATTCAGCATCATCGGGGTAGGTTTCAACGGCTTTGCTTAGGTATGTGATTGCCCTGTTCAGATCACCGGCGATGCGCATGCTCCGTCCGGCGAGGGCGATCTGATCGGGGCTATCTGGCGCCTTTGTAATCAGCTCAAGTCGCAGCGCGCATGACTGCTCAAGCTCACCCATATCCCCCAGAATATTCGCCAGATTGTTGTGCATATCGCCCGAATGGGGATCGAGCGCGAAGGCCCGCTTCTGAGCCAGCAAAGCCTGTTCGTAATTCTTCGTTTTCCGCAGCAATATACCAAAGTTGGTCCACGCGCCCGCGTCCGCAGGATGCCGTGCCAGATAGCGCGCATAGAGGGGCATCGCCTCTTGCCATTTACCTGACAAGTGCAGCGCGTCTGCCCTTTCCTTCATGGAAATTGGCTGTGTTTTCATCTCGATACTCAACTACTCAATAAAACTCTCATCAGAGCATCTCTTTCTTAGGAGCAAATTAGGTTTTTTTTGTGAAATAGGGGAGATGAATTACTTAATCGTTAGTTTGTGTGTGTGTTTTGTATTTGGGTTGGGCTGTGGCGTTTATGTGCTGCGGGACCTTGGTGTTGGTGGTTTGCTTGTTGGCATAGCCCCCGCTTTCCTTCACAGTTTGGCCTTTGCTTTGGCGGGTTGGCTGCTGTTTGAGCGCCGTATCGCGGTGCTTGTGTGGTGTGTTTTTCTGGCAGCGATCGGTATTGGTTTTGAATTGGCGCAAAATGTGATTTTGCCCGTTTGGTTCCCAAATACGATGCGCGCATACAGTACCCACGGGGTTTTTGATCCTTTGGATGTGGCCGCAACGGCACTTGGATTTTTTTGTTGGATATGCACTCATTGGGTGGCGGCGGGGCACCTCTATATCTTGTGGTACTGGCAGTGGCATGGCACATTGTAGGCAGCAGCAGATATAGACAGGCCTTCAATGAAAAACCCGCAGAGCATTTTGCGTGACATGTTTGGATTCGACGATTTCCGCGTGGGACAGCGTGAAATTGTAGACGCCGTGATAGCGGGCAAAAACACCCTGGCGATTATGCCAACAGGTGGAGGGAAATCGCTGTGCTTTCAGCTTCCTGCTTTGGTTCGCGACGGGCTAACTGTTGTTATATCACCGTTGATTGCGTTGATGCGGGACCAAGTCCGTGCGCTTCAAGAGGCGGGTGTTGCGGCAGGTGCATTGACCTCAGGCAACACCGAAGAAGAAACGCAGGCTGTATTTGATGCCTTGTCCGAGGGCCGCCTCAAGCTGCTTTATATGGCACCAGAACGGCTTTCGGGAACTGCAACTTTCAACATGTTGCAGCGATCCAATGTCTCTTTCATTGCGGTAGACGAGGCCCATTGCGTCAGCCAGTGGGGGCATGATTTCAGGCCTGATTACTTGCGGATTGGGGCGCTGAGGCAGGGTCTGAATGTACCTCTTGCTGCGTTCACGGCGACCGCCGATCAAGAAACACGCGAAGAAATTGTTGAAAAGCTGTTCGCGCAAGAAGCCCCAGAGACATTTTTGCACGGCTTTGACCGGCCCAATATTGCCTTGGCTTTTGATGTGAAAAACAGCCCACGACAGCAAATTCTGAACTTCGTTGCTGCGCGTAAAGGGCTGAGTGGAATTGTCTACACAGGGACCCGCGCCAAGACCGAAACGCTTGCGAATGCGTTGCGCGAGGCCGGACACAGTGCGTGCAATTATCACGGCGGCATGGAGCCTGAGGCCCGCCGCGAGGTGGAACGCCGATTTCAACAAGAAGATGGGCTAATCGTTTGTGCGACAGTCGCGTTTGGCATGGGTATCGACAAGCCTGACATCAGATGGGTCGCGCACGCGGATTTGCCAAAATCGATCGAAGGCTATTACCAAGAAATTGGGCGGGCCGGTCGCGATGGGGCGCCGGCTGACACGTTGACACTTTTTGGTCCCGATGACGTTCGTTTTCGCCGCACACAAATTGACGAAGGGCTTGCTCCGGCTGAACGGCGCATCGCGGATCATGGTCGGCTGAATGCGCTGATGGGTTTGGCCGAAGCGCTCGGTTGCCGCCGTGTTCAACTGCTGGCTTATTTCGGGGAGACGTCCGAGCCGTGTGGCAATTGTGATCTTTGCGAAACCCCCGCGGATACATTTGACGCCACAACGCCCGTACGCATGGCCCTGTCGGCTATTTTGCGCACAGGTGAATGGTTTGGCGCGGGTCACCTGATCGATATTTTGCGCGGGGACAAAACCGAAAAAGTGTTAGCGCGTAGCCACGATACCCTGCCAACTTTTGGGGTCGGGACCGAGTGGAGCAAGCGCGAGTGGCAGGCCATTTTCCGGCAAATGATGGGACACGATTTGGTGCGCCCAAACCCCGAACGCCACGGTGCGCTAACGATGACCGATCGTGCACGCCCGATTTTGCGCGATGAGGAGGGTATCACCCTGCGCCGTGACACGATCCAAGCAACACGTACGGGTCCGGCGGTAAAAACATTGGTCGGCGAAGAAGACGCGCCGCTTTTGTCTGCCCTAAAAGCCAAGCGACGTGGCTTGGCTGAGCGCGCCAATGCGCCAGCTTATGTTATTTTCAATGACAAAACCTTGATAGAGATGGCGCAAACACGGCCACAAACTTTGGATGATATGGCGCGGATTGGCGGCGTGGGTGCCAAAAAGCTTGAACGATACGGCGCTGAATTTTTGCAAGTGATCGCGGGTGAAGTCGCGGCAATGCATCCGCAGCGGCGCAAGATGGCAGGTAAATCCGAAGGCTCGACTTATGATCGCTTGCTTGAGGTGCAAAGTGATTTGATGCGCGGCGAAGATGGTACGGCCAAACCGCTAAGTTGTTCTGCATCCCTACTCGCGCGTTTGGTAAAGCAGCGTCCGCGTGATTTGAGCGGTGTCGAGCGGGTGCTTGGCGATAAGCGTGCGGACAGGTTTGGCGATGCGTTTCTTGAGGTGCTGCGCGAGGCTTGAGATTGGCGGAGTTTCCTCTAAATCATTCATGAACGACGAGGAGTGCAGCAATGCTGGTTACAATTTCGCCTGCCAAGGCCCTGAACTGGGACGCACAAGATGGCGTTGCCATGACCGATCTACAGTTTCCTAATGAGGCGCTTGAGCTTGCTCAGGTCTCACGTGAACTGTCGATTGATGAGTTGCGCAAGCTTATGCATATCAGTGAAGACTTGGCGCTGTTGAATGCAGATAGGTTTGCAGCTTACTCCAAGAACCCCGCTACGGAGGCCGTTCGGCCTGCTGCGCTGGCGTTCAATGGCGATACTTATCAGGGTCTGGAGTTCAAAACGCTTGACGAAGATGCGGTGCAATATGCGCAAAACCACCTGCGTATTTTGTCGGGGCTTTACGGCGTTTTGCGTCCGCTTGACGGGATGCAGCCCTACCGTCTTGAAATGGGCAGCCGTTTAAAAACGGATCACGGCGCCACGCTTTATGCCTATTGGGGTGCGCGGATCGCAAAAGCATTGAACGCGCAAGCAGAAGAAGTTGGCGCGACTGCTTTGGTCAATTGTGCCAGCCAAGAGTATTTTAAGGCCGTAGACAAAAAGACGCTTAACATCGACATCATCACGCCCAAGTTTTTGGAAAACAAAGACGGTCGTTCAAAAATGGTTAGCTTTTACGCCAAACGTGCGCGTGGGGCGATGGCGCGTTTTGTGATTGAAAACCGCGTAACAGATTTGGACGGCCTTAAACAGTTCGACAGTGGTGGTTATGTTTTTGAGCCAAGCGAAAGCGATGACAAGACGCTCACGTTCGTGCGTCCTTACCCTAGCTGATCTTGTGCAGTATCTCCGCTTAGGGGGAGTGCTTCGTCCGGTCGATAGCGGCTGATCATTTCAACGATCTGGTTTTTCTTGAGCGGCTTGGCGAGGTAATGATCGAGGCCGCATTCCAAAAGCTCTTGCGCGTCACCGTTCATGATGTGTGCAGTGAGGGCGCAGATGGGAGTCTGAGCGCCCCAATCAGTTGCCCTGATTGCGCGTGTGGCATCTTTCCCGTCAATTTCTGGCATAGAAATGTCCATAAAGATTAGGTCGGGATCAATACTGGCGGCGGCTTCGATAGCCTCTTTTCCATCATTGGCGAATGTCACATCCACGTTCAGCGGCTCTACCATTTTGGAGAAGACAAGACGGTTTGTGGCGTTGTCTTCGGCGGCCAAAATCCGCATTTTTCGGAGCTCGGAAGCTGGCTGATCGTTGGCTGTTTCAACTTGCAGGGTTACGCCAAAAACCGATCCATCGCCCTCAACCGAGTTGACCCAAATGGTGCCGTTCATCAGTTCTACCAATTGTTTGCTAATAGCGAGGCCAAGCCCGGTGCCGTCAAACCGGCGGTTCTGAGTTGCCTCTACCTGGTTAAATTCGCCAAAGATTTCTGATAACTTAGTGGTCGGAATACCGATCCCTGTGTCTTCAATCTCAATTCTGAGCGTTGGGGGTGATGCTGCAAAACTACCGTTCACACGAATTGAAACGGCCCCTTCGGAGGTAAACTTGATCGCGTTGCCTACGAGGTTCGTGATGATCTGGCGCAGCCGCCCAGGATCCGCGATGAGAGTATTCGGCACGCAGGGGTTTAGATCAAGATCAAGCTTGATCCCTTTATTTTCCGCAGCAGGCCGCAGCAGCATAATGACTTCGGATAGTAGTTGTTGCAGGTCGAACGGCTCAGGGAAAAGCGAAAGACGCGCGGCTTCCATTTTGGAAAAATCAAGCACGTCATTGATGATTACTAGCAGCGCCTCTGCAGAGTTATATATCGTTTCTACGAACAGTTTTTGTTCGTCATCAAGCTGTGTGTCGCGCAGCAAATCGGACATGCCGACGATGCCGTTCATGGGGGTTCTGATCTCGTGAGACATATTGGCGAGAAAGGCCGACTTGGTGCGACTGGCTGTTTCCGCTTTGCGTTGGGCCACCTCAATCTCGCGCTGATGTGTGATGGTTTCAGTAATGTTGATGACAAGTGATACGATGTCCCCGTCAGCGCCGCGACGGTCCATCACGCGCACATACTGGCCGTTCCACAACCGAACAGTCACTGGTTCCATTTCATCGCGCATCCAGCGCTGCAGCATCATTGTGCGCCAGTCAGAAGGCGCCATCTCGCCCGTGTCGATCAACCCTTCTTCGCAGGCGAGTTGCAGCAACCGGACGTAGCTGATCCCCGGTTGGACTTCTTCCAGCCCATCAAACAGCCGCACGTAGGCGGGGTTTGACAGGACCATGCGGTTGTCAGTGTCAAAAATCGCGAAACCGTCGCGGACTGTTTCAATGCTGTCCCAAAGCCGGCGTTCGGTGCGGTCAACTTTTTCTTCTGCGATCATCAGGTCCGATTTGACCCGTGTGGTTTCGCCCACTGCGGACACAACCGCTTTGCGCGTTTCAACAATTTCATCTGAAAGTCGGCGTGCATAAAGGCCAAGTTTGCGATTGGCAGCCATCAGTTCGCCCTGCTTGTGTTCAAGCAGATGCTCAGCCTGAAGGCGCAGGCGTCGTTCTTCGGAAAGCCGTTGATTGATATCCATCCCCGTCCTCGTTTGGGGCTTCGTGTTGGCTGAAGGTACGGTCAAAGTGATGAAAAAAGCGTTAGCGGCTGGCCAGCTGCGGCGTGCCTCCTAGATCATTGTGCAAATAGGAGTACGCAATGTTTGGTCCTTCACGTTCAGAACTTTGGTTTCGTCTACTCGCGTCTATTGCAGGGCTGGCGTTCATGGTCATCGCGGTGAGTATTCGCGGTGTGTCCGGCATGGCGTGGGTAGAGGTCGTTGGTCTGTCATCCATTTTCTTTGGCGGTACGGCGGTTTGGGCTGGTTGGAAACTTTGGACACAAAAAGGCCCGCGAGATTAAGCGCGGGCCTTTGTCGTGAAATTATGAAGTGGCTGCTATTTTACGTCGAACGCAAGTGGCCGTACTTGTTTGAACATACCGGTAGTATTCAAAGCAGCGATCACGTCATCTGGAATTGGGTGGTCGATGTATAGAAGCGCGATTGCCTCACCACCAACTGCCGAGCGGCCAAGTGTAAAGTTGGCGATGTTCACGCCGTTCTTGCCCATTGCGTTACCCAACAGACCGATGATGCCCGGCACGTCTTCGTTTGTGGTGTAGAGCATATTTTGACCGATCTCTGCATCAATGTTGATGCCTTTGATCTGAATGAAGCGCGGCTTGCCGTCGCTAAACACCGTACCGGCTACAGAGCGCTCACGCTTGTCAGTAACGACGGTCACTTTGATATAGCCATCAAACGCACCGGTTTTGTCTTGGTTTGTGGTGCTGATTTGGATGCCTTTGTCTTTGGCAATAACGGGTGCAGATACGACGTTCACATCTGGGTTGGCCTTTTTCATGATGCCAGCCACCACAGCACAGTTCAGCGCTTCGAGGTTCATTTGTGCCACGGTGCCATCATACAGAATGTTGATCGCTTTGATCGGCTCGTCGGTCATCTGACCTGTGAAGTTGCCCAAGTGTGACGCCAGCTCAACCCAAGGGCCCATGACTTTGGCTTCTTCGGCCGTGATGGATGGCGTGTTAAGCGCGTTCTCAACCGCGCCGGTCAGCAGGTAGTTGGCCATTTGATCGGCGACTTGCAGCGCCACGTTTTCTTGCGCTTCTGTTGTTGCAGCGCCCAAGTGCGGTGTGACAACAACGTTTGGCAGGTTGAACAATGGGCTTTCGGTTGCGGGCTCAACAGCGAAAACATCGAACGCCGCACCAGCCACATGACCAGACTTCAAGGCTGCAGCCAGCGCATCTTCATCAACCAGCCCACCACGCGCGCAGTTGATAATGCGGACGCCCTTTTTCATCTGGGCCAGACGTTCTGCGGTGATCATATTGGCGGTTTGTTCGGTCTTTGGAACATGCAGCGTGATGAAATCAGCCTTTTCGAACAGCTCATCCAACTCAACTTTGGTGACGCCCATTTTGTCGGCTTTTTCTTCAGACAAGAACGGGTCAAAGGCCAACACTTTCATCTTAAGGCCTTTGGCGCGGTCACAAACGATCCCACCGATGTTACCCGCACCGATTACACCAAGTGTTTTACCCGTAAGCTCAACACCCATGAATTTGGACTTTTCCCATTTGCCCGCATGCGTGGAGGCGCTTGCTTCGGGGATTTGACGCGCCACAGCAAACATCATCGCAATCGCATGTTCGGCGGTTGTGGTCATGTTGCCGAAAGGGGTGTTCATCACGATGATGCCCTTTTTGGACGCGGCGTCTTTGTCGATGTTGTCTGTGCCAATTCCTGCACGGCCAATAACCTTCAGGTTGTCAGCCGCGTTGATGATTTTCTCAGTCGCTTTGGTGGCAGAGCGAATGGCCAAACCGTCATATTTTGGAATAGCGGCCAGCAGGGCTTCTTTGTCTTTGCCGAGGTCGGGCATGAAGTCCACATCAATGCCGCGATCACGGAAAATTTGAACTGCTGCTTCTGAAAGCTTGTCGGAAATAAGTACTTTAGGGGCCATGGTGCATGTCCTTTTGAATAAATGCCCCCGATGCGTTTGCGCGATCTGATGGGGCTGAATTTTGAGAGTGGGGAGGGCGCGAGGCGTTTGCCTCGCGGTATCAATTAAGCGTCAAGCTCGGCGTGGAACGCCCAGTGTAGCCACGGCAACATTGCTTCAATGTCCGAGGTTTCAACCGTGCCGCCACACCAGATGCGCAGCCCTGCTGGTGCATCGCGGTATGCACCCACATCAAGGGCAACACCTTCTGCTTCCAGCCGTTTTGCGACCGCTTTCGCAAAGGCGGCACCATCTGTGATGCGTGGATCTGTGAACTTTAGACACACAGACGTGACCGAGCGCGTTGCGGGATCAACGGCCAGATTGTCGATCCAATCATTGTTGTCGCAAAAATCCCAAATCGCCTGGGCGTTTGCTTGTGCGCGTGCTTTGAGGCCAGTGAGGCCTCCAACAGATTTGGCCCATTCAAGGGCGAACAAATAGTCTTCGACGCACAGCATTGAGGGTGTGTTGATCGTCGCACCAGAGAAAATACCATCGATTAATTTGCCACCTTTGGTCAGGCGAAAAATTTTTGGCAACGGCCATGGTGGCGTGTAATTTTCAAGGCGCTCAACCGCGCGTGGGCTAAGGATCAAAATGCCGTGGGCCGCTTCGCCGCCCAGAACTTTTTGCCACGAGAACGTCGTTACATCCAGTTTATCCCACGGCAAAGACATCGCAAAGGCAGCTGATGTGGCGTCGCACAAGGTAAGACCGGCGCGGTCAGACGGGATCGCATGGCCGTTCGCCATACGTACACCGGACGTAGTGCCGTTCCACGTAAAGCAGACATCATTATCATAATTCAGAGAGGCCATGTCCACGATTTCGCCGTACTCGGCGGTGTGAACGGTGTGTTCGATTTTCAGCTGTTTGACGGCGTCAGTGACCCAGCCCGCGCCAAAGCTTTCCCACGCAACCATCTCCGCAGGACGCTCACCAAGCAGTGACCACATGGCCATCTCATAAGCACCTGTGTCAGACGCGGGAACAATGCCAATTTTGTAATTGGCAGGAATATCAAGGATTTCACGTGTGGTCTCGATCGCTGCCTTCAGCTTGTCTTTGCCAACAGTTGCGCGGTGCGAGCGGCCCAAGGGCGCGTCACGAAGTGCATCAAGTGTCCAAGTGGGGGGTTTTGCGCATGGTCCGGATGAGAATCGCGGATTAAGCGGCTTTGTCGCCGGTTTCGTCGTCGTCATAATATCTATCCTTACAGATAAGTGCCCTTCGTTGGGGAAGGGTGTCCCACCGCCGGACATACGGGTGCTGCACCTGCGAAACAACTCCGAAAATGGCCCTGTGGCGGCAGGTCGCACACTTTTTGCGACGTATTTTGAGCGGATTGGAAACTTTTGCTGAAAAATCGCTGCTTTGCGGGGGCGCAAATAGGCCAGAGGGGTTGTGGCTTTGCGGGTGCTGGTGTGAATAGGAGCAAAGGAGACCCGCCATGTATATTGCTTCGCTTATTGGCCCCCGTTTGGATGCAGCTTTGGTTGATGCGTTGCGCATGGCGTGGGGTGGCCAAGAACCGGTTCATCTTTGCCCGGGTGAGGCCGCGGAGTTCGCCATCGCAGATACCCCTTCCAATTTGTGGGACGTGTGGGCCGATCTTCAGCGTGAGCATGTTGATCTGGTCGTACAGCCTGCCTTTGGTCGTAAAAAAGCGATGCTTTTGGCTGACATGGACAGCACTATGATCCGCCAAGAATGCATTGATGAGCTGGCTGATGAGGCGGGTTTTGGGGAACGCGTTGCCGCGATCACAGCACGCGCCATGAACGGCGAGTTGGACTTTGAGGAAGCTATTATCGAACGGGTCGGCTTGCTTAAGGGATTGCCCGAAGCAGTTATTCAAAAAGTGCTGGATACGCGTATTGAGATGATGCCCGGTGGGGCCACTTTGCTTGCTACGATGCGGGCAAATGGCGGTTACGCTGCGCTTGTTTCGGGTGGCTTCACGGCGTTCACAGAGGCCGTTGCTGCACAGCTTGGTTTTGATGAAAATCGCGCCAACACACTTTGCGCCGAAGCTGGCGTTCTGACGGGTGAGGTTGGCCGCCCAATTCTGGGACAACAAGCAAAAGTGGATGCACTGGAACAAATCACGGCACGCCTTGGGATTGAGGCTGACGACGTGATTGCCGTTGGTGATGGTGCTAATGATCTGGGCATGCTGTCGCGCGCAGGAACTGGTGTCGCACTTCATGCCAAACCATCAGTGGCTGAGCAGTGCAGTGTGCGCATCAACCACGGTGATTTGACTGCGTTGCTCTATCTTCAGGGATATTCGAAAGACCAGTTTGTTTGAGGTCGGCCCAGAGCTTCTTGCGCTTTTGCTGGCGGTCGCTTTTGTTGCGGGCTTTGTCGACAGCATCGCGGGAGGCGGCGGCCTGATTACGTTGCCAGTGTTGTTGCTGGCGGGGGCAACACCGCTTCAGGCGCTAAGCACCAACAAAGTTCAGGGGTGTTTCGGCTCGGCCACGGCTGCGATCAGTTATGCGCGGGCGGGATTGGTCAATTGGCGTAGCCAGTTTTGGTGGGCGGTGCTTGCTTTTGGTGCCTCCTTGATAGGTGCTTTCGTTGCAAGTGCCCTGCCTATTGGGTTGATCCGCGGTATCTTGCCGGTAGTTTTGATTGGGGTAGCACTGTTCTTTGCCTTTAAGCCTGACCTTGGAAACCTAGACCGCAAAGCGCGGCTGGCGCCGGTGCTGTTTGGGCTGATCTGTGTGCCAATCGTTGGGTTCTATGACGGTGTTTTGGGGCCGGGTGCGGGTTCTTTCTATATGCTCGCGTTCGTCATGTTTGCGGGGTTCGGGGTGCTGAAGGCGACGGCGCACACGAAACTTCTCAATTTTGCCAGCAACATCGGTGGACTGGTGATGTTTGCGTTGGTAGCTGACATCTGGTGGGCCACGGGCCTTGCCATGGGTGTCGCGCAAATTGGTGGTGCAGGCGTGGGTGCGCGATTTGCAATGCGTGCCGGAGCGCGTGTCATCAAGGGTTTGGTGGTTGTGACTTCCGTGGCGTTGGCGCTGCGGTTAATGTGGGAATGGATCTGAGGAGTGCTGAGATGAAGCCTGTAGTTTTGTGTATTTTGGACGGTTGGGGACTGCGCGAGGAAGCGGATTTCAACGCACCAAAACTCGCCCGTACGCCAAACTTTGATCGCATCATGCAGGGCCCTTCTGCACAGCTTTTGACACACGGAAATGACGCCGGTCTGCCAACAGGTCAGATGGGCAACTCCGAGGTTGGTCACACAAACATTGGTGCGGGCCGCGTTGTCGCGATGGATTTGGGGCAAATTGATCTGGCGATTGAGGATGGCTCGTTCTTTGAAAATGCCGAGTTGCAGGCGTTTATTTCGGCACTTCAACAAAGCGGTGGGACGGCGCATTTGATGGGTGTTGTCAGTGACGGTGGTGTGCATGGACACTTGTTGCACATTGCGGCGGCGGCAAAAGCCGTCTGCGACGCTGGGGTACCATGCGTGGTGCACGCCATTACCGATGGGCGCGATGTTGCCCCAAAATCCGCAGATCACTTTATGGCCGAATTGGCAGCAGCCTTACCACAGCAGGCCCGTATCGTGAGCGTTACAGGTCGCTACTTTGCGATGGACCGCGACAACCGTTGGGAGCGCGTCAGCACTGCATATAACGCGATGATCCGCGCTACAGGTAATGCCGCCCAAGCCGCAGATGATGTCGTGCAAGCGGGCTATGCGCAGGACATTACTGACGAGTTTTTGCCCGCCAGCGTCCTTGACGGTTACGAGGGTGCCAAAGATGGTGACGGCTTTTTCTGTCTGAATTTCCGTGTCGATCGCGCGCGCGAGATTATGGCCGCCATCGCCGCACCCGCGTTCGATGACTTTGACCGCGGGACACCCGTTAAATGGGCTGCGGTTTTGGGTATGGTCAGCTATTCTGATGCGCATTCACGCTATATGTCTGTGGCCTATCCCAAACAAAAAATCGTCAACACTCTGGGCGCCTGGGTAGCCAAGCAAGGCAAGCGCCAATTCCGCTTGGCCGAGACAGAAAAATACCCCCATGTGACGTTCTTTTTGAACGGCGGCCAAGAAGAACCAGAGGTTGGTGAAGATCGCTATATGGCGCCGTCGCCCAAAGTCGCCACTTATGATTTGCAGCCCGAAATGTCGTGCAATGAGGTGACGGAAAAGTTCGTTGAGGCGATTGGCGCGGGGTATGATTTGATCGTCACCAACTATGCCAATCCGGACATGGTTGGACACACGGGTGATTTGGACGCTGCCATTGCTGCGTGCGAAGCTGTTGATGCAGGGTTGGGCCGGGTTCTGTCAGCGCTTGAAGCCGCCGGTGGGGTTATGATTGTGACCGCAGATCATGGCAATTGTGAGGTCATGTGGGACGCTGAAACGAACGGGCCGCACACTGCGCATACGTTGAACCCAGTGCCTGTGGCGTTGGTTGGGCATGACGCAAAACTGCGCAACGGTCGCTTGGCTGATTTGGCGCCAAGCCTTCTCAAATTGATGGGCCTGCCCAAGCCCGACGAGATGACCGGAGACGCGCTCTTTTGATCCGAACGGTCTTCATATGTCTTTTGCTGGTCAGTACATTTTTTGCCCCGCAGGTTTCGCTGGCGCAAAACGCTGGCATGACTGCGCAAGAGGCGGCAGACGCGGCCGCTGAAAAATTGATCCGTGCGTCCATCGCGCTTGAGAATGCCGAAAGCGCACCAGACCGGATCACCGCGTTGACCGAAGTTGTCGATGCCTATGAAGCGGGCCTGAGCGCGCTGCGTTCAGAGGTGCGGCGCGCGGCCCTTCGTGAACAGGTGCTGTCCCGTGAGCTGTCAGAAAAATCTGCAGAAATTTCGGGACTGTTGGCGGTGATGCAGACAGTTGGCCAAGCGCGCGGCCCGCAAGTAACGCTTCACCCCAACGGAGCATTAGGCACGGCGCGGGCAGGCATGATGGTGGGTGCTGTGGTACCTGCACTTCAATCGCAAGCTGGATCGCTTTCGGCGCAACTGACCGAATTACAGATTGTCCGGTCTTTACAAGATGCGGCGCGTGAAGATTTGCTGGCGGGGCTGGACGGGGTGCAGACCGCACGCACAGAACTAAGCGAGGCAATTTCACGCCGCACAGATCGGCCCAGACGGTTTTCCGAAGACCCTGTGCGCATGGCGTTGTTGCTGGATGCCAGTGAAACGTTGGCGGCTTTTGCCTCGGGGCTTGCTAACCGTGGTGCTGCAGACATTGATGCAATCACACCTCTGAAAGGTAAGCTTTCGTTGCCGGTGGATGGTGCTGTCTTGCGCCGTTTTGGTCAGCCCGATGCGGCAGGCATCGTACGGCCCGGCTGGATCATGGCGACTGCACCACAGGCGCGGGTTACAACGCCAATGGCGGCGACTGTGCGGTATCTCGGCCCGTTTTTGGACTACGGCAATGTCATCATTCTTGAGCCTGCAACGGATGTTTTGGTTGTTTTGGCAGGGATGAAACGGGTTTTCGGCTCTGTCGGGCAGGTTCTTGAGGCCGGTGATGTTGTCGGGCTGATGGGCGGATCTGACGTAATTTTGAGCGAAACGACGCAGGTGGGTGGCGCATCACGCTCAGAAACGCTCTATATAGAATTAAGAGAAAACGATACGCCGGTGGATCCCGCCGAGTGGTTTGCACAGTAAAAATAAGCTGGGCCGTGCCGTAGCACCATGTTGGCCCCAGAGAGGAATGTGATGAAAAAACTTGTGATGGCTGCCGCCGTTGGTACTCTTTCGAGCGTTATTTTGACAACTCAAGTTGCCGCACCGTTGCTGGCGCAGGACACCCAATCCTCCGGCAATGTGTATCAACAACTTGATCTGTTCGGCGATATTTTTGAGCGCATCCGCAGCCAATATGTTGAGGAAGTAGACGAGGGTGAACTGATCGAAGCGGCGATTAACGGCATGCTTACGTCGCTTGATCCGCACTCAAGTTATTTGCCACCTGCGGACGCAGAAGCGATGCAGGTTCAAACGCGTGGCGAGTTTGGTGGCTTGGGGATTGAGGTGACCCAAGAAGAGGGTTTCGTGAAAGTTGTGGCGCCCATGGACGGAACACCCGCGGATGAAGCGGGCATTCTTGCGGGTGACTTCATCACCCACGTGGACGGTGAAGGTCTTCTTGGGCTGGGCCTAGATGAAGCTGTTGAAATGATGCGCGGCTTGGTTGGCACAGACATTGTCCTGACGGTCGTGCGCGAAGATATTGACGAGCCGTTTGATGTCACAATCACCCGCGATGTGATCAAGCTAACGGCTGTGCGTGCCCGTACTGAAGGTGACACTGTTGTGTTGCGGGTCAGTACGTTCAACGATCAGACCTATCCAAACCTGAAAGATGGCTTGGAAGAGGAGATCGAGAAAGCTGGTGGTCTTGATGATATCAACGGCGTTGTACTTGATTTGCGCAACAACCCCGGCGGGCTTTTGACACAATCGATCCGCGTCTCAGATGCATTTCTGGAGAAGGGCGAGATCGTATCAACTCGCGGCCGTGAGGCAAATCAGGGTGAGCGTTTCAATGCCACACCGGGTGACTTGATTGACGGCAAGCCACTGGTGGTTTTGATCAACGGTGGTTCTGCGTCCGCGTCCGAAATCGTTGCGGGTGCGCTTCAGGATCATCGCCGTGCGATTGTGATTGGGACGAAAAGTTTTGGTAAAGGCTCGGTTCAAACTGTCATGCGGATGCGCGGTGATGGTGCGATCCGCCTGACGACTGCGCGGTACTACACGCCTTCGGGCCGCTCTATCCAGTCGCTTGGAGTGTCACCCGATATCATTGTTGAACAGCCCCGCTTAGATCCGACGGACGCAGAAGATACGGATGCTCCGGCGCGTGCGTCACGTTCCGAGGCAGACTTGCGCGGTTCACTTAACAACGACAGCTTAACCGAGGATGAGATTGAACAGATTGAAGCAGACCGCGAGCGTGCGCGTGCAGCTGCAGAACTTCGCACGGAAGATTATCAACTGGCCTATGCGATTGATATTCTCAAAGGGCTTAGTGCCCTTGGCCCGCAGGAGTAAGCAACCGTGACACCTGATGAAATTGCGGCGCTGCCGTATCGTCCCAACGTTGGCATTATGCTGGCAAACAAAGACGGCCATGTGTTTATGGCGCAACGTTTGGACCGGTTTTCAGATGCGTGGCAAATGCCGCAGGGTGGCATCGACGAGGGTGAAGATGCCCAAGTCGCCGCGCTGCGCGAGCTTGAAGAAGAGACTGGTGTGCCTGCGTCTGCCGTAACAGTTGAGGCCGAAACGGGTGGGTGGATACCGTATGATCTACCCCATGATTTGGTGCCGCAATTATGGAAAGGGCGTTATCGCGGCCAAGAACAGAAGTGGTTCCTTTTGCGGTTCCATGGGGATGATGCGTTGATCAACATCGCCACTGAAGAGCCTGAGTTCTCAACGTGGAAATGGATGCCCGCATCGCAGATTGTCGATGCTATTGTGCCGTTCAAGCGCGGTGTTTACGAGGCCGTTTTGGCAGAGTTTCAGCATAGACTATGAGCGTTTTGCGCGGCACGCTATTGGCGGTGATGCTTTGCACGGCGGGACAAGCGCAGGCGCTGAGTTGCTTGCGCGCAGATGCTGCTACTACTTATTTGAAAGCCGTAAATTCAGATAGGCAATACATGGTGGTTTTGGGTCGTTTTCTTTTTGATGAGAGCGCGTTGAAGACCGCCGCAGAAGATATGAAGCAGTCACGCCAAGCGCGACAAACGCCAGCGCGATTTAGTGGCCATTATCTGACGAAGGCTGGCTTTGTTGCGCCTTGGAGCAGTACGATTGGCCTGCAGGTGGATTGCGCGGCCTCATGGTGTGGAAGCCTGAAAAGCGGTGCGCAAACCCTAGCATTTGTGCAAACCAACGGGGCGGATCACACGCTGCATCTTGCGCCTTGTGGTAACACAACATTCGTCAATCCGAAGGCAGATGATATCGGCAGTGTCGTTGCGTGTCACAAGGGCCGCCAATGTGGAGCGAGCGCGATACGCTAAATGCGCTGGCAAAAGCTGCCAAGTCCTACTACGAATTTATGTATGATTAACCAATGTATTGATACCCGTGCGATCGGACTTGATGTCGGCCTGAAATTTATGTCGTGGCTGACGGGCGCTGAAAATCTTCATTACGGACTTTGGACCGGTTTTGAGGTGAATGCCGCCAACCTTGGTGCGGCGCAGGCTGCCTATACCGATAAACTTTTCAAGCTTTTGCCGCCTGCACCGGCGCGTATTTTGGATATCGGGGGCGGGGCAGGTGAGACGGCGCGCAAGCTGATCGATCTTGGCTATGATGTTGATATTGTCGTGCCTTCAGAATTTTTGGCAACGCGCTGCCGCGAGAACGCGCCAGCCGCCCGCGTGCATTTGATGAAGTTCGAAGATTTCGAAACGGCTGATCGTTTTGATGTATGTCTGTTCTCTGAAAGCTTTCAATATATTGCTGTCGATCAAAGTTTGCCAAAAGCGAATACCTTGTTGCGGAAAGGCGGCGTGATTGTGATCGCTGATTGCTTCCGCTCGGAAAACTTTGTCCGTGAGGATTTAAATCATAAAGTTGGCGGGGGGCATGCGCTTCAACTCTTCCAAGATGCGGTGCCGCGACACGGCTTTGTTGTGACGTCTGAGGAAGATATCACAGCGGCGGTCGCTCCATCTGTTGATCTTGAACAGCAGCTTTTCAACGTAATCGGTTTCGCTACGACGCGCATCGATGCAGAGTTGCAGGCGAAAAAGCCAAAAACGCGGTGGTTTATCGCGCGGGCATTTGGGCTCTTTTCAAGCGAGCGGCGGCGTGTTCGGCTTGACAAACGGTTGAACCACAAAACCCGTAACGCAGATACGTTTTGTTACAACAACCGGTATCTGATGCTGATCCTAGAACGGGCTTAAGTCCTTTAGCGCAGGGCTTTGAGTATGCTTAATGACGGGTAGCCATCCGGTATCGCGCCCACGCTTCGTTGATATGCGCGGACGGCACTAATCGTGTTCGGTCCTATTTTACCGTCCACGCCTTGGGTGCTAAAACCCGCAGCACTTAGCCGTTCTTGCAATTCTTTACGCTCTGCAAATTTCAGGGCGCGGTCGCCGCGTGGCCATGACGCGCGGATCGGGCCGTCACCTTTCAGGCGGTCTCCCAAATGACCCACACCAATCACATAGGCGTCCGCTGCATTATAACGCTCAATCACGTTGAAGTTTTTGAAGATCATAAAGGCTGCACCTTGCGCGCCAGCGGGCAAAAGAAGCGAGGCCGCGCCATAATCCTGCACTCTTCCCCCGCTCATGTTGCGCACACCAAGGGCCGCCCAGTCTGAGGGCATTTTTTTGATTTTCCGGCTTGCCAGTGCGTAATTGAATCCCCGTGGCAGCTGCACTTCAACACCCCAGGGCATGCCTTTGACCCAGCCAAAGCGTTTCAGATATGCCGCAGTTGATGCAAGCGCATCTGTTGGATCATCGGACCAAATATCGCGCTTGCCGTCGCCTGTGAAATCTACCGCATAGGCCAGATAAGAGGTTGGGATGAACTGCGTGTGGCCCATTGCGCCCGCCCAAGAGCCGGTCATGTTCCGCGGACTGACGTCCCCATTATCAAGGATCTCAAGCGCTGCGATCAATTGCTGTTCAAAGAAGCGGCCGCGCCGTCCGTCAAAGGCCAAAGTAGCCAATGCTTCGATGATGTCTTCATTTCCGCGAAACTCTCCGTAGGCGCTTTCAAGGCCCCAGACGGCTGCAACGATTTCTCGCTCAACGCCGTATTTTGCCTCAATCGCGTCAAATGCTTTGCGGTGCTTGCGCAATGCGGCTTTGCCGTTTGTGACCCTTGATGCGGAAGCAGCACTGTCAAGGTAGTCCCAAATTGTTTTGGTGAATTCAGATTGGTTGCGATCACGCTCAATAATTTTTGCGTCATAGCGGACGCCTTCAAATGCGTTGTCAATTGTGCGCTGTGAAACACCTTTGGCGCGTGCGCGAGATTTGAACGATCGTACCCAGCGGGTGAAGCGTGCGTTGTCTTGTGTGGTGCTGGCTTGGACCAAAACGGCTTCCTTCTTGGGGGCAACTTGCGTGCTAGCGCCGCGCATTTTGGGCCGAAGGGATCGGCCTTGTAGTAACGTGATGGGTTGGGTGGCCTGCGCCGCGGTCAGTTGCAGCGCTTGGGGTATTTCGCGCAACGTCGGGCGCAAAGATGAGGTTGGCGCATTGGCTTGCGCAGGCAAAACGAGCGCACATGAAAGTGCAAAAGAGGCCAAGATCGAAACTTTTAAGCACCGCATAGCATTCAGCCCGCCTGATAAAGTACCCTCATCTTAGCAGATTAGTCGTCGTTTTTGCGGCAAACGCAAGTGATGCGGCGAATTGTTGCGTGTTCAGGTCCAATCAGCTGCGCGTGCGTGTTACTTTGCGTTTGGTTTTGGCGGCCTTCTTCTTGAATTTACTGCCCTTTGGTCCCGAAGATTTTCCCTTAGGACCACCCTTGTCGCGGCCATAGCGTTTCTTGCTTGATGGCCCTTTGGCAATGGTCTCACCATCAATCGTGAGCAGTTCAAGCTCAATCCCGCCCGTCATGGCGACTGCTTCGGCAAGCCGCACGGTAACACGTTGACCAAGGCCGATCACACGGCCTGTGTCGCTGCCCATCAGGGTCTGTTCATCCACATCGTGGTCGAAGTATTCAGAGCCAATTGTGCGCACAGGCACCAGACCATCTGCGCCCGTTTCATCAAGCTTCACAAACAGGCCAAAGCGCGCCACGCCGCTGATCCGACCAGAAAATTCGTTGCCAACACGTTCGGTCAAATAGGCGGCAAGGTAGCGATCAGTCGTGTCGCGTTCAGCAACCATAGAGCGGCGCTCTGTATCGCTGATTTGTTGCGCAGTTTCTTGCAGGTTTTCGATATCAAACGGCGATAAGCCGTCTTTGTCCCAGCCGTGTGCTGTGACAAGCGCGCGGTGCACAATTAAATCTGCATAGCGGCGAATTGGCGATGTGAAGTGTGCGTAGTTGCGAAGCGCCAAGCCGAAATGCCCAAAGTTCTCTGGGAAGTAGTAGGCCTGTTGCATGGATCGCAGGGTGCTAATATTGATAAGTTCGGCGTGCTCGCCGCCCGCTGCATCGTTCAGCAATTTGTTGAGATGTCGGGTTTGCAGCACCTGACCTTTGGCCAAATTGAACCCGCTTGATTGTGCGGTTTCCCGCAGGCTTTCCAGCTTTTCGGGCTTTGGTTCTTCGTGCACACGGAACAAAAGCGGCTGTTTGCGCGCGATCAACTCTTCTGCGGCAGCGACATTTGCCAGTACCATGCATTCTTCAATCAGGCGGTGCGCGTCCAGCCGATCTTTGAAATTCACAGACTGGACCTCACCGTTTTCCGCAAGCTCAATGCGGCGTTCGGGCAGGTCAAGATCAAGCGGGCCGCGGCGCTTACGCGCCTCAACGAGTGCTTCATAAGCTGCATAAAGTGGGCGGATTACGTCATCCATAAATGGCGCGACACGATCATTGATGCGGCCGTCCATTGCCTCTTGGACTTCCTCATAATGAAGGGACGCATGAGATTTCATCAACCCGCGCACAAACCGGTGCCGCAGTTTTTCGCCAGAGGCATCAAGCACCATTTCAACGGCGATACACGCACGCGGCACGCCTTCGTGCAGACTGCACAGATCCCCAGATAACCGGTCAGGCAGCATCGGTACGACGCGGTCAGGAAAGTAAGTTGAATTGCCCCGCTTGCGTGCTTCGCGGTCAAGTTCCGAGCCAGAAGTGACGTAGTGGGCCACATCGGCAATCGCGACCCAAAGGATATGGCCACCTGCGTTTGCAGGATCAGGGTCAGCCATGGCAAAACAGGCGTCATCGTGATCGCGTGCGTCTGATGGGTCAATGGTGATCAAGGGCAGATCGCGCAGATCGGTACGTGTGCCCAAGGGGGCGGGTTTGTGGGCGTCTGCCTCCGCGAGCACATCACTGGGGAAATCATCAGGGATGGCGTGTTGGTGGATAGCGATCAGAGACACTGCTTTGGGTGCAGTCGGGTCGCCAAGTCGCGCTGTAATCCGTGCCCGTGGCAGGCCTATGCGGCCCTTTGGGCCGGCGGCTTCGCCTTCGACCAATTCACCGTCTTTTGCGCCACCCGTGGCATCTGCGGCCACTGTCCATTCGCGATCTTGTTTTTTGTCGATTGGCTGGATACGCCCACCTTCAGCGGACTTTTTGAAGATGCCGACAACCTTTGCAGCCGCTTGCCCAATGCGCCGAATAACGCGGGCCTCATAGGTATGATCGCCGCCTTTTACTTCAGTCAATTTGCCCAAAATGCGATCACCGGCACCAAGTGCGGGATCGGTTGCGCGCAAAATCATGAGAACTACGGGCTCAGCACCTTCGCCATGCCATTCCAGCGGACGGGCAAAAAGGTCACCATCAGCGTTTGGTGTAAGCACCTGCAACACAGAGACGGGCGACAACTTTTCGGGATCAGAATAACTGCGCTTGCGCTTGGCCAGATGACCTTCTGCTTCAAGCTCTTTGAGCATCCGCTTTAGATCGATGCGGGCAGCCCCTTTGATGCCAAACGCGCGGGCTATATCGCGCTTGTTGGATTGGGTCGGGTTGTCTTCGATCCATTGTAGCAGATCGGCGCGTGTAGGAAGTGTGCTCATAGGCCGAGGCCTATCACGTCCTGCTAGGCGAAGTAATCCCGAAGGATGCGTGCATAGATTGTTTTGAGTTGGTGGATATGGGCAATTTCAACGTGTTCATCGACTTGGTGCATTGATTTACCAACCAGTCCAAATTCAACCACGGGGCAATGATCTTTGACAAAGCGCGCATCGGACGTGCCGCCAGACGTGGAGAGCGTCGGTACGCGATTTGTCTCAGCCTGAACAGCGGCGGCCACCATGTCGGATAGTGCACCCGGAGGCGTGATGAAGCTCTCGCCGCTGATCTTGATGTCCACTGAAACCTCAATTTCGTAGGCCTTGCTTATTTCGGCAGCTTCGGCACGCAGCCAGTCAGAAACGGTTTCACCGCTGTGCAGGTCATTGAACCGGATGTTCACAGCCGCTGTTGCCGCCGCAGGTATGACGTTTGTTGCGGGGTTGCCCGTATCGATTGTGACGACGGCGATGGTCGATGGATCAAAGTGATCGCTGCCTTGGTCCAGCTCATGGCTTGCGATGCGGTCAACAAGGCGCGCAATGGCAGGAAGCGGATTGTTGGCGCGGTGCGGATACGCCGCGTGCCCTTGTTTGCCAGTCACCGTGAACCACGCAGTAAGCGAACCGCGACGCCCAATTTTCATCATGTCACCCATCTCATCGGGGCAGGTCGGCTCACCCACAAGGCAGACGGACATCTGTTCATTCTGCGCGTCCATCCACTCTAGTAAAGCGATGGTTCCGTCTAACGCGGGGCCTTCTTCGTCGCCTGTAATTGCCAAAATCAACGAGCCGTCGGGCGGTGTGTCGCGCACGTGGTCAATGGCGGCTGCTGCAAATGCTGCTACGCCTGATTTCATGTCAGTTGTGCCACGGCCGTACATCGTGCCGTCTACAACCTCGGCGCCGAAGGGGTCAAATTTCCAAGCGGCTGCGTCGCCAATTGGGACCACGTCCGTGTGACCATTGAAGCCAAACGTTTTGCTGTGACCTTTGGTTCCCCAACGGGCGAATAGGTTTGCGGTCTCACCACGGTCAACGCGCGTACACTCAAATCCCGCCTCAGAAAGTAGCTTTTCAAGCAACACAAGCGCGCCGCCTTCCGTGGGCGTTACACTTGGGCAACGCACAAGATCGGCGGTAAGCTGAACGGGATCGACTGGGGACATTGGCGCACCTGACTGTTGTAGATAGTTTTAACTACCGTCGGGCTTAGGCGGATGCAAACCTAAGCACAGGCGTCACGCTTGAGCCTTTGCAACGACACTTTGCTGAGTTAGGTATTTGGCATGTTTTATCGGTTTTTTGTTACCCTCGCTTTGATTGTTTTGCCAACCGTTTGCACCCTTAGGCAGTTGATCCCATTGTCGTCGCGACAGTCACGCGTGCGCCCTTTTCACTTGTGGAAGGGGGCAAGGAGACGGGCTTTAGTCTCGATCTGTGGGGTGAAGTGGCTCAGAGTATTGGCCGTGAAACGGAAGTTATCCGGTTTGAGCAGTTTGCGGATATGCTGGACGCAGTTGAGACAGGGCGCGCGGATTTAGCAGTTGCGAACATTTCGGTCACCTCTGCGCGTGAAGAAGTGTTTGATTTCTCGCGCCCTATTTTTGCCAGCGGTTTACAGATCATGGTGCCGGCGGGTGGCAATAGTCTTAGCATCTGGTCCATTCTGTTTTCGACGGATGTGTTACTGGCGGTCATTGGGGCGTTTGCGCTGTTGTTCGGCGGCGGCATGATCATGTGGCGCCTTGAGCGAAATGCGCAGCCGTACTTTGAAGGCACCGCCAAACAGATGGCGTTTCCAGCGTTTTGGTGGGCGCTTAACCTGGTGGTGAATGGGGGCTTTGAGGAGCGGGTACCACGGACTGCGTTGGGGCGCATTCTGGGCACATTTCTGGTGGTTGCGTCGTTGTTTCTTGTGTCTGTTTTTGTGGCGAAAATTACATCGGTTTTGACCGTGAATGCGATTACATCATCGATTAACGGACCGGATGATCTTTATGGGCAGCGGGTCGCAACGGTCGAAGGTTCGACTGCGGCGGCGTTCTTGGACGGGCGCGATATCCGCTATGTGGGGTATGAAGGCTTGGGCGGTCTGCTTGAGGCATTCGAAAGCGGCAAAGCAGACGCTGCGGTTTTTGATAGTCCGGTTTTGACCTACTACACTTCAACGATAGGCGAGGGTGTCGGACAGATGGCGGGGCCTGTGTTTATGCGTGAAAACTATGGCTTTGCTCTAGCCTCAGGCAGCAGTCTTGCAGAGCCTGTGAACAGGCTGTTGCTGCGCTTGCGCGAAGATGGAACCTACGCGCGCCTTTATCGAAAATGGTTCGGAACGAACCCGCAGTAGGGCACGTTGGCCCCTGCTATTTCTGTTCGTCAAAGAAAGGGGTTAGTTGTGCCACAACGACTGAATTCTCGTCCAACGCTCGCTGCATCAATGCGCGCTCGTCATCCGAAATATCGTGTCCTTCGGCAAGACGTTCCTCAAGGGTGCCATAGCCCGAAACATCCAATGGGGCGAGGTCTGCTTGCTTTAAGATAGCAACGGCCTCGCGCACTGCTTCGGCCTCATCCACGCCCGATGAATAAAGCATAAGCGCCCCGCCGGTTGCCCCATCAGGCAAGCCGTCGCCATCCTTGCGGCCCACTTGGACCAGCAAGGTATAGACGAAGTGGGCGCGCTTTTCTTTTTTGGGTTTATCAGTCACGCAACAGCTCGTTGATAGATGTCTTTGAGCGGGTCTTTGCGTCGACCTTTTTCACGATTACGGCACAGTAAAGGTGCACGCCGTTTTTGGACGGCATTGAGCCTGCAACAACAACGGAACCTGCGGGAACTTCGCCGTAAAAGACATCGCCTGTTTCGCGGTCAAGGATTTTTGTCGATTGGCCGATGAACACACCCATGCCCAAAACAGAGCCTTCGCGCACGATGCAACCTTCAACAACTTCAGAGCGCGCGCCGATGAAACAATTGTCTTCAATGATTGTTGGACCTGCCTGCATCGGCTCCAACACACCGCCGATGCCAACGCCGCCAGACAGGTGAACGTTCTTGCCGATCTGTGCGCAAGAACCAACGGTTGCCCATGTATCAACCATGGTGCCTTCGTCGACATACGCACCGAGGTTCACAAATGATGGCATCAACACAACACCTGGGGCGATGAACGCTGATTTGCGCACCACACAGTTTGGCACTGCGCGGAAGCCTGCGTCTTTCCATTGGGCGTCGCCCCAACCTTTGAACTTGCTATCAACTTTGTCCCACCAGCCAGCGCCTTGTGGGCCACCTTCGTGCTGTTCCATGTCTTTGATGCGGAAGCCCAAAAGTACGGCCTTTTTCGCCCATTGGTTCACATGCCAGCTGCCATCATAGGTCTTTTCAGCGACACGCAGTTTGCCGCTATCCAAAGCAGCCAAGGTGCTCTCAATGGCATCGCGGGTTTCGCCAGTGGTGGACGGTGTGATGGTATCACGTGCATCCCATGCGGCTTCAATGGCGGTCTCGAGTTGGGCGTTTGACATGTGTCTCTCCAATTGGTGACTGGTCACAGATTATCGGTGGATATAGACACAAGGGGTAATCGGCGCAATCAGGAAGGCCATTCTATGACGAAGCACCGCAAGCATACTTTACGCGGCAGTACCGAAGACCGTGAAGCCGCCAGCCATATCCCTGATACGCCGCAAACGCGCAGCCCTGCTTATGCGTTGGCGTTTGCTGATGACGCATTTATGTGCCGTGAAGAGTTGCGCCCCATGCGCCTTCAGCTTGAGTTGCTAAAGCCCGAACTTTGTCTGGATGAAGAAGGTGTCAAATCAACGGTCGTGATGTTTGGCGGTGCACGCATTGTTGAGCCATTAAAAAAGGCTGAGGTCCGTACCAAAACGCTCGCTGATCTATCGGTGTTTTATGACGAGGCGCGCGAGTTTGCCCGGCTGATGACCCTTAAGGGCAGTGATGGTGAGAACATGATCGTCACCGGTGGTGGCCCGGGCGTTATGGAAGCAGGAAATCGCGGTGCGCTTGATGCAGGTGGCCGATCAATCGGTCTGAATATTGTATTGCCGTTTGAACAAGCGCCGAATGAATATGTGACGCCCGAGCTTTGTTATAACTTTCATTATTTTGCGATCCGCAAGATGCACTTTTTGATGCGTGCCAAAGCGATCACTGTGTTCCCGGGTGGTTTTGGCACGCTTGATGAGCTGTTTGAGGCGCTGACGCTTATTCAAACAGGCCGGATGGAGCGCGTGCCGTTCTTACTGTTTGGCCGTGCGTTTTGGGAAAAAATTATCAACTGGGACGCGTTGGCGGATGCGGGAACCATTGCTGCTGATGATCTGGACCTGTTCCGTTTTGTCGATACCGCCGCAGAGGCAGTTGAGTTGATTGAGACATGGGACGGCGCGGGCGAAAAGCGCGGCACCATCCCGGGTCGTTAATTACCTGTGTAGAGTGTCCCCTGCAGAGATTATCGGCTCAAGCTCGATGATCTGTGGGTCTTGGGGTGCCTCCGCGCTGTAGCGCGCGGCGATGATTTCTGCCGCTTTGCGACCAATTTCAAGACGGCACGCATCCATCGTCGCCAGCTTGGCTGGTAGACCTTGCAGCAGTTCAACCCCGTTGAAACCCGCCAGCCCCACATCAGACGGAACATCAACGCCTTTCTCGCGCAAATGCAGGAGGCCACCCGCACCAATCATGTCATTTGAATAATAAAGAAAATCCAAATCGGGCGTACGTGATAGAATTGCCTCTGTCATCTCGCGACCTTTAGCAAGAGCTGACCCGCCGTCGTAAAATTCCTGATCCGCGATCTCAATACCGTGCTTTGCAAGGGTTTCCGTAAACCCTTCGAACCTTTTGCGGGCGCGGTGATCCATGGGCATTTTAGTGCCAAGGAAACCAATCCGCTTGTACCCTTCTTTCGCGATTGCCTCGGCCATCATTCGGCCAGCGCGCCTGTGCGAAATTCCAACGCAGCTGTCCACAGGGGTGCCATCGACGTCCATGATTTCGACGATTGGAATGCCACTTGCCTTCATCATGGCTCGGGACGCATCAGAATGCTCAAGTCCGGCGATGATGACGCCTGAAGGGCGCCATGACAGCATCTCGAAGAGGACCTGTTCTTCTTTGCCGGGCTTGTAATGTGTGATGCCAACAACTGGCTGTAAGTCAGTCTGGTCCAACACTTCACTGATGCCCATCATCACTTCTGGGAAGACCATGTTGGACATCGATGGAATTATGACTGCAACCAAATTGACCCGCTGTGACGCAAGCGAGCCTGCGATTTTGTTGGGAACGTAGCCAAGCTCTTTGGCGGCGGCTAACACCTTCTCTCGGGTAGAGGTCGATACATCTCCGCGGTTGCGTAGCACGCGGCTAACAGTCATTTCAGAAACGCCCGATGCTTCAGATACATCGCGCAGGGTAAGTGGCCTTTTAGACGTCACAGCGGTCGTCCCTCAGTATTTCAATCTATTGAACGTTAGCGGCGATCATTAACAAAGTCCAAGGGTTGAATGGAGCAAGCATTTATCCGATGGTCACATCCGCACGGCCCCGTGGCTCAACAGGATAGAGCAGCCCCCTCCTAAGGGGCAGGTTGCAGGTTCGAATCCTGCCGGGGTCGCCATCTATACCATCTTGATGACAGTGCTATCGATCGACAGCATATAGCCTTTGCGCGCGATGTTTTTGACCAATAACTCGCCGACCATTTGGTTGCCTAGTGCATCTCGAAGGCGTTTGATCCGTGTTGCGCCTGCTGCTTCGTCGCAATCTGATGAAAGGCGCCCAGATATCATTGCCTCCAGCTCGGCGCCGTTCAGGATGTCTCCGTCCATACGCGCTTCGGCCAAGACACTTAGGGTTTCGATCGCCGCAGGGGTAAGCTTAAACTCCATATTGTTGAGATAAACCGTGTTTTCTTCGCGGCTAATCAACAGGCTGTTCACTTCCATTCCTGCACGCTCAATTGTCGCCATACGTTTGTTCAGGCCCACAAGCATTAGCAAAAAAGTGAGTGCGGCAATAAGCAGAGCGGTCGCAAAAATGAGTAGTACCAAGATAACCATTCGGTAGCTTGCGAGGGTCTCAGAGAACGCCGTGCCAGAGCCTGCGAGTATTTCCAGAAGCTTGATTTCCGCGCCTGACTTTAGATCGTCATTTGCAACAAAAAGTGCTTCAACGCGCGCATTGAACATTCCGGCATCTGGCAATGTGAAAACCAAAAAGAACGCAGCCAACAGCAAAATGACGATCACACTGGTGATGCCAATCGCCACTGTGCGGCTTCCCAAAACACGGGCATCAGTAACGGAGGAAGAACGCACCAGCAGCCTCCTTTTTTGTGTTGAGCTGCGCCTCACTAAAGACAGATAGAACCGTTAGCAGTGTCCAGTTTTTCTGCTCAAGGCGCAGAGCCAGCACTTTTGTAGCGGCTGCGATGTTGCAGCTATCGTCGAGTATTTGTGCCACGCCGTAGTGAAGCCTCAATGGATCGTCCTGTTTGGCTTTGTAGTCTGCGTAACAGGCCGCCTGAGCAGGCACGGTAAGAACAGCGGTGAATAACAATGTGATAAGAATTTTCATACCTATCATAAAGCGCCACTCGTCGCGGATATTCAATAACAGCGCGCGCGTTATCGCCTAACAGCGCGGCGATATTGAGCGACATTGTAGCTGCCGAGCATGGTCGCTTCATCATGCTTGCGAGCCGTCCCAAGCAGAATTCAACGTATGGAGCACCCAGATGAAACGTTTCTTGATTACTACTGTCACCGCAATTTCTATCGCCACCACATCAATTTCGGCATCCGCGACCCCTGCACGGGCAGGCGGTTCCGATGTTGCCGAGGTGCTTGGTGCTTTGGCGCTATTTGCGATTATCGCCGCCGGGGTTGAGCACGAAAGAAAGGCTGAAAAGAAAAAGCAACACACCACAAAACCGCGTGCTGTCCGCCAACCGGTTGCTCTTCCGGGGCGTTGTGTTCGCCGCCTAGAGAATAATCAGGGCACACGACGTGTTGTGGCGCGGGGCTGCCTGGAGCGTCACTATGCAGCAGCAGGATCACTGCCTCGTTATTGCGCGACGCGGTTCAAAAATGCGCGGGGCAACACGCGCAAGGGGTATGATTTGCGCTGCCTACGGTCGGATGGCTACCGCGTTATCCGTTAAGCTCACCAAACTGTTTGGGCCGCCCCTGATCCCCTCTGGTCTCGGGCGGCCGTTTTTGGTTTAGGAAGACTATGAAAATATTCCCGACATTCGATCTTGAAAGTGAACTCTATACATCGGGCCACGCGCGCATCATCGGTGTGGACGAAGTCGGCAGAGGGCCTCTTGCAGGGCCGGTCGTTGCAGCGGCAGTGTGGCTTGATCCGAGCAATATTCCAGATGGGCTAAACGACAGCAAAAAAGTGCCGCTGAAGCTGCGCAACGCCCTTGCTGAACTTCTGCCGCAGATCGCGGATGTATCTATTGGCGAGGCGAGTGTGCAGGAAATTGATGAGTTAAACATTTTGCGCGCCAGTCACCTTGCGATGGAGCGTGCGGTGGCGGGTCTCAATGTGCCGGCAGATTTTGCGCTGGTTGATGGCAATCTAATCCCACGCGATCTTGCGGTACCTGCCCGCGCAGTTGTCAAAGGCGATGCCATTTCACAGTCGATTGCGGCGGCGTCTATTGTTGCAAAAGTGCGACGCGATCAGCTCATGTTGTCTTTAGCGCAACAGTACCCAGGATATGGATGGGAAAAGAACCAAGGTTACCCGACTAAGGCGCATCGAGAGGCGCTCCAAAATCTTGGTGTAACCCCACACCATAGACGTTCGTTCAAACCGGTACACAATATGTTGTGACAACAAATTTTTCTAACATATTGATTCAAAAAAGAAATTGACCACGAATCGTCTCTGACTCATGTTGGTAGCAACAAATGACCACACAACGTGGCACTATGAGGCAGACATGACAAAGACAAAAACAAAGGCAGCCCCGGCGGCGCTGCCCCTCAATACTATTTTGGATGGCGACTGCATTGAACGGATGAATGCACTGCCTGAAAACAGCGTAGACCTGATTTTCGCAGACCCACCCTATAACCTGCAATTGAAGGGTGAGTTGCACCGGCCGGATAACTCTAAGGTCGATGCGGTTGATAACGATTGGGATCAGTTCGACAGTTTCAAAGCCTATGACCGCTTTACGCGTGACTGGCTGGCTGCGGCACGCCGCTTGCTGAAGCCGAATGGCGCGATCTGGGTGATCGGCAGTTACCACAACGTGTTCCGTATGGGCGCTGAACTGCAGAACCAAGGCTTCTGGATTTTGAACGATGTGGTGTGGCGCAAGTCCAACCCAATGCCAAATTTCCGTGGCAAACGCCTGACCAACGCGCATGAGACGTTGATCTGGGCCTCAAAGCAGGAAGCCAGCAAATATACGTTCAACTACGAGGCGCTGAAATCGTTGAATGAAGGTGTTCAGATGCGCTCTGACTGGGTCCTGCCAATTTGCACGGGCCATGAGCGCATTAAGAACGAAAATGGTGACAAAGCGCACCCAACACAAAAACCGCACAGCCTGTTGCACCGTGTGTTGGTGGCTACGACAAACCCGGGTGATGTGGTTCTTGACCCATTCTTCGGCACCGGCACAACCGGCGCTGTTGCCAAGATGCTTGGCCGCGAATTTATCGGCATTGAGCGTGAAGCTGAGTACCGTGCAGTTGCTGAAAAACGTATCGCTGCGGTTCGTAAGTTTGACAAAGATGCGCTGCAGGTCACGCAATCAAAGCGCGCTGAGCCACGTGTGCCGTTCGGCCAGCTTGTTGAGCGCGGCATGCTGCGTCCGGGTGAAGTTCTGACATCGCCACGTGGTCAGGTCGCAAAAGTACGTGCTGACGGAACACTGGTTGCGCACGATGTGAAGGGGTCTATCCACCAAGTAGGCGCAGCGATTGAGGGCGCGCCAAGCTGCAATGGCTGGACCTATTGGCACTATAAAAACGAAGGTCAAAAGATGCCAATTGATGTTTTGCGTCAGCAAATTCGCGCTGAGATGAAGAACATCTAAACCGCTAAATTTACAACAGTTACCGCCAGCGCTTGCGACTTTTCACGCAAGCGCGCACCTTACCCTCGTCTGCTTTTTTACAAGCGACGGGGGTTTTTTTGTTTAGCGTGGCAGCGGATTTGAGGCGTCATTATAGGGCTGCCAATCTGTGATCTGGGGATAATGCTGTTTGTGCCATTGTCGGACACGCGGGTTCATGCGCCTACGCCAAAGGGGCGGGATCATGGCCAGCATCGTCATCACGGGATAACCGTACGGCAGTTGCGGGGCCTCTTCTGTGCTGTAATTCTGCAAAAGCGGAAACCGGCGGTCAGGTTTATAATGATGATCTGAGTGCCGTTGAAGATTTATCAGAAGCCAGTTTGATGCCTTATGCGCGGCGTTCCACGAGTGGTGTGGCTTTACATGTTCATATTTGCCGTCACCAATATGCGCGCGCGTCAGGCCGTAATGCTCAATGTAATTCACCAGTTCGAGCTGCCAAACGGCCACGGCGGCTTGCAATAGAAATAACCCAACCCCGACAAAACCACCCAGCAGAAAGGCAAGCGTGAGCATGCTCAATTGCAGTGCCCAGTATTTGAAAAACGGGTTACTGGGGTGCGTCCAAGTTTTGGATTTGCGGGCAAGCATCGCCGCTTCGGCCTTAAATGCTGACTGCCAAGACGCGCGCAAAACACGCGGGAAAAATCTGTGAAATCCCTCGTTATATCGTGCGGTAACAGGGTCACGCGGGGTGGCAACGTAGCGGTGGTGAACCAAAAGGTGCTCAGACCGGAAGTGCGAATAGAGCGCCATGGCCAACAAGATGTCCGCCAAAACACGTTCAACCTTGGGTTTTTGATGCATCAGCTCATGACTGTAGTTGATGCCAACCGTACCGGTAATTACGCCCATCCCGACAAACAAAAAGACCATCTCCCAAGTGGCCAGATGCCCAGAGTGTAGCGTGAACCAAAGCACACCAAAGAGCGTGCAAAACTGTATCGGCGCCCAAATCAGTGTGATTAAGCGGTACCAAAGCAGATCTGTGTCTGGGGTTTGTGGATCCTCGTTTTGCTCGTTCAATCCGGCGAAAGCGTCAATTATTGAAAAGAGGTACCACGCGGAAATCGGTAGGGCGAAAACCCAAACGCCACCAAATACTGCACCGATCCAGATCAATGGGATCAGCCCGAGCGATAGCCAAAAGGGCAGCGCTTTGCTGAATGATGATGCCATTTGAGAACCCTCCGAAACACTTACTTAGCTACAGTATATTAAAAACAGCTTTAGGCTCAAATATGGCGTTATGCCTCGCGGGCGATATCCCAAACCTTGCGCATTACAGTGGGCAGGGCCGATGGCTGAAACGCATGCTTTTCAACCCAATGACGGCCTGAAACCACTGGTAAGCCCTCAACGGTTGCGACCATTACATCCAACCGCAAATGAAAGTGGGTAAAGGTATGCAGGGCCTGTGCGTTCACTTTTGTCCATGTCACATCAAGCGGTGGTGCGGGCGATGGCTCGTCGCCCCAGTCGCCGGTGGGCCAGCCGAGCATACCGCCAAGTAGCCCTTTTTCGGGGCGGGTTTCGAGCAGTAACGCACCTGTATCACTACTAACCACGTAGGCAATTCCGTGGCGGGTTGGTTTCGGCTTTTTGGGCGTCTTCTTGGGGAGCTCTGCGGCAGTTCCGTTTTGACGTGCCAAGCACGGTGTCCGCCATGGGCAAATACCACAGGCGGGATTCTTGGGGGTGCAAATGGTGGCGCCCAAATCCATGACGGCTTGGGCATAGTCCCCTGCACGTGCGCGCGGCGTCAACTCGGCGGTTTTATCGTATAATTCAGGTTTTGCTGCAGGCAGAGGCGTATGAATATCAAAGAGGCGTGCCATCACGCGCTCAACATTGCCGTCCATCACAGGTGACGGCTCATCGAATGCAATCGAAGATACTGCGGCGGCGGTATATGGGCCGATGCCGGGTAGTTTGATCAGCCCATCATAGGTTCGGGGAAAGGCACCGAGCTGGGAGACGGCGCGTGCGCATTTGAGCAAGTTGCGCGCGCGGGCATAGTATCCAAGACCCGCCCAATAGGCCATGACGTCAGCATCTTCGGCCGCAGCGAGGTCATCGACGGTTGGCCACCGTTTTGTGAATTTGATGAAGTAGTCACGCACTGTCGCAACAGTGGTCTGTTGCAACATGATCTCGGACATCCACACACGGTATGGATCGGGCTTTACGCCAGCTTGCTTTTCAGCGGGTGGCGTGCGCCATGGCATTTCACGGGCGTTGATGTCATACCATTGCAGTAGGTCGTCGCTGTTTGGGTGTGTCACAAAGGGACGCCTTTTTGGTAAGATCGGAAAGATTCGGAGCGCAGCATCTTGCGTCCGCGCCATAAATTAAAGCCAAATTCAGTCGGAACAATAATCCCATGCGGCGATACTCTACAACCAAAGGCTTCAAGACGACGTCCTCTCTTTTGCAAAAGCGCATTAGAAATGCGTCGGAAAGCCGTGGGTTTGCGCAAACACGCCTACTGACCCATTGGGAAGAGATCGTTGGCGCAGATATTGCGCAATGCGCTGTACCGATCGAAGTAAAGTTTGGCCGTGGCTTTGGCGGGACCCTGACTATTTTGACAACGGGCGCGCATGCCTCGCTGTTGCAGATGCAGGTGCCGCAGATCCAAGATAAAGTGAACGCTTGTTATGGCTATAACGCCATTGCAAAAATTCGGATTACGCAAACGGCGCCAACCGGCTTTAATCAGGGCAGGGTTCAATTCGGGGCTTCACAAGCGACCAAGGCACAGCCGCCCGCCGAAGTTACCAAAGCTGCTGACAATGTCGTGTCTGATGTCGCAGATGATAGATTGCGCCTTGCGCTTGCCGCGCTTGGGGCCAATGTTATGCACAAGTCAAAGCGCAAGAATAGGTGAGTAAGATGAACAAAGGTTTTCTGGCCATAGCAGCCGTAATCGTAGCGGTTGCCGGGGGTGCTGGTTGGTATTTCGGCGGCTCAAGCGAGCCTGCCGAGGCGGCAGTTGAGACAGTTGCAATGGTGGACGGGGTGCAAGAGATGACCCTTGGTGCGGATGATGCGCCCGTCGAGATCATTGAATACGCCAGCTACACATGTCCGCATTGCGCGCGTTTTCACGAAGGCCCGTTCAAGCAATTGAAGACGGACTACATCGATACGGGCAAAGTCAAATTCACCTACCGCGAAGTGTATTTTGATCGCTTCGGGCTTTGGGGTTCAATGGTGGCGCGATGTGGTGGTGAGCAAAAGTTCTTCGGCATCACCACTGAACTTTATGCCCAGCAATCTGAATGGGCGCGCCTGCAAGACCCCGTCGCCATCGCGGATGCGCTGCGCAAGATTGGCCGTACAGCCGGTATGAACAACGAGCAATTGGATGCCTGCCTAAATGATGCAGAGCAGGCCGAAACGCTTGTGGCTTGGTATGAGGCAAATGCCGCCCGTGACGGTATTTCATCCACGCCGTCTTTTGTTATTGATGGGCGGACCTACTCAAACATGAACTTCGCTGAGTTTCAGTCGATCATTGATGCAAAGCTGAACTAAAGCCCGAGCCGATCCAACAGCGCGTTAATTTCGGTCTTGTCGTGAAAGGCAAGTCGTACTGGCAAAGCTAACACTTTACTCCTAAAGGCGTCGGGCAATCGCACGGCGTCTTTTTCTGTTGTGACCAATTGTGCGGGTAGGGCGCGGGCCTCTGCCTCAAGGCGCGCCATCAGAGCAGGTGTAAGAGGTTGGTGATCGGCCAAAGCTTCGGCGCGCTTTATATCCGCGCCAGCAGCTTTCAGTGTGGCAAAAAACTTCTCTGGGTGACCGATACCTGCAAAGGCCAGCACTGGCAGATCGGTCCAGACCATGCCTGTTTGTAGTGGGACAAGATGCCCTGTGACATGCGGGCAGTGGATGGTTTTTCCCCATTGCTCCTCAAAGGTTTTCTGTGCCGGTTGTGGCCCGATAGAAAGAAGTAAATCCGCCCGTTTCAGTCCCGCTTGAACCGGTTCGCGTAGCGGTCCAGCGGGTATTGTCCGACCATTGCCAAATCCCTTTACGGCATCAACGACAACAATACTTGCGTCCTTGGAAACATCAGGGTTCTGAAAGCCATCATCCATCAAGATGACATCAACCCCAAGTGTATCTGCGAAAGCGGCCCCCGCTGATCGATCTTTGGCTACAACCGTTGGCGCAAAAGCAGAAAGCAACAAAGGCTCATCGCCTACTTGATCAGCAGTATGTTGAGGGGTGACTAGTATAGGTCCGTCAAGGCTGCCCCCATAGCCGCGGGACAAGCAAGCGACGCTGTTGCCGCGCTCGGATAGTTGTTGAATGAGAGCAATGGCAGTCGGTGTTTTGCCTGTACCACCGGCGTTGATGTTGCCGATACAAATGGTCTTAGCTTGCGTTTTGGTCTTGACGGGCTGTGCAGCACGGCGCTTGGTCGCCAAAGCGTACAGCGATCCCAAAGGTGACAATAACGCGCCACGAATATCTGTTGGCCGGTACCAGAATGAAGGCGCGCGCATCTTTCAGACCCCGATTGCGTCAAGTTGGTCGTTCAGTATCGCAAGTACCTCGTCAACAATAGGTGCAGCTTGGGTCGCGACATCCCATGCACGGTGCGCAAGCGTCGCCTGTCTGTCTGGGGCCTGCAACTCGATCACAGCGCGTTCTAAATCTGCGTCACTGCGCACGGGGTGCGTGGCTTGCATTTTGGCCAGTGACCGAAAGGCATCCCCGTGTGGCGCGGTGCTTTCGCCGTGTACGATTGCCGCCCCGAGCGAGGCCGCGTCCATAGGGGAACGGCACATCCCATCAAAGCTGCCACCCATAAAGACAACTGGCGACAGTCTTAGCCAAATGCCCGGGTCTTGGTCAGTATCCACAACCAGTACTTGGCTAGCCTCTGACATTGTCTCAATCTGGCTACTAAGCGCTACATTCCATCCGTTGTCTGCGAATTTCGCTGCGGTTTCAGTAGCATCATTCTGAGGCATCAAGATCAGAAGCAACCGGTGGTTGCTGGCCATTGCCGTGCGGTGGGCTTTGGAAATCCGCTGCATATCGCGGGGTCCTGCATCAATAGCCAGCCAAGCTGGACGGTTGTGCAGGTGGGCCGCGTAACGCTCGATGTCTTGGGGCACAGCAGGCAGAGGGGCGGACAGTGGCCGGAGCTGACCCGTCGTGCGCACTGCGTCTGCATTTGCGCCGTTCTTGATCACCGCATTGGCGGCCTCACGATTGAGGGTGCAAATTTTGTTAAAATGCGCAAACACCGATTTGCGAAGCCCGAATGGCCAACGTGAACCACGTCTTTCAGCAGCGGCCTCGCTTAGGTTCAAAAGCGTTTGCGCAATACCCGCCGCATTTATTTTTTGCACACTGGTTGCGCAACTTGCGTCACCTGCCCACACCACTAAATCCGGCGTCCAGTGTTTTAGTGTTTTGCCAATCCGTGCATCCAGCACTTCGTCAATATGGGTCGGTGTTTGCGGATTGAAAATCACGAACGTGCCATCGCCCCGCTCCTCGCGGAGCAAAGGTTCAAGCGCGTGAATTGCCTGGCTGTGGTGTCCGCTTGGGTCCAGCGCCAGTATCAAAGCTCCGCTGGGTCGCGCAGGCCAATCCTTGGGGCTACGGGCTACGCCCGGTTGGCCAGCATGGAGGGCTGCGCGGATCACGTCGGCCTTAAAGCCCGAGTTCTTCTGTCGATGAGGCGGGCGTTGCCTCATCACGCAGACGGTGCAAATGCGCGATGAAGTAACGCATGTGGGCATTATCTACGGTGCGCTGGGCCTCGGATTTCCATGCGTTGTACGCGGCTTCATAGTTTGGAAAAATCCCGACGATGTGAATGTCGTTCACATCTTTGAAGGCATTCTTGGTGGGGTCGATAAGCTCTCCGCCGAAAACGAGGTGTAGGCGCTGTGTCATTGGTTTCTCCGCTTGGGGGTAGATAATATTGCGCGTACCATAATGCCGCATGCAAAGCGCGTAAATGATGGATCAGGCGAGTGCCTTAATAAGCTCTTTGTGGACCGGTGGCCCTGCCGCAACCATGCCAGAAAGCTGTGGCATCGCATTGTTGAACACAGGTTCTTCATTGTGTCTGCCTGTGACCGCACCGCCTGCTTGTGTAACCAAAAGGCTGCCTGCGGCCACGTCCCACTCCCAAGTCGGGCGCAAGGTAAGCATCGCATCAAAACGGCCCTCCGCCACAAGCGCCATTCGGTAAGCAAGTGATGATCTAAATGCAGGCTCAACATCAGGCACGTCACCGCGCCAGTGGTGTTGGTCAAAGTTTGGCTTGGCCGCGAGCACAGTGGCGCCGCTGATTTCGGTCCGCCCGCTTATCGTGATTTCCTGACCGTTCAATTTAGCAGGCACGTCACGCGACGCAGTGTACATTTTGTCGAGCATTGGCAGATAGACTACCGCGGCAACGGGCCTGCCGTCTTCGACAACGGCCAACGAATGCGCCCAAGTATCAGAGCCCGCGATAAACGCGCGTGTGCCGTCAATTGGGTCAATAACGAAAACGCGTGATTTATTGCGCCGTGAGGTGTCATCCTCGGTTTCCTCGGACAGCCATCCGTAATCAGGACGTGCTGTGGGAAGCGTTTTTTCCAGCATTTGGTTTACGGCTAAGTCCGCCTCAGTGACGGGGCCTGCATTGTCAGATTTTTCCCAGACTTTCGCGTCAGATTTGAAAAAACCGCGTGCGATTTTTCCAGCCTCTCGGGCGGCGGTGACCAATAATTCTAAATCGCTAGGCACCTGCTAATGTCATCCCGTCAACAAGCAGCGATGGCACTACGTAGTTTAGGTGCGCGTGCGCGTCATTGGCGGGGGCGATCGTGCTAAGCATTGCCTTAAGATTACCCGCGATGGTGCACTCGTTCACGGGATATGCGATCTCGCCGTTTTCCACCCAAAAGCCGGATGCTCCGCGTGAATAATCGCCGGTATTTGGGTTGATGGTTGAGCCAATCATCGACGTTACCAAAAGGCCGGTGCCCATATCGCGGATCAGGTCGCCGCGGCTTTGTGTGCCTTGTGTCAGGCTGATATTGGTCGTCCCAGGGCGCGGTGGTGATGAGGTGCCGCGCATCGCGTTGGCTGTGCTTTCCAGCCCCAACTGCCGCGCAGTAGCCAGATCAAGTGTCCAGCCTGTCAGGGTGCCTGCCTCGACAATAGCGCGCTGCTTTGTGGGCAGCCCCTCGGCGTCAAACACACGGCTTCCAGACACACGGGCGCGGTGCGGGTTCTCTGTAATCGACAGATGCTGCGGCAAGACCTGTTGGCCCAATGCACCGCGTAGCCATGACGAGCCGCGTGCAATACCTGCCCCGTTCACCGCAGACAAAAGATGCGAAATCAGGCTTGATGAAATGCGCTCGTCAAAAAGAACGGGGTAGGTGCCGGTCGCAGGCTGTCGTGCGCCTGTGCGTTCAACGCAGCGCTCACCGGCAACGCGGCCAATGTCTGCGGCGCTGCGTAACTCGCTTTGGAAAATACGCGCGTCAAAGTCATAATCCCGCTCCATTTCAAGACCTGTGCCGCTGATCGCGACGCATGAGATTGAGCGGTCTGTGCGCGCGTAACCCGCATTAAACCCAAGGCTGTTTGCAACATGAATGTCACGTGCAGAATAGCTGGCTGAGGCGGATTGGACTTGCGCGACACCGTTGATTGCACGGGCCGCTTCTTCTGCGGCTTGCGCGTCATCTTGCAGGGTTTTGGCAGACGGCTCTGGACTTGGGTCATGCAATTCTAGGTGAGCGACATCTGTGTTGGTCGCCAGCTGAGCGCGGTCCGCAAGTCCTGCGTAAGGATCGGCGGGCGCAACTTTTGCCATCGCAACCGCGCGTTCTGCCATTTCGGAAATGGCGCGGTCACTGCTGTCAGAACTTGAGATGCATGCTTGCTTTTGACCAATGAAAACCCGCAGGCCCAGATCAATCCCTTCGGATCGTTCCGCTTGTTCCAGCTTGCCTTCACGCACATCAATCTCAACGGCAGTGCCCTGAACGGTCAACACATCTGCCGCATCAGCGCCCGCCTGTTTCGCAGCGTCGAGCAGGGCTTGGCTTAGTCGCGACAAATCATGCATGAGGTGTTCCTTGGTCTGAAGTTGAGCGTTGGGTATCGTGGTGCTTGCCAGAATAGCAAGTCGGATGTTGTTGCGTGGTGCGGGGCAATGGCGCGTTTAGCGAACCCGCTGACCGTTGATATATTGCTCGCCATTTTCGCGCATCTCGATGGTGGTTTGCAAATCAGTTCCGTTTTCCGCAGGCCGCGTAAAGAACCCCATCATCATTTGCGCGCCAAACAGCTGTTCGGGCGCAAGTATGCCAAGTTGGGCCATCGTGCTCATGACTTCAGTGATGCCACTGAACGTAAACTCGGCCTTGCCTGCCATCGCGGGCATCGTCAGGTCGATTGGGTTTTGGGGGCCAACAAAGCGCATGTCGCCTTGACCGGTTGCTGTGACGCCAAGCGCTGTCAGGATCAGGTCGTTTAGACGTGCAGTTTTGGGTGCAAAGGGCCCGCGCCCACCGTTCGTGAATTCACCTGTGCCCGAGACAGACACTGAAATCGTTGCGGCGGACCTGTCCAGACCGCCTTGTGGGTCAAAAATGCTCCAGACGCTTTCGTTGATCTTTAGCCCTGCCAAAACCGCTTCAAGGGCATAGTCTGGCTCCGGCTCGGTTGGGTCAAAAGAAATCGGTGCAGAGCCTTTGACGCGGACGTTATCAAGTGTGGCGCTGATGGGTAACGGAAGTGCACCTGCCAACGTGAACGTCATATCAGAAGCATCTTGGCTATATTCAACGCGTGTTGCGCTACTTGCGGCACGCGTGCTGCTTTGCGCTTGTCGTACAGTGCCGGTCCATGATCCGGTGCCATCTTGGGCCGAAAACGCCAGATCCGTCAGACCCGTGTTGTATGTGGTTTCAAACGAGGATTGTGGCGCGAAGGGCGCTTGGCTTGCTAGTGGATAGATGCCAGCAGCGCTGGTGGCGGACCCGGTGAATTGTGGTTCTTGTATGCGCCCGTTTACGTCAAATGCGCCGTCTGAGTTTGGGTCAGAAAAACGGGCAAAAATCGCGACCCCGTCAGCAGAGATACTTTGAGAAACAGTGCGCAGATCGACGGTTTTATCTGTGCTGTTGCCCCGCACATTGGTCGCTTGGGCGCGGATGGTACCGGCTGCGTCGGCATTTTCGGCGGTGATTGCATTGACCGAAAAATCCACAGTCTCTGCATCATATACATAGCTCAGGTCATTGATGTCACCTGATGCAATCATGCTAAAGCCACTCGTAACGATTTCGCCGACGATCCGTAGGGGGCCGGTATCGTCAGATGTCTCGACAACGCTAATGGCAACTGGCCCACCAAGTGAAATGTCGACGCTGCCGCCCGCCCGCTGCGTCAGCTTTAGCGGCGGATACGCAAGGCTGGCCATGACGCCATCTTCCGGCGCGCCCAAGCCAAGCGTTAGGCCTTCGACCAAAATGCCATCTTCCAGTAAGTTGAACTGACTAAGCACGACTGTGTCAGCGACACTTTTCATGTCTTCTGCCCAACGCGCCCAAAGTTGTTCCGGTGTGATATCTGCGAAAACAGGCGCAGCGGTGCCAATGAGGAGAGCTGAACTGAGAAGAAAACGTCGCATAAACGGGGTACCTCTTTGGCAATAGGGAGTGCTAAGTGTAATGTTGGTCCGCGGCGCGCAGACTGCAAGTGATAACAGCGTGAAGGGCACGATATGATACGTTTAGACAAAGATAACGGCCTTTGGACCATTACATTGGTCCGCCCTGATAAGGCCAACGCTTTGACGTATGATATGCTTGCCGAAATTGCGGATATCGCTGAAAGCGCCCAAGACGCGCGCGCGCTGGTTTTGACAGGCGAAGGTAAAGTGTTCAGCGCGGGTGCCGATCTTGATGCCGCGAAAGAAGGTCTTGCCACATCTGATGTTTGGGACCGTGCCTCTAGTGCAATTGCAAAGTTACCATGCATGACGGTTGCTGCGTTGAACGGCACATTGGCGGGGGGTGCTTTTGGCATCGCGCTGGCCTGTGATTTACGTGTCTCAGTGCCTGCGGCGAACTTTTTCTATCCGGTGATGCGGCTTGGCTATTTGCCGCAACACGCGGACCCCGCACGCATGGTGGCATTGATGGGACCTGCGCGCGCCAAGCTGATTTTGATGGCTGGGCAGAAGATAGATGCGGAAACCGCGCTGCAGTTTGGTTTGATTGACCGCATTTCTACAGATCCCGTTGCCGAGGCCAAAGCGCTTGTTACCCATGCGCTTGAAGCCAGTGAAGAGCACGCCCATGCCATCAAGCGTATGTGTCAGGGCGGTTAAGTGAGCCATTGTACGACTGAAACTGCCGTTGACGCACTTGTGGTGGGGGCTGGACCTGCGGGGCTGATGGCCGCTGATGTGTTGGGCAGGGCTGGGTACTCAGTGCTGTTGGCCGAGCATAAACCCAGTGTTGCGCGCAAATTTCTTATGGCGGGAAAATCTGGTCTAAACCTGACCAAGGACGAGCCGTTAGATGAGATGCTTCCGGCTTTTGGTCCTTCTGCAGATCGGCTTGCGCCAATATTGCGCGCCTTTGATGCACACGCAGTTCAGGCGTGGGCCCAATCATTGGGTCAGCCGCTTTTCACAGGCTCGAGCAAGCGGGTGTTTCCCAAAGCCATGAAAGCATCACCGTTGCTTCGGGCGTGGTTGGCAGAAGTAAACGCGCGTGTCGAAACCCGCTGGCGTTGGCAAGGGTTTGATGGCGCGTTGTCGGTCTTTGAAACTCCTGATGGCCCGCAGAACGTGAAAGCTAAAGTCACTGTTTTGGCGATGGGTGGCGCGAGTTGGCGCAAACTTGGCTCTGACGGCGCTTGGGCGGAGGCACTGCCTACTGAAGATATCGTTCCGTTTCAGCCGATGAATATGGGGTTCCGGGTTAATTGGTCCTCGCACATGAAGGCGCATTTTGGTGCGCCCATCAAAGCGGTTGCTCTGCACGCGGGCGGACAGGTCGAGCGGGCAGAATTCACCATTTCAAAAGCGGGCATTGAGGGGGGTGGTATTTACCTTGTCTCAAAAGCGATGCGCGATGGCGCGCCGCTTACGGTTGATTTGTTCCCTGACATGTCTGTTGATGTGCTTCGTCAAAAGCTTGGTGGGCGGGGCAAGGCCAGTGTGACCTCCCACCTTCGCAAGCGCCTCAAGCTTACGGGTGCGCGCCTTGCTTTGCTTCAAGAATTTGGCCGTCCTCTGCCCAATGATCTTGCACCGCTTTTGAAGGCTGTCCCAATCCTGCATGACGGGCCGCGTGATCTTGATGAGGCAATTTCCACAAGCGGCGGTGTGTCTTGGGCCGCACTGGATAGCAATCTTATGTTGCGCGCGCGTGCCAACACATTTTGCGCGGGCGAAATGATTGACTGGGACGCCCCAACGGGTGGGTATCTATTGACGGGCTGCCTTGCCACAGGTCGCTGGGCGGGCTGTGCCGCCGTTGAGGCGCTTGCCGCGATTTAGGGCAGCGCACGTACCGCTTTGAACGAAGGCCGATCGCGCAAACGTTTGGCGTATGCTTGGACTTTGTCGCTTCCTGTTGGAAAGCCCACACCACGTGCCCAGTTAAGGCAATGTACCGCCAGCAAATCTGGTAAGGTCAACGTGTCGCCCATCAAGAATGTTCCGGTTAGCCGTGCCTCGAGTCGGTCAAGCGATTGCGCAAATTCGGCTTTCAGCGCCTCAGTTACATTTGGGATGCGCATATCCTCGGGCAGGGCGTGTGTGTGTTTTGCGTGTGTCCACAAAACACCGTCGATCTCATCAATGATAAAATGCATATGCGCGTCTTGTTGGGCGCGTTCAATTGTTCCTGCGGGAAACGTAAGGCCTTGGTGCTTGTCCGTGAGGTAGGTCATGATCGCAACGCTGTCGGTGATTGCGGTGCCGTCAACAACAACGGCGGGAATTTTGCCTGTTGGGCTGAGCTCTAGCGCTTGAGTCGATCGGACGGGGGCAGGCACGTGCTCATATTCAATCCCGAGTTCTTCACAAACCCAAAGCACGCGAAATGCACGGGTTGCCATTGCACCAACAACTTTCATTTATCTTCTTCCCATCATCGCTAGTCTAATTAAAGCGCGTTCCATCAACGCCATTTGGGGCGCTTGATCCGCTGACCTTAGCTGTAGGTCAGTATTGATTAGCAATTGCAGCGCGTCTTCAAGTTTGATCCGCCCCCATTTTGACGCCTGTCTGCGCAGTTGATCGCCCTTGGGACCTTTGATGTAGAGGCTTGCCGGATTGACGGCCGTAGCGTGCAACGTTCGGAAATGTCGGGTGGCGCCAATGCACAAGCCAACCGGTTGCACCCCTTGGCTTTGCAGTTTTCGCAAAACAGGACCAAGTTGTTCACTACGGCCTTCCGCGACAATATTTAGCGCATCGTCAAGCGCGGCCTCGGTGGACGTGGGCGCACAGGCCGTGATGTCATCGTGGCTAAGCGGGGTTTCGTCGTTCAATTTGTAAATAACAAGTTTGGTCAGTGTTTGACGAAAATCACCGGGCTCAAGCTCGTTTGCGAGGCCGGTCAAATGCTCAAGGCTGTCACGATCAATGTTGCGCAAACCGGCATCTGCCAGATCACGCTCAATCTCTTCGCGGGTGGGTGGATTGTCATAGATCGCTGCGGAATAGGCGTTTGGATGCGCCTCAAAAGCCTTGCGAATTTTTGATGTCGGCTTGAGATTGCCTGCGGTCACGATCAGTTGCGCATCGCCTTCGGACCAGTCCTGCAAGGCAGCTAAAATAGCGGGCGCGCTTAGATCATTTGCTTCTTCGACGAATGCAACACGTGGACCGGGGAAGAAGCTGGTGGCTTTGAGCGCGTCTAAAAGCATCGCCGGATCTTTGCGGATGTCTGCGCCGCTCATGCGCGAAATACGCATTTCCTCTTCCGCGTTTGGACCAACCAGAGCGGGGATAATCTGCTGCCGCTTATCCGCGACGCGCAGAGCATCGCTTCCAAAAATCAAAACACCCGCTTTGCGCGGGTCGGGTTTGCGAAAATAACTGGCCGTATCGCGTGGGGAAAGCTTCATGGCAAAGACACAAGAAGACGCGTCGTCATCTGATCCGCTAGGATCACCACCAACCTGCGCTGCGCATCAAGCTGTGCGGTCTGCGTTGCGACTGTGGTGCCCGTCGCAGCATAGCTGGTAAAGCTGTCTACGACGCCACTGGTGACAACGTTATCATCGGACAACCGCCGCAAAGTATATTGAGTTTGGCCAATTACATTGAAACGCGTCGTGACTTGATCCGTTGTGATGCCCACGCCGTCTTCACGGATTTCAGTTTTATAACTAAGCTTGAATAACGGGGATTGTGCTGTGCCTAACCGATCTTCAAGCGCGTTTCTAAGGTCGAAAGACACGCGGTCCTTTGGTGGATCAAATGCGATTTGACCATGTTTGGCCGCGCCATTGTGCAACGGCGCAAATCCGCACGCCCCAAGAGCGAGCGGCGCGCCGATGCAAAATGATCGTTTAGATAACAACATTCACAATCCGTCCGGGAACGACGATGAGCTTTTTGGGCTGCCCGCCATCCAGTGCTTTGACCACAGCATTGTCCGCCAGCACCAGTTTTTCAATCTCATCTTTAGACATGTCCGCTGGGACTGCAATTTCCGAACGGCGTTTGCCATTGATCTGAATGGGCAGCGTGACGGTGTCATCCACCAGCATCTTTTCGTCAGCGACAGGCCAAGGTGCTGTCACCACAAGGCCGGTCTGCCCAAGGGCGGACCAGATATCTTCAGCCAAATGTGGCGTCATCGGTGCGATCAGTTGGGCCAAAGTGCGCATTGCTTCTTGCTTGGCAGCAGCACCGGCTTTGGATTTTGAAAGCGTTGCGACAAAGCCGTAGATTTTTGCAATCGCTGCGTTGAACCCGAAGGATTCCACACCGCCTGTTACATCATGGACGGCTTTGTGCATATCGCGCAGCAGTGCATCATCTTGGTCATTGGCGGGTGCATCGGATTGGGCGATGTCCTGAGCCAAACGCCATACACGTCCCAAGAATTTATGGGCTGCTTCTGCGCCAGATGCGGTCCATTCAACGTCGCGTTCGGGCGGGCTGTCTGACAGCACAAACCAGCGGGCGGTATCTGCACCATATGTGTCCACGATGATTTGTGGATCAACTACGTTCCGCTTTGATTTTGACATTTTGGCCGATGGAATGATCTCAACTTCGGTTCCATCCGCCAATTTGCCGTCGGTCACATCCTCGGGGAGGTGATAAACAGGGCGGCCTTTGGCGTCGCGGGTTTGGTAAATCTCGTGCGTGACCATCCCTTGTGTGAACAACGCGTCAAACGGCTCAACCGCACTTGCTGGTAAATGGCCCGTGATGTGCATCGCGCGTGCAAAAAACCGTGAATAGAGAAGGTGCAAAATTGCGTGCTCAATACCGCCAATATATTGATCGACGTTCATCCAATAGGCAGCCTCGTCGCTGTCAATCGGAGTGGTCGCATTGGGGCTTGTGAAACGACTGTAATACCACGAACTGTCCACGAACGTATCCATGGTGTCCGTTTCACGCTGCGCTGGCTTGCCGCATGACGGGCAATCGCAATCGCGCCACGTTGGGTGACGATCCAGCGGGTTACCTGGGATATCGAATGAAACATCGTCAGGCAGGCGGATCGGCAGGTTTTCTTTGCGTTCAGGCACAACGCCGCAAGCATCACAGTGGACAACCGGAATGGGGCAACCCCAATAGCGTTGCCGTGACAGACCCCAATCGCGCAGGCGATATTGTGTTTTGCCTTGGCCAACGCCTTCGCCCTCACAAAACGCAATTGCTGCATCAACTGCGGCTGCGCCTGTTTGCTGGGCCTCGCCAGCGAAACCTTTGACGTAGGTCACCACATCGGTTTTCGCGGGCACATACGCTTCGGTCAGCTCAGGCGCGCTGTCTGCATCGGGCAGATAAACAGGCGTAATCGGCAGATCATATTTGGTCGCAAAGTCAAAGTCGCGCTGGTCATGCGCAGGACAGCCAAAAATCGCACCGGTGCCGTAGTCCATCAAGATGAAGTTGGCGACATACACCGGCAATTCCCAAGAGGTATCAAACGGGTGACGCACGCGAAGGCCCGTATCAAAGCCCATCTTATCTGCTTTTTCCAAAGCTTCTTCGGTTGTGGAGCCCTTGCGGCATTCGGCGTTGAAAGCGGCCAGATCGGCGTTGTCTTCTTCCAGTTGCTTGGCAAGGGGGTGGTCCGGCGAAATGCCCACAAAGGATGCACCCAAAAGAGTGTCGGGGCGGGTTGTGTATACCTCAATGCCGTCACGCCCATCAGGGCCGTTGATCAATGAGAAGCTGAACTGCAGACCGCGTGACTGGCCGATCCAGTTTTCCTGCATCAGGCGCACTTTGGCGGGCCAGTTGTCCAGATTTTCAAGCGCGCCGCGTAATTCACCGGCCATATCGGAAATCTTAAAGAACCATTGCGTCAACTCGCGGCGTTCAACCTCGGCGCCGCTGCGCCAGCCTTTGCCGTCGATAACTTGTTCGTTAGCCAGAACCGTCATGTCTTCGGGGTCCCAGTTTACCACGGCGTTTTTACGGTAGACCAAGTCGGATGCGAGCATATCAAGGAACAGCGCTTGCTGCTGGCCGTAATACTCTGGGTCGCACGTGGCGAATTCACGGGACCAATCAATAGACAGGCCAAGCGGCTTCATCTGATCGCGCATGTGCGCAATATTTGCATAGGTCCAGTCTTTTGGATGGCCGCCGCTGGCCATCGCGGCATTTTCAGCGGGCATACCAAAAGCGTCCCAGCCCATCGGGTGCAGCACGTTGTGACCTGTCGACATTTTATAACGCGCAATCACATCCCCCATGGTGTAATTGCGCACGTGCCCCATGTGCAGATTGCCAGACGGGTAGGGAAACATCTCAAGCACGTAATACTTCGGCTTTGACGTATCTGCTTTGGCCTTGAACACGTCTGCGGTGTTCCATTCAGCCTGCCATTTGGCCTCGATCTGTGCGGGGGTATAGCGGTCCATGTCGGGGTCCTTCTAAATGCAAACGCCAAGCCGGTTTATGGCTTGGCGTGGTAAGTAAAATGCTTGGGCGCAAAAGGCCAGCCTGCGCAGCCTCAGAGTTTGCTGTCCGCAATCCGCAACTGCCGCGCGCGGGTCAGGATGGCGTCTTCAATGGCGCGGACAGTATCCACATCGGCGGGGCCATTGCGGGTTTGCAGCGCCACCGTCAGGCTGCGCGCATCAAGAGCGGGGTCGCGGACATAGATCGTGGCGCGGTAGGCGGCGCGGCCACCGGGGGGTGTGCCGAATCCCGTGGCAAAAACGCCCGAAAACGGATCAGCAGTTTGAACAGGCAGAAAGTTCAGCACATCAAGCGAGGCATTCCAGATGTATTTATTCACCTCAAGCTTGGTATTGGGATCATCGGTATTGGCGAACAAATCCCAGATCGTGCTTGTGCGGGTTTCCTCAACAGCGGCGGCATCTTGTTGTGTGGCGCCACGATCCGCACAGGCCGCTAACAATCCGCATACCATTACGCTGAGACATATGTTTCTAACTGAAAATCCACGCATGATCTGCTCTACCTGCCGTTAATTCCACATCGCTAATACTTGTCTATATAACGCAGTATGCGGTCACAAGGTAAATTGCCGTGGGGTGAGTGCAGGCCACCAACCAGCAATCCCGCACCTGAAATTTCCACCGCCGAGCGGTTGTGACAAAGTTGCACCACGTTTTGCATAGTTGCGCGCAGCCGTTTCGCGTTTCTTGCATTGCGAGCGCCCTCAAGCGAAACACCGGTCATACCCTTCACGGCGTTCGTGTTGGGGCCATTCTTTTAAACGAAGGAAATACGAGATGAAAAACATTCTCTTCGCAACGACAGCGCTTGTAGCAACCGCTGGCATCGCATCCGCAGACATCACAGTAACTGGTTCTGCTAACGTTGGTTTGAAGTACGTAGAAGATCGCGTTGATACCTCAAACTCAACTGACGATATGATCGTTCACAACGAAATCGACTTTAACATCGTCGCCACAGGTGAGTCAGACAATGGCATCACATTCGGCGCTTCTGTTGATCTGGACGCTGGTGAAGATGACCAAGTTACTACTACTGGTACAGTTGGTGATCCAGAAGTATACTTCTCTATGAACGGTTTAACTGTAACTGTTGGTGCTGTTGGCAACGCTGGTGTCGTATTGAACACAGCTGAAGTTGGCTTTGATGGCTTGAACACAAACATCCACGTAGATGCGGTTGATGACTCTGCAGTAGATGGTGACGTGCACGTATCATATGCTTTTGGTGACTACACTGTAGCAGCATCAATCGGTTCAGACTCAGAAGATACAGCTTTCTCAGTATCTGGTTCTACTGGTGCTTTGACATATGCTGTTGGTTTTGCAAGCGATGATTCAGCAAGCATTGACTACACATCATTCGGTGTGGGCTACACAATGGGCGCATACAACTTCCAAGCGCTGATGGTTAACATTGATAACCCAGCAGGCACTGCAGACGAAGATACATTCGGTTTGTCAGCTGCTTACACAATGGACGCAATGACATTTACAGTAGCGATGTCTGATACAGATGCTGCTGGTTCTGATGCTGCATATGGTATCGGTGCTTCATATGACCTCGGTGGCGGTCTCGCTATCAAAGGTGGTTTCGGCTCAGTCAGCGACAAGAATGTTGCGGACCTCGGTCTGACAATGTCATTCTAATCTAACGATTAGTATAGACTACAGAGAGAGCGCATCTTCGGGTGCGCTCTTTTTCTTTTGGGGCCTGCTGCGCGATACAAATAAGGTGCAACAAAGGGTACCCCCATGCAGCGACCGTCTGAGCAACAGTTACAAACTGCGTTCAAATCCGCCCTTGCCGCGATGAACGCCAAAAACTTCGCGCTTGCGGCTCAGCAATTTCAGAAAATTTAATGCGTCGTGCCAAATCATGGGCCGTCTCACCTGCATCTTGGAACGCTTTACACCAAAGGCGGTAAGCCGGATGCGGCGGTGACCCATTTGGCGGCAGCGGCCAAACAAATGCCAAAAGAGCCAGCGGTTCATATGCAATATGGCGTCGCTCTTGGTGCCGTTGGTCAGTACAAAAAGCGGTGTCCGCCCTTGGTAAAGCAGAAAAGCTTGCCCCGACTTCCGTTGCTGTGTTGGCCAATTCGGCGCATGTGTATCAACTGATGGGCGAATTGAAGAAGGCAGAGTTTTATCTCCGCAAGGCCCTGAAGCTAAAGCCAAATAACGGCAGTCTTTATCGCCTGTTGTCGATCGCGCGGAAGTTCACGCCCGATGATCCGTATCTTGCGAAAATGCTGGCGATCAAGCCTGATCAATTGGCAAATGACATGGACCGCTGGGAGCTCAATTTTGCGATCACCAAGGCGCTTGAGGACACCAAAGCCTATGAGGCCGCGTTCCCGTATCTAAAGCGCGGCAACGATTTGGTTGCAGCGAATTACCCCTATGACCCCCAAGCGTGGCGCGATCAGGTGGCACAGCTGCAAAGCGCGCAGTCTGGCCTTGATCCTGCGGCACCTCTTCCGGACCATATCAAAGACGCGCCAATTTTTGTGACCGGTATGCCGCGGTCGGGCACCACGTTGATTGAACAGATTATCGCGGCGCATTCTGATGTGACCAGCATGGGGGAGACGAGGTTTGCGTCGGGCGCGGTTGAGCGGCTTTTGCGCGATGGCACCACTTATAAAACCGTTAGTGATGTAGCGGATAGGTTGCGCATTAACGTGGCGGATAAGTACCTTGCGGATGTGGCGGCCCGTTATCCCTCTGCGAAGCGGACCGTTGATAAATCCATCCAAACGTACCTCTACCTTGGGGCGATAAAAACGATCATACCCAACGCCAAGTTCTTGATTGTTCAACGGGACCCGCGCGACAATCTGTTGTCGATTTATCGCAATCTGTTCCAAGCGGGCACCCACAGATACGCCTATGATTTTGAAAGCCTTGCGGATCACTATTTGGCTTTTCGGGATATGGTCTCGTTTTGGAAACAGCAGATGCCGGATGATATTTACATCGCCGATTATGATACGTTGGTTCGTGATCCCGAAGACAAGGCTCGTGCGCTGATTGCGGCGTGTGGTTTGGAGTGGCAGGATCAGTGTCTGGAGTTTCATAAATCGACAGGCGCGGTCAAAACGCTATCTCTGGCGCAGGTCCGCCAGCCAATTTACAAGTCGTCGCAAAAGGCATGGCAGCGTTACGGCGATGGGGTTATGCCCTTGCTAAAGGCTTTGGAAAAACGAGGTATCAATGTCACTGAATGGGATTAACGAGCGGATCGCGAAGACGTGTGAGCAGTTTGGGCGCGATGTGGCCGATGTTCAGCTTATTGCGGTGTCAAAAGTTCAACCTAATGCCCGTGTCGCGGACGTGTTGGCCCAAGGACACCGTCTTTATGGTGAGAATAAAGTGCAGGAAGCAGCTGGCAAATGGCCCGACTTCCGTGGTGAGTTTGCGGATGTAAACGTGCATCTGATTGGGCCGCTTCAGACCAACAAAGCCCGCCAAGCGATGGAGCTTTTTGATGCCATCCATTCAGTCGACCGTCCGAAGCTGGCCGGCACCCTTGCGCGGCTTGCGCAAGAAATTGGGGCCTGCCCGGACTTATTTGTACAGGTAAATACGGGCGAAGAGCCGCAAAAAGCGGGCGTATTGCCTTCGGATGCGGACGCATTTGTCGCCGAGGCGCGTGCACTTGATTTGCCCGTGAAAGGCCTAATGTGCATCCCGCCGGTAGATGAAGAACCCGCTTTGCACTTTGCGTTGCTGCGCAAAATCGCGGAACGCAACGGTTTGAAAGGGCTATCAATGGGGATGAGCAGTGATTTTGAGACGGCCATCCAGCTTGGTGCCACTCATATTCGTGTAGGATCCGCCATTTTTGGCGAGCGTGATTACGGCTAGGGTAGCAGTGTTAATGAATGAGGGAGTTTGGCACGATAAGGCGCGTGCCAAATGTTATCCGTGCCGCGATCCGTTTCAGGTGATCTGGGCGAAACCCGATGCAGCCTTCGGTACCAAATACGGGTCGCCGCCAGCGATGTAGAAAAATCGCAGAGCCACGTTTGAATTCGGCGCGCGGCCAGTTCCAATCAGTTAATATCACAATGTCGTAAAGTGGGTCAGCCCGCCGCAGCACCTCGTGACTGTGCGGGTAGGGCGCGCGAACCATCAGGTTGTAGTCTTCGTGGTGTGGATCATCAGACCACAAATCACCGGGTCTAATGGGCACAGCCCAATCTGCGGGTTTTGCAATGCGGTCGGGCCGGTAAAGCATCCCCACAATGGCGTGAACGCCGACGGGTGTTGCACCATCGCCTTCACGTTTATCAGATGAGATGCCGCCTTTTCCGATTGTGCGAGGGAAGTACTGCCCCTGAAAACGCAAGCCGCGTTTTGTCAAAACCAGATCGTTTGGGGTGGTGTAGGGGGTCACAGTAAATGGCCGGATTTAGCTGCTTTGGTTTTCAGATAGGCGCTGTTCACAGGATTTTTGCCAACAATAAGCGGCACGCGTTCGCTGACGGTGATCCCCATATCCTCCATGCGCGCGACCTTATTGGGGTTGTTGGTCAGCAGCTTAATGTTGCCAACACCCAGCTTGTTCAAAATTGAGGCGCCAATCCTAAAGTCGCGCTCATCATCCTCAAAGCCAATGCGGTGATTTGCTTCAACAGTATCAAAGCCTTGGTCTTGCAGAAAATAGGCCCGCATTTTGTTGGCCAGCCCGATGCCGCGGCCCTCTTGATTTAGGTAAAGCAAAATGCCTGCCCCTTGCGCGCCCATTTGCGCCATCGCACCGCGCAGTTGGGGGCCGCAATCACACTTGAGCGAGCCAAGCAAATCACCGGTGAAACACGCGGAATGAAGGCGCGTTAGGATGGGTTTGTTGGGATCTATTTTACCAACTTCAATTGCGTAGTGCTCGGCTGATCCATCGTCGGGCCGAAAGACATGCACGCGTCCTTCGTTTGACACAGCCATGGGTAGGGCTGCGTGAACGATGTCATTGTAATGGGCCGTGTCAGCCTGTGCCAACACTTCGGACGCGGTGAGAATGCTTAGCCCTTCGGCGGATTGCACGCGTACCATCACGGCAGCGGGCAGCAAATGGGCAGCCTTACAAAGCAAAATGGCGGCCCGGTGTGCCCGCGGGTCTCCGTCGCGCAAGGAACGAAATGGCCCCTTCATAGGTGTGCTTAGGTCTGTGGCTGGATCGGCGACGCCCCTTATCCAGCGAAGATCAGCATCGCTTTGTATGGCAAGCCGCGCGACATCGCCAAAATAAGCCGCTGTTTTAAGCGTTTCTGCGCGCCGGTGCGTGATGATCATCTCTGCGCCACCAAGGGCCAATGCTTGGCTGAGTTGGTCCGGGCTGAGCGTTTCAGCGGCAAAGGCAACCCAAAGACCATCATCATCGCGAATGCCCACGCCAAGCCCGATGCGAAGGGCTGCGTGTGCTTGGGCTTTTGCTTGGGCTGGTGTGGGCTGAAAGGGCATGGGCTCAAATGTTACAAGGTTACCAATGCTTGCCCTTTAAATTGAAACATTTGCAACCCTTTTGACACGAGCCTGTGAAACGGCGGGGTAAAACTTGCTCAATTCTGCGTTTGTGCCCATTTGTAGATCAATAACTCACGGAGGCCATGATGGCGCAATTGAAGAAAATTCTGCTTGTTGATGATGACGATGATCTGCGTGACGCTCTGTCGGAGCAACTCATCATGACGGAAGACTTTGATGTTTTCGAAGCTGAAAACGGCCATAACGCGATGGAACGTGCCAAAGAGCAGCTTTATGATTTGGTGATTTTGGACGTAGGCCTGCCTGATACTGACGGTCGCGAGCTGTGCCGTTTGATGCGAAAGCAAGGTGTGAAATGTCCGGTTCTGATGCTGACAGGTCACGATAGTGATGCGGACACCATTTTAGGGCTTGATGCCGGTGCAAATGATTATGTCACAAAGCCGTTCAAATTTCCGGTTCTATTGGCGCGTATTCGCGCGCAGCTACGCACCCATGAGCAATCAGAAGACGCCGTTTTCAATCTTGGGCCATACACGTTCAAGCCTGCGCAAAAGATGCTCATCACTGAGGACGAAAAGAAAATTCGCCTGACGGAGAAAGAAACAAATATTTTGAAGTTTCTTCACCGCGCCCCCGAGGGTGTCGTTGCCCGCGATGTACTGCTTCACGAAGTTTGGGGTTATAATGCCGGTGTAACGACCCACACGCTTGAGACGCATATTTATCGTTTGCGCCAAAAAATTGAGCCCGATCCCGGCAACGCGCGTTTGCTTGTGACGGAAAGTGGCGGCTACCGGCTTAACGGTTGATCTGGATCAAGGACGTATGCCGCACAGCGTGGCATACGTTATCTACCCTTTGATGTTGGGGATACAACATTCTCTCCCTGTTGGACTTTGCCCTGATCATATTGGTCAGGGCTTCTTTTTTGCCTCGAGGGCGTGGGCGCCTAATAAAGCTCTGACTTATACATCTTCTCAATGGCTGCCTGATCTGTTGTATCGACGGGCAATTGGGCGTGATCACGGACCATTTCGTAAAGCGTGCCGACAGGTCGTTTGTCAGGCCATGTGTCAGGGTTCCATAGTCCCGCGCGCATCGGCGCTTTGCCGCAATGGGTAAAGATTTGTGTGGCAGTAACTTTGGTAACTGTTTTTGGGCTGCGGCCATTGATCGCAAATCGGCCGCAAATTTTAGGATCAGCGGTGATTTCCGCAATACCGTTCACCCGCAACGTTTCGGTCACTGTTGGGATCATGAACAACAGTGCCACCCGCGGATCGCCCGCAATGTTGAGAAGCCCGTCGATACGGTTATTTCCAGGCCGATCAGGGATCAGCAGCGTTTTGTCGTCTTCCACATGCACAAAGCCTATGGGGTCACCTTTGGGGGATAAGTCCAGCCCATTTGCCCCGCTGGTCGCCATGATCACAAACGGCGAGGCGGCTATGATTGCACGACAATGATGATCGAAAATTGTGATCTCTTTTTGGGCGGCCCGTTCACTAGGGTAACCATACAGATATCGTAACTCTTGGGGTGTCATCGCGTGCTCCTATTGGGTAGGCGCAGCTTTGCATAGCGTAGGTCGGCGCTGCAACACTGGCCTTTCAAAGCGGGCTAAGTTACGACTTGGGCAAGTTACATCAGGAGCACCACCATGTCATTTACTCTCGCCACTTGGAACATTAATTCAGTGCGCCTGCGCGAGGATTTGGTGCTTAAATTGCTCTCTGAGCAAGCGCCGGATGTGCTGTGTTTGCAGGAGTGTAAATCTCCCGTTGAGAAAATTCCCACGGCTGGTTTTGAAGCACTTGGCTACACGCACATGGTCGCGCGCGGGCAGAAGGGTTACAACGGTGTTGCGATCCTTTCCAAGATCCCGATGGTCGAGGCCGGTGCCGAGGATTTTGCAAGTCTTGGTCATGCACGCCATATCGCGGGCCGGCTTGAGAATGGTGTGACAATTCACAACCATTACGTGCCTGCGGGTGGTGACGTCGCGGACCGCGATGTGAATGAAAAGTTTGGCCAAAAGTTGGACTATCTCACAGATATGCGTGATGCGTTCAGGACGTCAGCACCGAAGCGGGCTATTCTGGTCGGTGATCTAAATATCGCCCCGCGTGAGGACGATGTTTGGGACCACAAAAAGCTGCTTAAAGTCGTCAGCCATACGCCTATCGAAGTAGAGCATTTCAATGATGTGATGACGGCAGGTGACTGGCATGATGTGACGCGCGCGGATATTCCCGCAGGTCGGCTTTACAGCTGGTGGTCGTATCGCGCCAAAGATTGGGACGCGGCAGATAAAGGACGCCGCTTGGACCATATTTGGGCCACTGGTGACATCAAAAGCGCAGCACATAGCAGTCGCGTGTTGCGTGACGCACGTGGCTGGGAAAAGCCATCAGATCATGCTCCGGTTTTTGCGACCTTTGATCTTTGACATTTCGTCCTGCGCTACACATATGACGTGCAACTGATATTTAAGGGATAAAGCAATGTTGGAACTTGGTGCCTCGCAGAACGAGCAAGCAGATGATCTGATCAAAGATGGCTCAGAAGCGACCTTTATGCAGGACGTCGTTGAGATGTCTCAAAAGGTGCCGGTCATCGTTGACTTTTGGGCGCCTTGGTGTGGCCCATGCAAAACACTTGGCCCTGCGCTTGAGGCGGCGGTAACAGCCGCAAATGGTGCCGTTCGCATGGTGAAGCTGGACGTAGATCAAAATCAAGCGATTGCGGGACAATTGCAAATCCAATCCATCCCGACAGTCTATGCGTTTTGGCAAGGCCAGCCAGTGGACGGCTTTCAAGGCGCGGTTGCAGGTTCCGAAATTGAGGCGTTTGTCACACGTGTTGCCGCAATGGGCCCTGGTGGTGAGGATGACGGCCTTGCAGCTGCTGTTGAGGCGGCTGAGGAAATGCTGACTGCCGGTGATGCGTCAGATGCGGCTCAGACTTTTGCAGCCATTCTGGAAGAAGAGCCCACCAATGCAGCGGCTTACGGCGGTCTGGTTCGTGCACATCTTGCGCTTGATGAGGTTGAGCAAGCTGAAGCAGTTCTGAACGGCGCACCTGCCGAGATATCTGCGTCAGCCGAACTTGAGGCAGCACATGCGCAACTTGAGCTGGCAAAGCAAGCTGCTAGTGCAGGTCCGCTTGATGAGTTGCGCGCAGCGGTGAAGGCTGATGAAAACAACCACCAAGCCCGCTTTGATCTGGCCACCGCCATGCACGCAGCGGGTGATCTAGAGGGTGCCGTGGATCAGTTGCTTGATCTATTCGGGCGTGATCGTGAATGGAATGACGGCGCTGCAAAAGCACAGCTATTTACCATCTTTGATGCGCTTGAAGCAAAAGACCCTATCGCGTTGAACGGTCGCCGCCGCCTGTCGTCGATGATCTTTGTCTAACTAATTCACGCGGGGCACATTTGTCGCGTTGCCCTGCGTCTTTGCAAAGCTATCTGCTTGAATATGATGAAAACAGCTGACCTGCCAAATCGCGTTCCCGTATTCCCGCTGCCCGGTGCTTTGCTTTTGCCGCGGGCACGTTTGCCCCTTCATATTTTTGAGCCACGCTATCTTCAGATGATCGAAGACGCCCTCAAAACTTCGCACCGTTTGATCGGTATGGTGCAGCCCTATGAGGCGCGCGGCGAAAACGGTCTGCACGCTATTGGATGCGCGGGCCGGATCACTGCATTTTCCGAGACAGAAGACGGCCGCTATATGGTGACTCTTGCTGGTGTTTCGCGGTTTCGCGTATCGGCAGAAGTCGCAGGGTTTTCGCCCTACCGTCAATGCGACGTCTCTTGGAGCGGTTTTGAGCGTGATTTGGGCGCCGCCGAGCGGGATCCTGAATTTGACCGTCCCAAGTTTATGGCGTCGCTTGAAAAGTTTTTTGACGCTTATGATTTGAAGACTGATTGGGATGGCTTGGAGGAAGCGGACGAGGAGTTGCTCATCAACTCGCTTTCGATGCTTTGCCCGTTTGAGCCAGAAGACAAACAGGCGCTGCTTGAGGCGCCATCTCTGACGACACGCCGCGAAACTATTGTGACGCTGATCGAGTTCGCGTTAAGAGGGGGCCAGTCGGAGGAGATGATGCAATGAGCCAAGAGGTATCTGGTAAGACCGCTACCAAGTTTGATCCATGTATGCTTGAAGCCTTGGTCTGCCCGCGCACGCAAGGCACATTGGATTACGATGCTGATGCCCAAGAGCTTATCAGTAAGTCAGCTAAACTGGCCTTTCCGATCCGTGAAGGTATCCCAATCTTGTTAGTAGACGAAGCGCGCAGTCTTTAGACGCTTTGCCCTTTCATGAGCTTGGGCAAATCGCCGGTCAGGCCTGCGGCTTCGCGAATAAAGCCTCTGCGCAGAGCGGGAACTGCGTTTACGATCCCCATACCTACGTCACGCAAGCCGCGCAAAAAGCCGTTATCATTTGAAAATAGCGCGTTGAAGCTGTCGGTTGAGGCAGCAAGAGCCGCAACATCAAAGCGCCGCCACTGCGCATAGCGCGCTAATACCAAATCGGAACCGATGTCTTCGCCCCTGCGTTTTGCCAGTGCGAGAACCTCAACAAGACTTGCTACATCTTTTAGGCCCGCGTTTAGCCCCTGTCCCGCAATGGGGTGCACGCCGTGTGCTGCGTCACCCACCAACGCGATGCGCTGTGATGTGAGGGCGTTGGCCAAGGTCAGTGACAGCGGATAGTGATAGCGTGCGCCTGCAAGTTCAATGTTTCCCAGAAAGTCTCCAAAGCGGGGCTTGAGGTGCTCAATAAAATCATCGTCGCTCATTTTGCTGACGCGGGCCGCTGTTTCATGCGTTTCTGACCAAACAATAGAGCTTCGGTTCCCACTAAGGGGCAAAATCGCCAAAGGACCCGCGGGCATGAAAAACTGGTGAGCAATTCCGCCGTGTGGTTTCTCATGGGCAATCGCGCAGACCATCGCAGTCTGTCCGTAGTCGCGACCGTTGCGCATAATACCGGCGCGCATGGCAGTGCCTGATGTTCGCCCGTCGCACCCGACTAATACGCGCCCCGTATGCATGGTTCCGTCCGCAAGGGTAACAGAAGCGCCAGCCGCGTCGGTGTGCTGCGCGACTACTCGGGCATTCGGCAGATGGGTAATTTCAGCATTCTGAACAGCGTTCAAAAACGCACGTCGCAAATGCCGATCTTCGACCATAAACCCCATTGGGCCTTCTTCAATTTCAGCATGATCAAAATGCATGAAAAACGGTGATGGACCTTCGCCAACGCGCCCATCGGTTACTTTAATTTCAAGCATCGGCTGTGCGTCGCCTTCAAGATCGTCCCAAAGACCAATCCCGTTCAACAATCGCTGCGAAGCCAGTGCGATCGCATATGAGCGGCCGTTGAAATTGGACAGCGTCTGTGTCGCGACATCTTCGGCATCAATTAACGTGACGCTCAGCCCTGTGCCTGCGGCTGCCAAAGCAAGTGCGCATCCGTTCAGGCTGCCGCCGACAATGATCAAATCTGTACTCTTATCCATGTTGCTGAATATGGGCGTTGGGGCGGGATTGTCCATGCTGGATGCAGCGGATAGGTTTCACCTGAGAAAATTTATCTTGGGGTATTCCGGCATGCATAAATGGCAAACGATGACGGCCGTTGATCTTGGGCGTGGCATTGGGGCAGGGGATATCGATCCTGTTGAGTTGTGCGATGTGTTTCTGCAAGCGATTGCGGCCCACCCCTTTACGGACAAAATCTACGCTCGCGTTACCGCTGATCGCGCCCGGGCCGAGGCGCTTGCGGCACGAACTAGGCAACAGAATGGGGGGCGGCTGTGTCCGCTTGATGGCGTCCCGATTTCTTGGAAAGACCTGTTTGATACGGCGGGTACAGTCACGGAGGCGGGATCGAAACTGCTTGCAGGGCGAACCCCCGATGCAGACGCTCTTGTTTTGCAACATGCAACACAATTGGGTCTGGTCTGTCTCGGTAAAACACACATGTCCGAGTTGGCGTTTTCGGGCCTTGGGTATAATCCCGTCACAGAGACTAGCCCGTGTGTGAACGACCATGATGCAGTTGCCGGCGGGTCATCATCTGGCGCTGCTGCATCTGTTGCGTTTGGTTTGGCCGCTGCCGCGATAGGTTCTGATACGGGCGGGTCCGTCAGAATTCCCGCCGTTTGGAATGACCTTGTAGGGCTTAAGACAACCCATGGGGCGATTGCGACGAAAGGCGTGGTGCCGCTTTGCCAGCGTTTTGACACCGTTGGGCCGCTCTGTCGAAGCGTGGAAGATGCCGCGGTACTGTTTGATGTGTTGGGTGGTGGCAGTGTTGATCTGGCTCATGCGTCTCTTGAAGGGGTACGGTTTGGCGCGCTGCAAACAGTGGTGCTTGAAGGTTTGGAAGATGCGCCGCGCGCGGCTTACGAGCGCGCAGTCGAAGCCATTAAGCGGGCAGGTGCTGTTGTTGAACCGTTCGGATTTGAGGCTCTAAATGATGCCTTCGCGATTGCGGGGCCGCTATTTACTGCCGAAGCTTATGGCACATGGGGCGAGGTTATTGAGGCGTCGCCAGACACAATGTTCGATCAGGTTCGCGAGCGATTTAGAGCCGGCAAAAACGTAGCCGCATCTGATTTCGTGGCGGGGTGGCAAAAGTTGGATCACATCCGGCGTGAATATGCCATTCAAGCCGCGCGATTTGACGGGGTGCTGTTACCGACTGCGCCAATCATGCCGCCGAACTTGGCGAGATTGATTGCGGAGCCTGACTATTTTGTTGAGGCAAATTTGATGGCGCTTCGCAACACGCGCGTGGCCAATCTTCTGGGATTGTGCTCGGTCACGGTACCCGCAGGCCACAAATCGACGGGCCTCATGATTAATTGTTTGCCGATGCAAGACGCCAAAGCACTGCGATTAGCTGCCGCAATAAGCGCAATAGGGGCCTAAAAGTCACATAACCGCCCAATACTGTTGGCTTTTTCTGGACGCAGCGCCTCTGATTTGGTTTAATGTTGAAATAACGGGGCGATAATGATCCCGAACATGAGGCAGTATTGATGTATCCCCAGCGGTTTAGCGCCCTTCCGGCCTATGCATTTCCGCGTTTGCGCGCGTTATTGGACCACCTGCCGTCTGGCGGTGAACCGATTGCTATGACCATTGGTGAGCCACAGCACGCCTTTCCCGAATTTGTCCCCGAGGTTCTTGCGGCCCATGTGTCGGGCTTTAACAAATACCCCCCCAACGATGGCGCGCCAGAGTTGCTTGAAGCCATCGCCTCTTGGGTTGGTCGCAGGTTCGGCGCAAAAGTTGATGCAACGACTGAGGTTCTAACGCTTAACGGGACCCGCGAGGGCCTGTACAATGTGAACATGGCGCTGTGCCCTGAAAGTAAGAACGGGCAGCCGCCAGTCGTCCTTATTCCGAACCCGTTTTATCAAGTTTACGCAGTCAGCACGCTGAGCGCGTCCGCCGAGCCCGTTTATGTAAATGCCACCGCAGAGACCGGCTTTTTGCCTGACTACGCAAGCCTTCCCGAAGATGTGCTTAAGCGTACCGCCATGTGTTATATCTGTTCACCGGCGAACCCGCAGGGTGCCGTAGCAACGGAAAGCTATTGGCGCGAGTTGATTGGCTTGGCCGAGCGGTTTGATTTTAAGATTATCGCGGATGAGTGCTATTCCGAGGTCTACCGCGACGCCCCGCCGACTGGTGCGCTTGAAGTTGCGCAAAAAATGGGTGCTGATCCCGAGCGTGTCTTGATTTTCCATTCGCTGTCAAAGCGGTCAAATTTGGCGGGTTTGCGCTCAGGGTTTGTTGTGTCTGGGCCGCAAAATATTGCGCGCATGAAACAGCTGAGAAACTACGCTGGCACACCACTGCCATTGCCGTTGCAGCATGTTGCTGTCGCGTGTTGGAACGATGAAACCCACGTTACGGCGTCTCGGGCGCTTTACGCAGAGAAGTTTGATCTGGCCGATGAGATTTTTGCTGATGTCGAGGGCTATCAATCGCCCGAGGCTGGCTTCTTTTTGTGGCTGCCTGCCGAGGATGCAGAACAAGCAGCAGTAAAGCTTTGGACGCAAACGGGCGTTCGTGTTCTGCCTGGTAGTTATCTGAGCCGCGATACGGATGCAGGTAATCCGGGACAAAATTATATTCGGGTCGCATTGGTGGCCCCAAAACAAGACGTGCAGCGCGGGCTTATTGCCTTACGCGACTGCATCTACGGATGAGGAAACGGGATATGGCACTACGCACACAAGGTGACCCTTTGTTCGATACGGACATGCAGGCGGCGATTGAAAAACGCTCGAAAGAGTTGATTGGTCTTGGCCTTTTGGTCTTGGGCGCGCTGAGCTGGGCGATGCTGTGGAGTTATTCTCCGTCCGATCCAAACTTTATGGTCGCCACAACAGCGCCGATCGAGAATTGGCTTGGCCGCTTTGGCGCGTCACTGTCAGGCCCGCTTTTCATGATCGTGGGTAAAGGCGCTTGGGTCATCCCAGCAGTGTTTATCGCTTGGGGCGTGCGCTTTATTTTGCACCGCGGCCAAGAACGTGCGGTGAGCTGTCTGATCTTCTTTCCAATTTTGGTCGCGATCGCCTCCATCTATGGTGCAAGCCTGACGCCACCTGCGGGTTGGAACCATTCGTTTGGCTTGGGCGGATTGTTTGGCGAGACTACTCTTGCGGTCATCCTTAGCATTTTGCCGTTTTCCCCCGCGTTCGGGGTCAAGCTGATGTCCCTGCTGACTGGTTTGGGCACTGTGGCGCTTGGTCTGTTCGTCCTTGGGTTCATCAAAGATGAGCTGCGTGTGATCGGACGTTTCTTGTTGGTAGGCTTGGTTGTCACGTATGCGCAGACGTTGAAAGTGTTGGGTAAAGGCGCTTCAGGGGCGGGTGTTGCAGCGCGCCACATGGCCGAGCGTCACGCGCAGATGCGTGAGGCACGCGCGGATGCAAAAGCACTTGAGGCAGCGCACCGTCATGAAACACTCTTGCCCATGATGCATAGCGCGGAAGAAAAAGCACGCGTGGCGTCTGTTGTACGTGCGGACCCTGCATTTGGGGTCGAGCCTACGGTAGCTACAAATGCAGCTCCCTTGGTTGCTGATCCACGCCCCGCGCCGATGCCGGTGGCCGAGCCAAAGACAGGCCTGCTTGCGCGCTTGATGCCAAAACCTGCACCGATGCCTGAGCCAGAGTTGGTTGAACCTGCCTTAAGTGCTGATTTGTCCGCACCGGATGCGGGTACTGTATCTGCGCGTATTTCTGACGCGATTAAGAACCGCGCGCGCGGTGTCGCGCAAGCTACGCCACAAACTGCGGCGCGTGTTGAGCCGTCATTGATGCCCCGTGGCCCTGAGCCGTTGATTGCCCAAACAACTCCGCCACAGATGTATGCGGATGAGGCGCCAATGATGCATGAGGCCCTTGATGAGGGGCCAGATGCCTTGGTTGAAAGTTATGATCCGGTGACGCCCGATGTGGCTGACCCTTATGCGGCTGCAACTCAAACGCCGCCTATGCAAATTCCCACACCGCAAGCGCGTTCAGTTGTGCAGCATCCTGTGAAAAAGGCGATCGTCCCATCACGTCAGGCCAAAGCTGAGGCGCAGCCAGCCCTGAAGTTTGAGGAGAGCGCGAGCCAGTTTGATCTGCCGCCATTGAACCTGTTGCGTGCGCCAGACACCGTTGAGCGGCATCATCTGTCCGATGATGCGCTTGAGCAAAACGCACGGATGCTGGAAAGCGTTTTGGATGATTACGGCGTAAAAGGTGAGATTGTCAGTGTTCGCCCAGGCCCCGTTGTAACGATGTACGAGCTTGAGCCAGCCCCCGGTTTGAAGGCCAGCCGCGTTATTGGTCTGGCCGATGACATTGCGCGTTCAATGTCTGCGCTTTCTGCACGTGTTTCGACCGTGCCGGGACGTTCTGTTATTGGGATCGAGTTGCCCAACGAAAACCGTGAAATGGTAGTCCTGCGCGAAATCCTGTCAGCACGTGATTTTGGTGACAGCAGCATGCGCCTGCCCCTTGCCTTGGGCAAAGATATTGGCGGCGAAAGCATCGTGGCTAACCTTGCCAAGATGCCCCACCTGTTGATCGCGGGGACAACCGGTTCTGGTAAGTCTGTGGCGATCAACACAATGATTTTGTCGCTGCTTTATAAGCTTACACCCGATGAGTGCCGCCTGATCATGATTGATCCTAAAATGCTCGAACTGAGTGTTTATGACGGCATTCCGCACCTGCTTAGCCCTGTTGTGACTGACCCTAAAAAGGCAGTTGTTGCGCTGAAGTGGACTGTGGGCGAGATGGAAGAGCGTTACCGCAAGATGTCGAAAATGGGTGTGCGTAACATTGAAGGTTACAACAGCCGCGTCCGCGACACCTTGGCCAAAGGTGAGCTGTTCAGCCGCACGGTTCAAACCGGTTTTGACGAAGATACGGGTGAGCCGATTTTTGAGAGCGAAGAATTCCAGCCCGAAGTGCTACCCTATATCGTGGTCATCGTTGATGAGATGGCAGACCTGATGATGGTGGCGGGTAAAGAGATCGAAGCCTGCATCCAGCGCCTTGCACAAATGGCGCGTGCGTCGGGTATTCACCTGATCATGGCCACCCAACGTCCGTCTGTTGACGTTATCACGGGTACAATTAAGGCGAACTTCCCCACACGGATTTCGTTCCAAGTGACTTCAAAAATTGATAGCCGTACCATTCTGGGTGAGCAGGGCGCCGAGCAGCTTTTGGGCATGGGTGACATGCTCTACATGGCTGGTGGTTCCAAAATTACTCGTGTTCACGGGCCATTCTGCTCAGATGAAGAAGTTGAGGAAATTGTAAATTACCTCAAGGCTTTTGGCCCGCCCGAATACAAAAGTGGCGTTGTTGATGGCCCTGCGTCGGATCAAGAAAGTGATATCGATCTGGTTCTTGGACTTGGCGGTAATACCGATGGCGAAGATGCGCTGTATGATACTGCGGTGCAAATCGTTGTTAAGGATCGCAAGTGCTCAACCAGCTATATTCAGCGTAAACTGGCAATTGGGTACAACAAGGCCGCGCGCCTTGTAGAGCAGATGGAGGAAGAAGGTCTTGTCTCTCCTGCCAATCATGTGGGCAAACGCGAGATCCTGATCCCAGAGGCGCAGTAATACGCGCAAAAACGAAAGTGTTAGGCGATGTTATTGCCTAGCACTGGTAACTCCGCGAAACAGTGTCATGTAAATGATGCACAGGTTTGGATGCGGATGAATAGAATGACGAAAATAGCTAGTTTTGCGATGATGGTGTTGTTGGCGCTTGGCGTTCCTGCATCTGCTGCTGAGAAGCTCTCACTGGATCAGATATCGGGCTATCTTAACGACATGACCACTGCGCGGGGTGAGTTCACACAGATCAATGCGGACCAGACTATTTCTACGGGCACGATTTACATCAAACGTCCCGGACGCATCCGGTTTGAGTACAGCCCGCCAGAGCAAACGCTTGTGATGGCAGGTGGTAGTCAGGTGGCGATCTTTGATGGCAAGTCAGCAAATAATCCCGATCAATATCCGCTGCGCCGCACACCGCTGAACCTTTTGCTGGAACGCAACGTGGATTTGGCAAAACGCGATATGGTTGTGGGACATGAATTTGATGGCACGGCGACGTTTGTGCGCGCACAGGACCCTGAAAATCCGCAATACGGCAGTATCCAACTTGTGTTCACCGACAGCCCAACGCAGCTTCGCCAGTGGATCATCACGGATGAGATCGGCTCAGAGACAACCGTGATCCTTGGTCAGCTTGAGACGGACATCCCTCTTGGAGCGCGCTTGTTCAGCATCCCCCAAGAGGCAGAAAATTGGAATTAGCGGTTGCGCGCTTATGCCTTGCCGCAGGCGCGGAGCTGACTGTCATACGTTACTGCGCGGTTACCGACTTCACGTGAGACCCGCAGCAACCACGGCTTGCGATTATAACTACCCCGCGCATATCCGGTACGGCCCTCATGATAGGCAAGGTATTGATTGCGAGCGTCGTTGAGCGGGATGCCCAAGCCATCGCGCGACTTAACCATGTACCACCCCATAAAGTCAGTAGCATCGCCAATACGGTCGCGGCGTGCAGCCCAACGGCGTTGCTCAGAGCGGTACTCGTCCCATGTTCCATCTAGCGCTTGGCTGTATCCATAGGCAGAACTTTGACGGCCCATCGGAATAACTCCAAGCGCATAACGATAGGGCGTGCGTGCGTTCGCGATGAACTTACTCTCTTGGTAAATGGCCGCCATTTGAACGGCGACAGGTACGCCCCACTTGCGTTCGGTTTTGCGCATCGCCGTCAGGTAAGACGGGCGCTGGTTGAGAATGCTGCAAGCATTATCAAGATTGCGCGGGGCTGAATAATTGCTGCTGCCGCACCCTGCGATTAGCACGCAAAACATCAATGCTCTGGATAGTCGTTTCATCTGCCTGTTCCCATTTTTATCGGGTTATGCGTGCAACATAACTCAATTAAGGGGTCCGCGAAACATGTTTTGGATTTCGCTACACTAGAAACGCCAATGTCAGCGGGATCGTGACCAACGACATCACTGTTGAAGCAACCACCAAGCCCGCAACGGCATCTGCGTCCGCACCGTATTTTTCTGCGAGTAGATAAGATGTCACTGCGACAGGCGTCGCGATTTGCACAATCAAAACTGCTGCCGCCGTGGATTCTAATCCAAACCATTGCGCGATAAGAGCCGCGGCGCCGACGCAGACCACAACTTTAAATGCTGACAAAATGATTGAAAGAGGAAGGTGCGCTGGCGTGAGGCGGGCCACGGCGACCCCCAAAGTGATCAGCATAATCGGGATCGCCATATCCCCAACAAGGCCCAAAGCGTTTGTCAGGAATGTTGGTGTTTCCCAGCCTTGCCACAAAAACAACGCACCCAAAATGGTGGCCGCTACGATAGGCTCCTTGAGGACCTTAAGCGGGGAGCCGCCCCCCGCGACCAACCAGATGCCAAAGGTGAACGAGTAGATTGCCATGATCGCGAAAACCACAACCGCATAGCCAAAGCCGGCCTCTCCAAACGCAAAAAGGCACAGCGGCAGTCCAAGGTTGCCAGTGTTGCCCATGATCAACGGGGCAAGATAGGTGCGCCGGTCGAGCTTGCCTATTGCGACCAGCCCCCAGCACAGCAGGGTTACCGCGCCATATGCCGCAACAGTTGCAAGAGACAGCAGCGTCAGCGCGTTCGGATCAATTTCGGTTTGCATCAAAGCAACAAAGATCAAGCAGGGCACAGATATGGTCATGGCCAGCCGCGTGACGAATTCGACACGATACTCAAAGCCCATTTTCACCCAAACAAAGCCAATCATGCCAAGGATAAATACCGGTGCTGTGATCTCGAGAACTGTTAATGCGAGGTTCACAAACTGTTTCCTTCGATTTGGGGTGCGGAGCCCTAGACTCACGTTGTCGCAAAGTTTAGGCAATGGCCTCGGGGGTTACAACGCTATGCTCAAAACGCGCGCAAAATACTATCTGGGCCAAATCGTTCGGCATAAAAACCACCCGTTCCGCGGTGTGGTTTTCGACGTGGATGCAGAGTTTGCCAACACCGAAGAGTGGTACGACTCAATCCCCGAGGAAAGCCGGCCTGTGAAGGACCAGCCTTTCTATCACCTTTTGGCGGAAAATGAGCAAAGTTACTATGTAGCCTATGTTTCCGAGCAAAACCTAATCGCAGACTACTCCGGAGAGCCAGTTGGCCATCCCGATTTGGACGAGATGTTTGGCCCCTTCAATGATGGGGCCTACCAACTGCAATACCAGCTAAACTAGCAGGTCAGATGCCCAAGGCGCATCCGTCTTTGCGCGGATCAGAGCCGCCTTCCAGCACACCGTTGTCATGCAGAAAAATCGCTTGCGCGCCGCCAATTGGGGTGTTTGGCACATCAACAGTATGGCCAAGGCTGGTTAGTTCGTTGCGCATATCGTCGCTGTAGCCGCGCTCAACCTTCAGGGTCCCTTTGTCCGCGAACGAACGGGGCGCATCAATGGCGTCTTGAACTGACATGTCAAAGTCGACCATGTTGCTGATCAAACGCGCATGCCCATTTGGTTGATATGCGCCACCCATCACGCCGAACGGCATAAGCACGCGACCTGCTTTTTTGACGATGCCCGGAATGATTGTGTGCATTGGGCGCTTGCCGCCCGCAGCCTCGTTTGGGTGACCTTCTTCAAGCGTGAAGCCAGCGCCACGGTTTTGGAACAAAACCCCGTAGTTGGGTGTGGCAATGCCAGAACCGAAACCGTGAAATACAGAATAGATCAACGAAACACTCATCCGGTTTTTATCGACTACGGTGATGTAGATCGTATCTTTGTGAACAGCTTCCGAGATGGCTTTGGGATCAGCCATCGCTTGTTTTGGATCAATCAGGTCGCACAAACGGTCGGCAGTATCTTGGGACAACAAATAATCGGTTGGCGTGCCTGTATCAGCAATGAACCGGTTGCGTGCGTCATAGGCAAGCTTTGCGATTTCGGCTTCAATATGCACGCGCTCTGCGCCGAACGGGTCCATGGATTTAATGTCAAAGCGCTTCATCATGTTCATCATGAGGATCGCTGTCGCACCATGTCCGTTTGGCGGGTGCTCGACCACTTCCAAATCACCGTAGGTGCCGGAAATGGGCTGTGTGTAATCGCACTGGGTGCTGGCAAAGTCGTCCATGGTGTGCGTGCCGCCAGCCGCATTTAGCGTCGCTACCATTTCTTCAGCGACTGCGCCTGTGTAGAAACCATCGCGGCCGTGTTCGGCCAAGTGGTGCAACAATTTCAGCTGTCGTGGGTCGCGGAATAGTTCACCGGTTTTGTAGACTTCGCCGCCCTTGAGGAACTGATTACGCGCGCTTCCCTGAAGTGCTTCAAGCCCCTCCGCCCAATCAAAGGCAACACGTGGCGCAACGGGTATCCCGTGCTCGGCGTAGTGCATAGACGGTTGCAGCAGAACATCCCAGGGTAGCTGCCCCCAGTCTTTGGAGAGCCGGGCAAAGGCATCAACAGCGCCGGGAATTGTGACGGCAGAAGCATCGCGGAGTGGAATAGTGTCATGACCCTCCGCGCGTAATTTAGCGGCGGAAAGGCCAGCGGGCGCGCGGCCTGATCCGTTCATGGCCTTGATGTCGTTGCTGTTTGGCGGCGTGAACAGAACAAAGCAATCGCCGCCTAGCCCGGTCATTTGTGGTTCACACAGTCCCAGTACAATTGCTGCAGAGATAGCTGCGTCCATCGCGTTGCCACCCTTTGCAATGATATCAAGCGCGGTTTTGCTACCGATTGGGTGGGATGTTGCCACCATCGCATCTTGCGCGAAAACGGAAGAACGGTGTGGTTTGTGGAAATCGCGCATGACGTGCCTCGCTTATGATCTGGTTGAGCAGACATTAGGCTAAATCCTTGGCTCGTCTATGGGGCTTTCAAATTAATGTGGTGTGGGCGCTGGCACCTTGGTGATGACAAAGCTTAGGTGGTTTGTGCCGTTGCTGCGCTTGTACTCAAGATTGTCAGCCAAGGTGTTGATGATGATTAGGCCGAAACCACTTTCAGGTAGGCGACTTGCCTCAGGTGTAGCTGCTTCAGTTGGCAGCTGCACAGCCTCGGGACTGGCCATGCCTTTGTCAAATACGTGAAACTGCCACGCCCAAACCAGATCATCGGCCATGACATTGATCGTGCCACAATCTGTGTTGCTATAAGCGTGCTCACTGATGTTGTTGAGAATTTCTGCCAGTACTAATTCGGCAATGGTAATTGTTTCGGCGCCACCCAGAGTGCGTTCGGACAGTTGCGTACGAATGCTACTCAGCACGCGCCGAATACCTGCCGGAGTGGCTTCACACTGCACTTCAAAAAGCATATTAGACGCCTCAACGGGGCGTGGTTGGCTCAAAGCTTTTTCACACATCTGCGGGATACGTCACTGGCAGTTGTTTGTGAATTTTGAAAACAGTATCCATGCGGGTCAGGCTGAAAACCTTTTCGACAGCTGAAGACAAGCAGGCAAGCTCTAACGCTGTGCCATCTGGCATTTGTTTAAGTGCCGCAACGATCGCACCAAGCCCGCTGGAATCAATGAATGTTACTTCGCTAAGATCAAGTATCGCACGGCCTGTCTCGTCTTGTGTGGCGGCTCTCATCGCGTCTTTGAATGCAATCGCCGCCATCGCGTCAATCCTTGCCTCTTCGACGCGCAAGATCAGCCCTGCTGGCGTCGTTGTTTGTGTTAGTCTCACCTTTTGCCCTCCGGTTCACCCTGTGGACGGGTGTAAAGGCGCAACTGTTACTAATTCCTTTCTTGTGTCCGCGTGATCCGCAACGCATTTATCTAAAATGATCACCAAACCGGAGCCGCCCGTCATGATTGATTATCCCGCTTTGCACAAAACCATTGATGCGCTGACTGAAGGTGAAACAGATGAGATTGCTCTGATGGCGACAGTCGTGTGCGAGGTGCATCACGCGGATGATCGGTTTGATTGGACTGGGTTTTACCGCGTGACAGAACCCGAAGTTTTGAAAATCGGTCCCTACCAAGGTGGGCACGGATGCCTAAAGATTCCGTTTTCTCGGGGTGTTTGTGGCGCTGCAGCGCGTCTTCAATCCCCACAGTTGGTTGCGGATGTTCATGCGTTTGAGGGGCATATTGCATGTGCGTCTTCCACGCAGTCTGAGTTGGTTTTGCCCGTCTTTGATGGGCATGGTGCGCTTTTGGCGGTGTTCGATTTGGACAGCGATCAGCCTGCTGCTTTTACAAATGAAGACGTTCAGCAGATGACATCTTTGCTGCACCGCGTTTTTCAAAAAGTTCTTTAGCCAAGTGAAATTTTTATCTTGGCAAAGCCAGAATTTTCCGGCTACGTGAAATAACGCATTATTTTTTCACGAAGAGGTTTGAGTCGTGCGACATGAACAGCCAGTCAAAACGCTTGGCGCTGACTTAAGAGCCCTGCGCAAAGCGCGAGGTATGAAGCTGCAAGATCTTGCGGATACGCTTGGTCGCTCTGTCGGCTGGGTGTCGCAGGTTGAGCGCGATATGTCTGAGCCTTCAATCAATGATTTGCGTGACATGGCGCGTGCACTTGATGTGTCTGTGTCGTCTTTGTTTCGCGTAAATGCAGCCCCCGACGAGGAGGGGCTGATCGTTCGTGCGGGCGCGCGCCGCCCAATCGGATCACGCGCCGCCGGTCTGGTTGAGGAGCTTTTGTCGCCTGATCTTAGCGATGACTTTGAGGTGGTGCATTCAAGCTTTGCAGTGGGCGCCGTTCTTGAGCAGTTCGTCGAGCGCCCGACGCAAGAGGTTGGATATATTGTGCGGGGCAAACTTGACGTAACCATCGCGGACAAGACGTTTACCCTTTCAAAAGGGGACAGCTTCCGCGTGAAGGGTCAACCTTTTCGGTGGGCGAACCCCTACAGTGAAACATGTGAGGCGGTCTGGGTTATCGCGCCACCGGTTTATTGATGCGCGGGTCATGCCTGTGCGGGGGCTGCAGTTTTGAAGTGACTGAACCCGTCATGCGAATGGCGGCATGTCACTGCACACAGTGCCGCAAGCAATCGGGCCACTATTGGGCGGCGGGCCAAGTAAGCGACACAGGTATTTCAATCACTGGCGCGGTGTCGTGGTTTGCGTCTTCGCAGACAGCACAGCGCGGCTTCTGCCCGACCTGCGGCAGCGTTTTATTTTGGAAACTAGCTGGCGAGCCAAGCGTTAGTTTCTCGCTTGGGGCCATTGATGGGCCAACCCAGGGCCAGCTTGATGAACACATACACGTAGGCGCCAAGGGCGACTATTACACAATCGCGGATGATTTACCGCAAAGGGAGAACTAGACATGGCGGATTTTCCAACGACAGCGCGGGTTGTTATTATTGGGGGCGGTGTTGTGGGTGTCTCCACACTTTACCATCTTGCCAAAGAAGGTTGGACGGACTGTGTGCTTCTGGAAAAGAACGAGCTGACAGCGGGTTCGACATGGCATGCGGCGGGCAACTGCCCCAACTTTGCGCCCAATTGGGCCGTGATGAATATGCAGCGCTATTCGCTTGAGATGTACCGTGGCCTCGCGGATGAGGTCGACTACCCGATGAATTATCATGTCACGGGTGCGCTGCGTTTGGGGCACACCAAAGAACGTGCCATGGAGTTTGAAAAAGTTGCTGGACAAGCCCGCGCGATGGGCTTGCAGATGGATATGATCACCCGCGAAGAGATGAAGGATTATAACCCCTTTGTTGAGACGCATGATCTTGAAGGTATCCTTTGGGACCCGCTTGACGGTGACATTGACCCCGCACAACTGACCCAAGCACTTGCCAAAGGTGCGCGCGATTTGGGAGCCAATATCCAGCGCTTTTGCCCAGCGACAGGTGTATCACGTGATGGGGATGAGTGGATCGTTCACACGGAAAAAGGCGATATCCGCTGCGAGAAAGTTGTGAACGCGGCGGGGTATTATGCAGCGCGTGTGGGTGAGTGGTTCAAGCCTTTCGGTGGCCGCGATGTGCCGTTAACGGTGATGTCACACCAATATTTTCTGACCGAAGAGATTGACGAGATCAAACAGTGGACCCAAGAAAATGGGCGCAAGACACCAATGATACGCGACGTAGATAGCAGCTATTATCTGCGCCAAGACAAAAACGGTCTGAATCTTGGACCATATGAATTCAACTGCAAAGCGCATTGGACTACCAAAGAAGATCCAATGCCGCACGATTTCAGCTTCCAGCTGTATCCCGATGATCTGGACCGCTTGGAATGGTACATTGAAGACGCGATGGAGCGCGTGCCTTTGCTTGGGACCGGTGGCGTTGGCCGCAACATTAACGGCCCAATTCCATATGCGCCTGATGGCTTGCCGATGATAGGTCCGATGCCTGGTGTGCAAAACGCCTTTGAGGCGCACAGCTTTACATTTGGTATCGTGCAAGGTGGTGGAGCAGGTAAAGCGATGGCCGAGTGGCTGATCCACGGAGAAACCTCAAACGATATGTGGGCCGTTGATCCCCGCCGCTACACCGCGCACGCTGATTTCGACTACAACTTGCAAAAGTCGCTCGAGACTTATGGCCATGAATACGGAATGCATTTCCCGCACAAAGAATGGCCTGCAGGGCGTGACAAAAAGCTGTCACCCAATGATGCGACCGTTCGCGCAAACGGCGGTGTGATGGGAGCTTATAACGGTTGGGAGCGTGCGAACTGGTTTGCCAAAGACGGTGATGATACCTCAATAGAGAGTACAGAAACATGGGACCGCGCAGGTCCATGGGAACCCCGCATCAAAGCTGAAGTAGAGGCGGTGCGTGACGGTGTAGGTGTTCTGGATTTGCCCGGGTTTTCGCGGTTCATCCTTAAGGGCGAAGGTGCTGCTGAGGCGCTTCGATCCACAATCACGGGCGCCTTGCCAAAGACTGGCCGGATGAACCTGGCGTATTTCGCAGACACCAAAGGCCGCCTTCTTACTGAGATGTCTGTTGGCCGTTTAGGCGAAGACGAGTTTCAACTTATCACCGCAGCACCTGCGCAGTGGCATGACTTTGAAGTGCTGCGTGACCGGTTGCCTGATGGTCTTGAGTTGGTGGATGTTACGGATGACTATTCGACCCTCATCCTAACGGGACCGAAGTCGCGCGAATTGTTGGCTGGCTTGACCGATGGTGATCTGTCGTTGGGGTGGCTAACGATCCAAGATGCAACTGTGGCTGGTGAACAGGCGCGTTTGATCCGTGTTAGCTTCGCTGGTGAATTGGGCTGGGAAATTCATGCACCGATGGGCAGCATCAAGGCCATCTATGACGCTGTGCTTGCTGCCGGTGCAACGCCGTTCGGGATGTATGCGCTTAACAGTATGCGGATCGAAAAAGGTTACCGTGCGTGGAAGGGTGATCTCTCGTCAGACTACACAGTGCTTGAAAGCGGGATGGAGCGTTTTGTGCGCCTCGATAAACCGCAGGACTTCGTGGGCAAAGCGGCTATCGCAGCAGAGCACCAGCAGGGGCGTAAGAAAGCTTTCGTCACCATGACTGTCGAGGCGGGCGAGCAAGACGCACCCTATATGGCGCCGGTCTATGCAAATGGTGAAGTGGTCGGTGAAGTCACATCTGCCGCTTATGGTTACCGGTGTGATCAGGCCATTGCGCTGGGCATGGTTCGCATTGATGCGGCGGTTGCTGGTACTCAGCTTGAGATTGATGTCTTCGGCAAGCGTATGGCGGCAGTGGTGCAAGAAGATCAGCCCCTTTGGGACCCTGAGAACGCTCGCATCCGCGCGTAATTTATTTGGCTTCGGCGCGGCCACTCGGGGCTGCGCCTTTCATTTTCATTATCTTTAAGGATCCTTCTGATGAGCCTTCCTGAAAAAGCCCGCGTTGTCATCATTGGCGGTGGCGTAATTGGTTGTTCTGTCGCCTATCACCTTGCGAAAAAAGGGTGGAAAGACATTGTCTTGCTTGAGCGAAAGCAGCTGACGTCTGGCACAACGTGGCACGCAGCGGGCCTGATTGCGCAGCTCCGTGCAACGGCTAACATGACGAAATTGGCTAAATATTCCCAAGAACTTTACGGCGAGCTTGAAGCAGAAACTGGTGTTGCTACGGGCTTCAAACGCTGTGGTTCAATCACGGTTGCGCTGACTGAAGAGCGGCGTGAAGAGATCTACCGCCAAGCTGCAATGGCGCGCGCTTTCGGTGTTGAGGTTGAGGAAATCTCTAACGAGCGTGTCCAAGAGCTTTACCCGCATATCAACCTCGATGGGGTTGTCGGTGCAGTTTATCTGCCCAAGGACGGGCAGGGCGATCCGGCCAACATCGCACTCGCGCTAGCTAAGGGCGCGCGTCAGAACGGCGCGCTTATTAAAGAACGCGTTAAAGTGACTGGCATCGCCAAAGAAGGACAACGCGTCACCGGTGTCGATTGGCAAACTGAGGATGGAAATACCGGTCATATCGAAGCAGACATGGTCGTAAACTGTGGTGGCATGTGGGGCCGTGAGGTTGGTAAAATGGCGGGCGTTTCGGTGCCGCTTCATGCTTGTGAACACTTCTATATTGTCACTGAAAACATTCCCGACATGACGCAGCTGCCCGTCCTGCGGGTGCCTGACGAATATGCGTATTACAAAGAAGATGCCGGTAAGATTTTGCTTGGTGCGTTCGAGCCCGAAGCCAAACCTTGGGCGATGGATGGCATTCCTGAGGATTTCGAATTTGATCAACTGCCCGAAGATTTTGATCATTTTGAGCCTATTTTGGAAAAAGCCGTGGACCGTGTGCCGCTGCTTGCTGAGGCGGGTATTCATACATTCTTTAACGGCCCGGAAAGCTTTACGCCCGATGATGCGTATCATCTTGGTCTTGCGCCCGAGTTGGATAATTTCTGGGTGGCATGTGGTTTCAACTCGATCGGCATTCAATCTGCTGGTGGGGCGGGTCACGCGTTGGCTGAGTGGATGGATAGCGGTGAAAAACCGTTTGATCTGGGTGATGTGGACATTGCACGGATGCAGCCGTTTCAGTCGAATGCGAAGTATTTGTATGAGCGTTCCAAAGAAACGTTGGGACTGCTTTACAAGGATCACTTTCCGTTCAAACAAAAAGAAACAGCACGCGGTGTGCGGCGCTCACCTTTCCATAACCATATGACAGAACGTGGTGCGGTGATGGGTGAGTTTGCTGGCTGGGAACGCCCCAACTGGTTCGCTCGTGAAGCGCAGGAGCCTGCGTATGAATATAGCTGGTCGCGTCAAAACTTCTTTGACAATGTCCGCGAAGAGCACATGGCCGTGCGTCAAAACGTGGGCATGTACGACATGTCATCATTTGGCAAAATCCGCGTTGAGGGGCCAGATGCCGAGGCGTTCTTGAACTATGTCGCTGGCGGTAATTATTCGGTACCTGTTGGCAAAATCGTCTATACGCAGTTTTTGAATAACCGCGCCGGCATTGAGGCGGATGTGACTGTAACACGCCTTGGCGAGACATCCTATTTGGTCGTGACGCCTGCTGCGACACGTCAGGCGGATCAGGTCTGGCTGATGCGTCACCGCGGTGATTTCAACGTTGTGATCATGGATGTTACTGCTGGTGAAGGTGTGCTGGCAATTATGGGGCCGCGCTCTCGTGAGTTGTTGCAGGCTGTATCGCCGAATGACTTCAGCAACGAAGTAAATCCCTTTGGCACTGCCCAAGAAATTGAGATCGGCATGGGCCTCGCCCGCGTTCACCGCGTCACATATGTCGGTGAGCTTGGGTGGGAAGTCTATGTCTCTGCGGATCAATGCGGTCATGTTTTTGAGGCGGTCGCTGAAGCCGGATTTGACCTTGGCGTGCGCCTATGCGGGATGCACATGATGGATACCTGCCGGATTGAGAAAGGCTTCCGGCACTTTGGCCATGATATTACTGCTGAGGATCACATCCTTGAAGCGGGGCTTGGCTTTGCGGTCAAAAAGGACAAAGAAAACTTCATTGGTCGCGATGCAATTTTGCGCAAACAGGACGCGGGCCTTGAGAACCGTTTGGTGCAATTCAAACTGAACGAGCCAGAGCCGCTGTTGTATCACAACGAGCCTATTTTACGCGATGGTGAGGTGGTCGGATATCTTTCCTCTGGCGCCTACGGTCACAACGAAGGAGCCGCAATGGGCATGGGCTACGTGCCGTGCAAAGGTGAGACCGCTGCTGAGATGCTCGGTTCAAAATTTGAGATCGATGTAGCCGGTGTGCGCGTTGAGGCGACAGCACAGATGAAACCTTTCTACGATCCGAAGTCAGAACGGGTTAAGGTCTGAGATAATTCAGTGTAAAGGCGGGGCATGAGTGATACCTATGCCCCGCCCGATATCCCGCTAGAGATCTTGCACGACGATCATGAGATTGTTGTGGTGAACAAACCTGAGGGTTTGTTGAGTGTTCCCGGCAAGGGTGAACATCTGGCTGATTGCCTTGAGGCGCGGGTCCGTGCGGTGTTTCCAACAGCGTTGACGGTCCACCGGCTTGATCGCGACACGAGTGGCGTCATGGTGTGGGCGCTGACTCCTTATGCCCAACGTCATATCAACCTGCAGTTTGAAAAACGCCGCCCCAAAAAGACGTATGTTGCGCGGGTGCATGGCAGTGTTGAGGGGGACGAGGGCACTGTAGATTTGCCGATGATCGTCGATTGGCCAAACCGCCCGCTACAGAAGATTTGTCATGAGATGGGCAAGCCTGCGGTCACCAATTGGAAAGTGATTAAGCGCTTGGACGGCGAGACGCGGCTGCGCATGTTCCCGCAAACGGGCCGGTCCCACCAGTTGCGCGTTCACTGCCTTAGCATGGGAAATCCGATTATTGGCGACCCGTTCTATGCGCCTGAAACAGCGGCAGAATATCCACGTATGATGCTGCACTCAGAGGTGTTGGAATTGCACCATCCCGACGGTGGGCAGCGTCACCGTTTCCGCGCAAAGGTCCCATTTTAGGCAGCGGCAATAGGCGTAACGAAAAAGGCCCCGCATGTTGCGAGGCCTTCTTTTTGTTTCTAGCGCAGTTCCTATTCGGCGACAAATCCGGATAGTGCTTTGACTTCAAGGAATTCATGAAGACCGAACGCACCACCTTCGCGGCCATTGCCTGACTGCTTATAGCCGCCAAAAGGCGAGCCTTGAGCAAAGCCTTTGCCGTTGGTTTCAACCATTCCTGAGCGCAGTTGACGACCCACGCGCATACGCTTGGCATCGTCCGAGCTTTGCACATAGTTGGTAAGACCGTAGACAGTGTCATTTGCCAGTGCGACAGCTTCTTCTTCGGTGTCAAACGGAATGATTGACAGCACAGGGCCAAAAATCTCGGTCCGCGCAATTTCCATGTCGTTGTTCACATCAGCAAAAACTGTCGGGCGAACAAAATAGCCACGGTTCAAGCCGTCTGGGCGGCCTGTGCCACCAGCGACAAGGCGCGCTTCTTTCTTGCCAATCTCGATCAGGTCCTGGATTTTGGTGAACTGTGCTTCTGACACGACGGGGCCAATGTGCTCGCCTTCTTCAGATGCAGGACCGACGCGTGTTGCTTCTGCTGTTGCTGCGGCTTGGATAACTGCTTCATCATAGCGGCTGCGTTCGACAAGCATACGTGTGGGGGCGTTACATGACTGGCCGGAGTTGCGGAAACAGCGTGCTGCTCCGCGGTTTACAGCATCTTCGTCTGCATCGGCGAAAATGATGTTTGCACCTTTGCCGCCCAATTCAAGGCTGACGCGCTTGAGAGTGTCAGCGGCGGCTTTCGAAATTGCGATACCTGCGCGTGATGAGCCTGTGAAGCTGACCATGTCCACATCAGGGTGGCATGAAAGTTGTGAGCCAACGCCGGGTCCATCCCCGTTTACCAAGTTGAACACGCCAGCAGGGAACCCCGCTTCATGCATGAATTCAGCAAACAAAATACCCGACAGCGGGGATACTTCGGATGGTTTCAGCACGACTGTACAGCCGGTCGCGATGGCGGGAATAACTTTCAGGATGATCTGGTTCATTGGCCAGTTCCAAGGCGTGATCAAAGCACAAACGCCAATCGGCTCCAGAAGTGTAGCCTCGGTTGGTGTGTGCATTTTTTCAAATTCAAACCCGTCAAAGGCTTTCAAAAAGCCGTCGATGTGCCATGTGCCGGCGCCAATTTGTTGAACGCGTGCAAGTTGCTGCGGTGCGCCCATCTCTGTTGAGATTGCTTGGGCCATGTCTTCGGCGCGGGACACGTAAATGTCGCGGAACTTTTGCAACAATGCGACGCGGTCAGCTTTGTCTGTTTGGGACCAGCCGGGAAATGCGGCTTTCGCTGCTGCGACTGCTGCATCTGTGTCAGCCTGATCCCCGATGGCGATCGTGGCGCATACTTCCTCGGTTGAGGGGTTGATGACATCCATCGTTGCAGCACTGTTGGGGGCGACCCATTGACCGTTGATGTAGAATTCCTGAGTGTTCATTTTGCGCTCCCTGACGGCCTAAATTTTGTGCACACTGTCACGAGGAGGCGGGTTCGTTCAAGCCTCAGTTACGTCACTAACATGCGGGTTCCGACCTTTACGTGCGGATAAAGCATTTGCATGTGATCATTGCGCAGTTTGATGCAGCCAGTCTCATAGGCCAGCCCGATTGACCACGGTATGTTGGTGCCGTGAATGCGGTAGTATGTGGGGCGCCCGTTCACTGCCATGTAAAGCGCTGCCGCGCCCATGGGGTTACGCGGATCGCCGCCATCAAGCCCGCCTTTGTATTGAGCATAAAGGTCTGGTCTTCGTTTGAGCATACGGGGCGTCGGGGTCCAGCGGCGCCATTCAGCTTTGTGGTGAATTGTGGCGCGGCCTTTGAAATCAAGGCCTTGTTCACCCAAGGAAACGCCCACGCGCCACGCCACGCCACGCTTGCGAATATGAAAAAGCTGAAACCGGTCTGACAACACCCGAATACTGCCTACGCGCCACGATTCAGGAACTTTAACCATCGCGGGTTTGAAATGCTCTTCCAGCTCGTACGCGCCATTCGAGTCTTTCGCTGCACGCTTAAAGAACGCCGCAGCGGGAGAAGCTGCAAGCAAGGCAGGTGATGCAAAAAGAAAAGATCGCCGAGAAATCATAACAAGACACCGTTTACGGCCTTTAAGGTTAACATAAGGCGAAATGTGGGCGCAAAACGAAAGCCGCCGCATCACAAAATTTTGCCTCAGACAGCGACCAGATAACAAAAAGCCCCACTATTTCTAGCAGGGCTTTGAGATGATTAAGCGGTGAGAAAGAATTTATTCTTCTTCGTCGCCTTTTTTCTTTTTCGGCTCTTCTTTGATCTCTTCGCCAGTTGCTTGATCCACTACTTTCATAGAAAGGCGAACCTTGCCGCGGTCATCAAAGCCCAGCAGTTTGACTTTCACTTCCTGGCCCTCTTTGAGGACGTCGGATGGGTGGTTCAAACGGCGGTTTTCGATTTGGCTGACGTGTACCAAGCCATCGCGCTTACCAAAGAAGTTCACGAATGCACCGAAGTCGACGATTTTGACGACTGTACCGGTGTAGACCGCGTTCACTTCTGGCTCTGCCACGATGGAATAGATCATGTCGTAGGCTTTTTGGATGGCTTCTGCGTTTGCAGAGGCGATCTTGATGATGCCGTCATCGTTGATGTCGACTTTAGCGCCGGATGTTTCAACGATTTCACGGATCACTTTACCACCAGAACCGATGACCTCACGGATTTTATCCGTTGGAACCTGCATTGTTTCAATGCGCGGCGCGTGAGCAGAGAATTCACTCGCGCCAGACAGCGCTTTGTTCATCTCGCCAAGGATATGCATACGACCGTCTTTTGCTTGGTCGAGTGCTTTTTCCATGATCTCAGGTGTGATGCCTGCGACTTTGATGTCCATTTGAAGTGATGTGATACCTTTTTCGGTACCCGCCACTTTGAAGTCCATATCGCCAAGGTGATCTTCGTCGCCAAGGATATCGGTCAGGATCGCGTATGATCCGTCATCTTCAAGAACGAGGCCCATAGCCACACCAGCAACAGCTGATTTAAGCGGCACACCAGCGTCCATCATGGACAAAGAGCCACCACAAACTGACGCCATTGAAGACGAACCGTTTGATTCAGTGATCTCAGAAACAACGCGCACAGTGTACGGGAAGTCTGTTGCAGCTGGCAGAACAGCCTGAAGAGCCCGCCATGCGAGTTTACCGTGACCGATTTCGCGGCGACCGGGAGGGCCAAAGCGGCCAACTTCACCAACGGAATAGGGAGGGAAGTTATAGTGCAGCAAGAAGTTCGACTTATACATGCCCTGAAGGCTGTCAATCATCTGCTCGTCATCGCCCGTGCCCAAAGTGGTCACAACCAAGCCTTGTGTCTCGCCGCGTGTGAACAGGGCTGAGCCGTGTGTACGTGGCAAGAAGCCAGTTTCACAAACGATGTCGCGGACTTCATCCGTACGACGACCGTCAATGCGCTTGCCGTTTTTCACAACATCACCGCGCAGAACGCCGCTTTCGAGTTTCTTGAGCGCTGTGCCAAGGTTCTCGTCTGCGAGCTGCTCTTCTGACAGGCTTGCTTTGATTTCTTCTTTGACGGCGGCAACAGCGGTTGTGCGCTCTTGCTTGTCACCGATTGCATATGCCGCGCGCATTTTCTCTTCGCCAGCGGCTTTAACTGCTGCGAACAAATCGCTGTAGTCAGGTGCCTGGAAGTCAAACGGCTCTTTGGCGCAATCTTCAGCCAAAGCAATGATCAGATCGATCGCTGGTTGGATTTGCTCGTGAGCAAATTTCACAGCGCCAAGCATCTCGGCTTCAGTAAGCTCGTAAGCTTCTGATTCAACCATCATCACAGCGTCTTTTGTGCCGGCAACAACCAGATCAAGGCGTTGATCAGGGTTGTTCTTTAGATCGTGCATATCGTCGATCTCTGGGTTCAAGATGTAATCGCCATCTTCATAACCGACGCGGCACGCAGCGATTGGGCCCATGAATGGAGCACCAGAAATGGTCAGCGCAGCAGATGCCGCGATCATTGCAACCATGTCAGGGTCGTTTACGCCGTCGTGCGACAGAACAGTACAGATCACCAGAACTTCGTTTTTGAAGCCAGGAACAAACAACGGACGGATCGGACGGTCGATCAGGCGCGATGTCAGTGTTTCTTTTTCTGTTGGGCGGGCTTCGCGTTTGAAAAAGCCACCGGGGACTTTACCAGCAGCGTAGTATTTCTCGTTGTAGTGCACTGTCAGCGGGAAGAAGTCTTGGCCCGGCTTTTGTGCTTTTGCGAAGGTGACGTTCGCCATTACGGATGTCTCACCGTAAGTAGCGATAACAGAACCATCAGCTTGGCGAGCAACTTTGCCTGTCTCAAGCGTGAGGGTTTCTTCACCCCATTGGATAGATTTTTTCGTGACGTTAAACATATACGTTTCCTAGTTCGGCCCACGTGGGGCCATTAGCGTAGAGGGCGAATTCCCTCTGATCCCGATATCTTATTTGGTGGGCGCTGGAATCCGGGCGCCAACTTTCAGATAGCGGCGCAATACAACAGAAAGGGCAGTTTGGGAAGCAATACCGCAAGGCCGCCAATATTCCGGCGTATAGCGTCCGAAAATGGCCTTTGGGGCGGTAGGATAGAAAGCAAAAAGGCCGCCTGATTTAACAGACGGCCTTTTCGTATTCGACTGGTTTGAAATGCGCTTAGCGGCGCAGGCCCAAACGCTTAATCAGGTCTTGGTAACGTGCTTCGTCTTTGCCACGGACATAGTCCAAAAGCTTACGACGCAGAGCAACCATTTTCAAAAGGCCACGGCGACCGTGGTTGTCTTTTTTGTGTGTTTTGAAGTGCTCAGTCAGGGTCGCGATGCGCGACGACAAGATTGCAATCTGAACTTCGGGGGAACCAGTGTCACCCTCTTTGATTGCGAAATCTTTCATGATCTGTGCTTTTGTTTCAGCTGTAATCGACATCGGGGTCTCCTTTAAGGTTAGAGTGATGGCGCAAGCCGAGATGTCGTTCAGCAGGGCCCATGGAGGTATCCACACAAAGCGCGGATGAGGGCGTATAGGCGCAGATGGCTGTAAATGGAAGCGATTCTTTGCGCTCGGCTTACTGCGTTACAGCCTAGTTTACTCCGCAGCGGGGCCAATCACCGTTCCGTAAGCATCCGACATACGCATCACCACCAAATCGGAGACATCCTCAATAGCGTTAGACGTGACTGTCCCAATCGTTTGCCCCGCCAACAAAACCTCGGTCGTGCCATTCAAGCGTGGCCGCAGTTGCACTTCACTGGGGTCATAGGTTTTCTCGTCATCAATAATCACAATCAGCTGGTCTGTGTCGGGCCTGAACTCCGCAATATTACACGGATATTGCCATGCCCATTGGGCAAAGCTTGGCGGACGGATTGATGGCTCTGGTGATATTAGCTTTAACATTTTAACCCCTACTCAAACTATCGCCCAAAGACGGGTGATCTGTGGCAAGGATGTGGAGGTGTCCGCCGCGAACTGTGGCAAGAGTTTGGGCTTTAGTGAGATTTGTTCGCAGTTAAGTCCAAAGTACAGGTTTTTGACTGTAGGCAATATAAAGCGGGTGTTTGGGGTGCCCGTCTTTGGACAAGCCCAAATGCGATAGCGGTTTGCCCGTTTGAACGAGTAGTCCTTTCACAAAGGCGCCTCGCTGCATAAAGGCACCGTGTGTTCCCCATGCGCAGACAATTTGATTTGCGATGACCGCCGCCTGCGTGATTGCGGCGTCATTATTCGGACCGATTGGGTCTTTTGAAGCGCGCATTTTGCGTGGGTCTGTGTCACGCCACGCAAAGATATTGGTCACGCAAAAGCTGCCAAAGCCCAAGGTCCGCGCACGCCTTTCACAACGCTCAACAGTTGGGTCGTTTTGCACCTCTGTTGCGGTGGACGGGTTTAGCATAACGAACAAAACGTGCTCTTGGGATTGGTCCCAGGTGCGCGTGAGGGAGTAGCGGTATTTCTCACAATCTGAATAGACCGCTACGGACGGCGCATCATCTTTGATATGTGTTCGTGTGATCATTCGGCAGGTAAGTTAAACACCCGCGAAGGATGCAGGTTGCCCGCTTTGAAAATACCAACAGCGACAGGGACGCCTTGGTGGCTTACCCACGCTTCTTCGCCATATTCCGCCGCGCCAATTGCCATGGCAGGGTTGCCGTTGCGAAACCGCGTGGCCGCTGCTGCATCACATGTCAGATGTGGTAGATCGCTCAGACCCAACTCAAGCGGGAGCAGCAGGTCGTCAATATCAGCGGTACGCGCAAGCTCTTCAATGCGCTCAAGACCGATCGCGTTTTCTACGTCAAAAGGGCCTGACCATACACGGCGTAACCATGCAACGTGACCATAACAGCCCAACGCGTCGCCCAAATCACGCGCGACTGATCGCACGTATCCGCCTTTGCCGCAGGTCATTTCAATAATCGCGTGATCCGCATCTGGCCGGTCACTCAGGATAATCTCGTCAACAAAAAGTGGACGCGCGGCGACTTCGAAGTCTTCACCATCACGGGCGAGTTTATAGGCGCGTTCACCATCGATTTTCACGGCTGAAAATTTTGGGGGCACTTGCTCAATATCGCCCAGAAATGCCTGAAGTTTTGCTTTGATGTCATCGTCCGTGGGGCGGGTGTCAGAGCGTGCTATGATTTCACCCTCTGCGTCATCAGTGTTGGTTGCCTCACCAAATTTCACGGAAAACTCGTATGCCTTAAGCGCGTCTGTGATGTAGGGAATGGTTTTTGTGGCCTCACCCAACGCTACGGCCAGAACGCCGGTCGCATCAGGATCGAGCGTGCCTGCGTGCCCTGCTTTTTTGGCATTGAACGCCCAACGCACTTTGTTCACCACAGTCGTAGACGTGGGACCTGCGGGTTTATCAATGATGATCCAGCCGCTGATATCGCGGCCATTTTTGCGTCGTGCCATGTAAATACTCGGTGTTAGTGTGAGGCAGAGATGATCGGGCCCATCGGCTGACCAATATCAGAGCGGCCAAGGGATGGGGCGTGTAACTTGCTTATGCGCCCGTCAAAGTAAAGCGCGTTGGGTGTTTTAAGGGCACCTCTGAAAAAGAGCGCCATCTGGTGGAACGTAACAGCCCCGTTCGACATGACGAAAAAGGCGGTCTTGCCATTGTCGGTAGTGCCAACGCCATTGCGGATGTTGGTAAAGGTGCTTTTGGGCAAAAAGCGGGGATGCAATTCGCCGTCAATCACAAACATCGGACCGGATTGTGTTGCATGGACACAGGGCTGTGGGGATTGCTGAAAAGCGAGGGTTTCAATAACCCGAACGGCGCTGGGCGTGATGCACAGGATCCCGTTTGGTAACAGCCCGAAGTTGCCGGGGCCTGCGTTTGGGATGACACGCATGATTTCAACGCCGTCCTCCACATAGTAACCGACGGGTGATCGATCCGGATGATACATGCCTGCGTTCATCGCAAAAGGCAGGGGGCCTTGGGTGGCCTCAAGGCGGCGGAAACTGCCAATGACCTCACCATCGTCACCCCTAAGATGCAGTCGCAACACGGACGGGTCGTCCACAGTACAAACGGTATATTCAGCACCTTCATGGCTTTGAACGGCGCATGTCGTTGGTTGAACATCTGCAAGCGCGCATGTGCCCGCGGCCCAAAAGGCCAACGTGAGAAGCGCACGCCGCATTGCTTTAGTCCTCGGCGTCGTCGCTGGGCGCTTGCGCATCACGGCGCACAACGTCTTGGGCCAGCAATTTCTTGGTCGCATCAATTTGATCGTAGGTGTCATCCGCCAAAAACCGCAGCTCGGGCGAAAAGCGTAGGGTCAGCTTTTTATCAAGCGCGTGTCGCAACTCACCTTTGTTGCGCTTAAGTGCGGCGATTGCCTCTTCCTTTTTGTCCCCGCCCAATGGCAGCGCGTAAACAGTCGCAATCCGCAAGTCGGGGCTTACGCGCACTTCGCCAATAGATAGATACAGCCGGTTCAGGTCTGGATCGTGGATTTCTCCACGTGTCAAAACCTCCGACAGAGTGCGGCGAATAAGCTCGCCAACGCGCAATTGGCGTTGGGACGGAGCACCAGAGTTATCAAATTTGTTCTTTGCCATACGCGGGATGTATGACGGATGGCCTTCCTTGCCAAGCGTAGGTGTCGTAGGACGGTACGGAATATGGAGAGAATGATGACTGATTTGCCGAAAATAGTGGTAACGGGTGCTTCTGGCCGGATGGGGCAGATGCTGTGCCAGACAATTTCCCAGAGTAATGCCTGCACATTGGTTGGTGCGATTGAGCGTGCGGGTCACGACTGGATCGGCCGTGATATCGGCGTTGCGATGGGTGGTACTGAAATGGGCGTGATCGTCAGCGACGATGCCCTTGCTGCATTTGCACAAGCACAGGCAGTCATTGATTTCACCGCTCCCGAAGCGACGATTGAGTTTGCGGCCATCGCTGCACAGGCCCGTGCGGTGCACGTCATCGGCACGACGGGCTTCACGGACGAGCAGATCGAGCGGCTTGAGCCGGCCAGCCGTCACTCGGTTCAGGTGCGCGCGGGAAACATGTCTCTGGGTGTAAACTTGCTGACGAAACTTACCCAAATGGTGGCCAAAGCGCTGGATGAGGATTTTGACATCGAAGTGATAGAAGCCCACCACCACCACAAAGTGGATGCTCCAAGCGGAACTGCATTGATGTTGGGCGAGGCTGCTGCAGCGGGTCGCGGTGTTGCACTGAGCGATGTGCGCGACGCGGGACGCGATGGCATGACGGGCGCCCGCAAACGCGGCGATATCGGTTTTGCCGTGGTCCGTGGTGGTGATATTGTTGGAGAGCATGACGTGATGTTTGCCGCCGCTGGTGAGCGTATTGTGTTGCGCCACATGGCAACAGACAGAGCGATCTTTGCGCGCGGTGCCCTAAAGGCTGCACTTTGGGGTCAATCGCGCGGGCCTGGGCAATACGATATGTTCGACGTTTTGGGCCTTTAGGCCGCTGATTGATCCAAATTGGCATGCCTTGCGTAACAACAGTGTATGTCAACGAGGATCGCACCATGGGCTTGGGAAATGTCTTTGCCACTATTTTGATTGGAACATGTGCGCTTGCGTCTGCAGCGCAGGCCGATGGTTTTGCGAAGATTGATAACGAAGAACGCTTTCGCAGCGTGATCCAAGGCAAGTCACTTCACTACCCGGGCATTAAATTGCGTGTTGAAGAAACGGGCGAGATTATGGGCCGCGCACTTGGTCGTGCCGTGACTGGCGATTGGGCGTGGCAATCAGGCTATTTTTGTAGAAATCTTAAGTGGGGATCGCGTGACATTGGCTACAACTGCCAAGAGGTGCGCGTGAACGATAACAAGTTACGCTTTACATCAGATCGTGGCGCAGGACGTTCGGCGGTTTTATCACTGCGCTAGCGCTGCCTTACATCTTGATCAAAAGTCGATCGCGATGCCTTTCTTTTCCCAATCACCAAAGCGAACAGGTTCGGGGCCATCGCGGCCACCAAGTTCCTTGGGCAGTGCGTCGGCTTTTGCTTTGGCGCGGCGCTCTTCGGCTTCGGCCAGCGCGCGTTTAGCGGCGTCAGGAAGATTTTGGTACGGGTCATTTGTTGCGTCAGTCATGAGCGTGATATAGGCCGCAAGCAATTGTTGATCAAGGATATCACCACATGGCGGATCAAGGACTGGCTCCACGGCGCGCAGCGCTCAAACTTCTTGAGGCTGTTTTGGCCCAAGGGCGTTTGCTGGCCGAGGTGAGCAATACCCTCGATCACCTCAAGGCAGAGGACCGCGCACGCGCGTATCGTCTGGCCGTTCAAACACTGCGGCACCTTGATAAATGTGACCACGTTCTTAAACCGTATTTGAAAAAAAACCCTCCGCTGATCGTGATGAATATTTTACGATTAGGCGTTGTTGAGATCTGCGAAGACGGCGCTGCGGCACACGGTGTGGTGAACGCAGGCGTCACGCTGACTTCGAAATTACCCCGGGTTGGCGGCCTTAAAGGTATGGTTAATGCTGTGTTGCGCCGCGTGGCCGAAACGGGTCCGGATGCTTGGGCAAAACTGCCGCCCGCCCGCATGCCCAATTGGCTGCGTGGCCCGCTTGTGGCGGCGTGGGGCCGTAGCAGTGTCGAGGTCATGGAAAAAGTCCAAGCCGCAACGCCTCCGCTCGATATTTCTTTGCGTGGTCGCGATGGTGATGTGACGCCCGAAGCTGTGACGCTTCCCACAGGATCACACCGTCTTGCGGCGTTCGGGCAAGTCTCAAAGCTTGATGGTTTCGATGAGGGTGCTTGGTGGGTTCAAGACGCCGCGGCTGCCCTTGCTGTCAAAGTGCTTGCCCCCAAAGTAGGTGAGCGTGTCTTGGACCTGTGTGCAGCACCAGGTGGCAAGACGATGCAATTATCTGCGGCTGGTGCGGATGTGGTGGCTGTTGATGATAATGCCAACCGTCTCAAGCGGGTTGAGGAAAACCTCGCGCGTGTGGATTTGAAGGCGCAGCTGGTGAACAGCGATGTGTTTGAAGTGAGCGAAGATGAGCACGGGCTTTTCGATGCTGTATTGCTGGATGCGCCTTGCTCGGCAACCGGTACGATGCGCCGACATCCGGATTTGCCCCACGCCAAAGACGGCAGTGATTTTGGTGCGCTGATCGATTTACAGGCCCGAATGCTTGCGCACGCGATGCGCCTTGTGAAACCGGGTGGCCGGCTGGTTTTCTGCACCTGTAGCCTGCTGCCCGATGAGGGCGAGGTCCACATTGATGAGGCGGATCTGACAGGCTGGAGCGTTGACCGTGCGGCGCTGTCTGTTGAGGGTGTTGAACCAAATTGGATCAGTGAAGAGGGCGGTTTGCGCTTGCGGCCTGATTATTGGGCTGAACGCGGCGGCATGGACGGATTTTATATCGTGTGCCTGCGCAAAGACGATTGATGACACCTTGCGAGCAACGGGCTAACCTGTGACAAAACCGGCCATATCGTAGGATGTGGTGTTGGGGTGTTGCGGCATAAACGTCGCGTAGTCGGGTGAGTTAGTTGAGCAAAAAACAAGTTCCAACGATGGCGGATCGCTTTCATGCGTGGCGTGCTGGTAAATGCGCTGCGGCGACGGGATTTGTGGGCCAGCCTGAGCCTCGCAGTATTGGCAGTTACAACAAAGGCCGCCAGATCGTGGCGGGTAACTTGATGTTTGCGGGAGAATTGATCGAAGCGCCCGATACATCACTTTGGGACATTGAAATGCCGTCCGCGGATTTCAGTAGTGAGGCTCACGGGTTCTTGTGGCTTGATGATCTGGCCGCGGCAGGTGATGCCAAGGCACGCGATCTGGCGGGGCATTGGCTTTCGGAGTGGATCACGAAGTATCCCGCACCTTCACTGCCCGCATGGTCCCCTGAGGTAACAGGGCGGCGCGTGATCCGGTGGGTGAACAACGCGCTGTTTATTTTGCGCGGTAGTGGCGCGGACATCTCTGACGATTACTATACATCTCTTTCCAAACAGACTGAATTCTTGGCCCGCCGTTGGCGTGTTTTGCCAAGTGGTTTAAGCCGTTTCGAAGCGCTTGTTGGGATCATTTATGCTGGTCTTACCATTGAGGGGATGCAGCATCACGTTGATCCGGCCATGAAAGCATTGGCCAGTGATTGTGACGCCCACATTGATGCGCAAGGCGCGATTGTAAGCCGTAATCCCGAAGAGCTGTTGGACGTATTGACACATTTGACGTGGGTGCAAAAAGCGTGTGCTGCTGTTGGGCGTGAGCCAGCAACTGCGATCAGTAATGCGGTTGAGCGGATAGGCCCAACTCTGCGGGCGCTGCGACACGCGGATGGTGGACTTACGCGTTTTCATGGCGGTGGGCGCGGCGTGGACGGCAAGCTGGACCAAGCGCTTGCAGATGCTGCGAGCCGCATGGCGCGTACGGGTGATACTGCCATGGGATTTGCGCGGTTGAATGGCGGACGCACGAGCCTGATTATTGATGCAAGCCCGCCTCCTGTAACCACGAATGCGCGCCGGGCACATGCCAGCACCTTGGCGATGGAACTCACGTCTGGCAGGCGGCCATTGATCGTAAACTGTGGCGCAGGTGTATCTTTTGGCGATAGATGGGCGCGGGCGGGACGGGCGACGCCGTCGCATTCTGTTCTGCATCTTGAGGGGCAGTCCTCTGCGCAGTTGAACGATGAAGGGCATCTGGTGGGTGGTCCGCAAACGGTTCAGTTGGATATTCAGCGCACCGCAGAGAACCAAAAGCTGGGGGCCGCGCATGATGCTTGGGCAGGCTCACACGGGCTGACGCATGTGCGTGAGTTGGAGCTGTCCGCAGATGGGCGCGTTTTAAACGGTTCTGACATGCTTACAACGATGAATGATGCGGATAAGAATCGCTTTGACTTGGCTTTGGATGCCACATCTTTGCAGGGCATTGCCTACAGTGTTCGGTTTCACCTGCATGCAGAAGTGGACGCTTCACTGGACATGGCTGGCCGTGCGGTATCGCTTGTTTTACGCTCGGGTGAAATTTGGGTTTTTCGCGCAATTGAAGGTGTGCAACTGTCACTTGAGCCGTCTGTTTATCTGGAAAAGGGGCGAATTGCCCCGCGTGCGACAATGCAGATTGTCCTTTCGGGTAAAGCCGTGGCATACGCCAGCCAAGTGAAATGGTCACTCTCCAAAGCGCAGGACACGCCGCTGGCGGTCCGCGATTTGTTCGACAGTGGCGATGCACGCGACTGGAACGACTAAACTTAGGACCAAACACATGCCCAATCTTGCCCCTGTTACCCGCGCTTTACTGTCAGTTTCTGACAAAACCGGACTTGTTGAATTGGGCCAAGCGCTTGCACGGCACGGGGTTGAATTGCTGTCTACGGGCGGCACAGCAAAGACGCTACGCGATGCGGGTCTTAACGTGAAAGACGTGTCCGAGGTGACGGGTTTCCCCGAAATGATGGATGGGCGTGTCAAAACCCTTCATCCCGTTGTGCATGGTGGCCTTCTTGCCCTGCGCGACAACACAGAGCACCGCGCCGCGATGGATGAGCATGGTATTGGCCCGATCGATTTGGTTGTCGTGAACCTTTATCCGTTTGAAGAAACAGTGGCTAAGGGCGCCGACTACGACACCACGATTGAGAACATCGATATTGGTGGACCTGCGATGATCCGCTCGGCCGCAAAAAACCACGGGTTTGTGAACGTTGTTGTTGATGTTGAAGATTATGCGGCTGTCATTGCGCAACTTGATGCAAATGGTGGGCAAACTGAGTACGCATTCCGTCAAGGTCTGGCCCAAACGGCCTATGCGCGCACCGCAGCGTACGACACTGCGGTTAGCACTTGGATGGCTGCGCAGGTCGAAGGCACGCCGCGCCGTGTTTCAGTTTCAGGCACATTGGCGCAAACACTACGCTACGGCGAGAACCCGCATCAGTCAGCGGCGTTCTACACGGATGGCAGCACCCGCGCGGGCATCGCTACGGCCAAACAACACCAAGGCAAAGAGCTGTCGTACAACAACATCAACGACACGGATGCGGCGTTTGAATTGGTAAGTGAATTTGGCGGTGGTGCGCCAGCCTGCGCCATCATCAAGCACGCTAACCCATGTGGTGTGGCGACAGGTGAGACACTTCGTGATGCCTACACGCGGGCCTTCCAATGCGACCAGACAAGCGCTTTTGGCGGGATCATCGCGTTGAACCAAACGTTGGACGCTGCAACGGCTGAGGAAATCACCAGCATCTTTACCGAAGTGGTCATCGCCCCTGATGCAACGCCTGAGGCGATGGAAATCTTTGCCAATAAGAAAAATCTGCGCCTTTTGACCACTGGTGGTTTGGCGGATGCTTCTGCGGCAGGTCAGACGATCCGTCAGGTAGCAGGTGGCTATCTTGTGCAAGACAAAGACACAGGCCGCGTCAGCATGGACGACCTGAAGGTGGTGACGAAAAAGCAGCCAAGTGAGCAAGAAATGAAAGACTTGATGTTTGCTTGGACCGTGGCGAAGCACGTCAAATCAAACGCAATTATCTACGTCAAAGACGGCGCTACCGTTGGTGTGGGCGCAGGCCAGATGAGCCGCGTTGACAGCACACGCATTGCTGCGCGCAAAGCCGAAGATATGGCGCAAGAACTTGGTTTGGCCGCACCCTTGACCCAAGGGTCTGTGGTTGCGTCCGATGCGTTCTTCCCATTTGCAGACGGCTTGATCACTGCGGCTGAAGCAGGTGCCACCGCAATTATTCAACCCGGCGGCTCAATGCGTGACGATGACGTAATTGCTGCAGCTGATGAGGCTGGCCTTGCTATGGTATTCACCGGCATGCGCCATTTCCGCCACTAATGAAGCGCGCGCTCACAGTTGCCGCGCTGATCTTTGTATTGGATCAAGCGATTAAGGTTTGGGTCGTTCAAGTCATGGACCTTAAAACGCTTGGGTCGATCAACGTGATTGATCCCTACCTTAATCTGCGCATGGCATGGAACCGGGGTGTTAACTTCGGTTTGGGTGCTGGGCTCGACATGCGCTGGATACTCATTGGTGTCGCACTTGTGATCACGGCTGCTGTGGTGTGGTGGGTTGCGCGTGAACAAATGGGCAAATGGGCGCAGATCAGCGCCGGTTTGCTTATTGGCGGGGCGCTTGGCAACATCATTGACCGGATTGTTTACGGTGCCGTTGCGGACTTTTTGAATATGTCCTGCTGCGGGATTGAGAACCCTTTTGCGTTTAACGTGGCCGACATCGCCATTTTTGTGGGCGCGATTGGTTTGGTTTTTTTGACGCCGTCTGGTGAAAATAAGAAAAGCACCTGACGCGCCTAAAAATCTAGGTTATCTAAACATAACGACTGGGCAGGGGCATTATGGGTTATCTGATTAAAGCCACGATTTTGATGATTGTTACCACTCTTGCACTTGCTGGCTGCGAGCGCGGGGAACCTCAGCTGTTGAATTTGAAAAAGTCGCAGTCTGGCCCTGATGAATTTGCAATTTTGCCAAATAAGCCGCTGCAAGAACCTGCTAGTTTTGCTGAGCTTCCTACACCTACATTGGGTCAATCCAATCTGGCAGACCCCACACCTTTTCGCGATGCTGTGGCAACACTTGGCGGTAGCCCGCAACGCATGAACGCTGATGGTCGTGCGGGCGACAGTGCTGTTCTGGCGCATGCTGGCCGTTACGGGACTGACGCCAATATCCGCTCCACTCTGGCGGCCAGTGATCTGGAGTTCCGCAAAGCAAACCGTGGGCGTTTGTTGGAACGCGCGGCAAATGTGAATGTTTATTTCAAAGCCTATGCTCAGCAAGCATTGGATCAGCATGCCGAGCTTGCACGTCTGCGCAGCGCTGGCGTGCGCACCCCCGCTGCACCGCCGCTGCCGCTTGCCGAATAACTCATCACGAGTACGCCATCGGCCTTGAATGATTTGCGCGCCACCGTAGCTTACAGTCTGTAACAACGGAGTGTTTTCGATGCGCTTAGCCTTTCTTATGCTTGCCTCATTACTGTGGATGCCACTGACTGCGGCTGCGGCGGATAATGTCACAACATTCGCGCTTGATAACGGCATGGAGGTGGTTGTGATCGAAGACCACCGCGCACCTGTTGTGGTGCACATGGTCTGGTACCGCGCAGGTGCCGCTGATGAAGACCCCGGAAAATCTGGTATCGCACATTTTCTTGAGCACCTGTTATTCAAAGCAACGGATGACATGGAAGCGGGCGAATTTTCCAAAGTCGTTGCGGCCAACGGTGGGCGCGACAATGCGTTTACCAGTTACGACTACACTGCGTATTTTCAACGCGTGGCTGCGGACCGCCTTGACTTGATGATGCGGATGGAAAGCGACCGAATGCGCGATCTACGCCTGACTGAAGATGATATCGAGACCGAGCGGAACGTTGTTCTGGAGGAACGCAACCAGCGCACAGAAAACGATCCGGGGTCCTTGTTTGGGGAACAGCGCATGGCAGCACAATACCAAAATCACCCTTACGGCATTCCCGTCATCGGTTGGAAGCATGAGATTGCGCAGTTGGGATTAGACGATGCGCTGGCATATTATCAGCGCTTTTACGCTCCTAATAATGCCGTGTTGGTTGTGGCGGGTGATGTGTACCCAGATGAGGTGAAGCGCCTTGCGGAAACGTATTACGGCGTACTTGAGCCAACCAAAGACCTTACGGCGCGTGCGCGGCCTACTGAGCCGCCGCACCGCGCCGAACGCAGGTTGGTATTTGAAGACCCCCGCGTGGCACAGCCCTACGTGATCCGCACATATTTGGCGCCTGAGCGTGACAGTGGTGCGCAAGAAAAAGCAGCGGCGTTGACACTGTTGTCCGAATTGTTGGGTGGCAATCCCGCGACCTCATTCTTGGGGCAGCGGCTGCAATTTGATAGCCAAGACGCGGTTTATACAGGCGCGTTTTATTCAGGGTTATCGCTGGACGATACAACCTTTGGCGTTGTGATGGTGCCCACGCCTGGGGTTTCGTTGAGCGAGGCAGAAGCCAAACTTGATGCCGCCATTGCGCAGTTTCTTGAGGCGGGAATTGATGAAGAACAATTAGCCCGTATCAAGGTGCAGTTGCGCGCTTCTGAGATTTATGGCCGCGACTCCGTTCAATCCTTGGCGCGAACATATGGCGCGGGGCTGACGTCCGGTTTGACTGTAGCGGATATCCAAGCGTGGCCAGATGTTTTGGCCGCTGTCACGTCTGATGATATCCTGCAGGCCGCGCGGGCGCTATTTTTAGACCGTAAAGTGGCAGTCACCGGCTATCTTCGTTCACCGACTTCACCCGAAGCAGCATCACAGGTGTCACAATGATCCGTTCTTTTATTACCACCTTCGTCGCGTTTTTGATGACGGCCCACACAGCCTTTGCCGCCGTGGAGATACAAGAAGTAACGTCCAAGTCTGGGATCAAGGCGTGGTTGGTGGAAGAGCATTCGATCCCGTTTGTGGCGCTGGAAATTCGCTTCAAAGGCGGTGCTTCGCTTGATGCGGAGGGCAAGCGCGGTGCAATCAATCTGATGACAGCTCTGCTTGAAGAAGGCAGCGGCGACATGGACGCGCAGGCATTTGCACAGGCACGTGATGCGCTGGCGGCGGACTTTTCGTTTGATGTAAGTGACGACTCGCTACAGATTTCCGCGCGGTTTTTGACGGATACACAAGACGAGGCCATCGCCCTTTTGCGCCAAGCGATCCTCAAGCCGTTGTTTGAACAGTCAGCGATTGATCGCGTGAAATCACAGGTGCAATCGATCATTGCGTCGGACCTAAAAGACCCGAATTCAATCGCAAGCGAGACGTTTGCCCGTCTTGCCTACGGGCAGCATCCTTATGCATCCAATATCAACGGTACGCAGCAATCTGTTTCGGCATTGACGCAGGCAGATCTGTTTGAAGCAAAAGATCGAACGATGGCGTTGGATCGTCTTTATGTGGGCGCATCGGGTGACATCACGCCCGACGCGCTGGCGTTTCTATTGGATGATTTGTTGCTTGGACTGCCCAAAAGTGGCGCGCCGATGCCCGCACAAGTCACGCAAACACTTAAAGGCGGTGTGACTGTTGTACCATTCGAAACACCACAGTCTGTAGCGCTTTTTGGACACAGCGGACTTCGCCAAGATGATCCTGATTTTTTCGCGGCGTTTATTTTGAACACCATTTTGGGCGGTAGTGGTTTTGAAGCCCGCCTGATGAAAGAAGTGCGCGAGGAGCGGGGCCTTACCTACGGCATCGGTTCCTATTTGGTGCCCAAAGACTACGCCGCGATGTATTTGGGTCAGGTTTCAAGCGCAAATGACCGGATTGCAGAGGCGGTCGAAGTCACAAAGCAAGTCTGGGCAGATACGGCGCGAAATGGCGTGTCCGAGGATGAGTTGTCCCGCGCCCAAACGTATTTGACCGGTGCGTATCCGTTGCGGTTTGATGGCAATGGGCCAATCGCGAATATTATGGTTGGAATGCAAATGCAGGGCCTTCCGATTGACTATATCCCAACCCGCAACGACAAGGTCGAGGCCGTGACACTAGAGGACGTAAACCGTGTAGCAGCTGAGTTGTTACGCGCAGATGATCTGCATTTTGTGGTAGTCGGTCAGCCAATGGGATTGCAAAGCACCAACTAGTCGAATCTGTGGTGGCGTGCTAGCTATTGTGGCATGCCAGACACCGTCAACAACATACGCCCTGTCATCCGCCAATTGGACGCAAATGCCATCAACCGCATTGCGGCCGGTGAGGTTGTTGAGCGGCCAGCTTCTGCAGTGAAAGAGCTTGTAGAAAACGCCATCGATGCAGGCGCGCAGCGTATTGATATTGCAATTGCACAGGGCGGCAAATCTTTAATCCGTGTTACTGACGATGGATGTGGTATCGCGCCGGATGATCTTGGGCTTGCCCTCTCACGACACGCCACCTCAAAGATCGATGGCACCGACCTTTTGAACATTCACACGTTCGGGTTTCGCGGTGAAGCGCTTCCGTCGCTTGGGGCGGTAGGACGTTTGACGATCACTTCGCGCGCGGAAGGTTTTGATGCCGCTGAAATCAAAGTCAGTGGCGGCGAGATGGGCAGTGTAAAGCCTGCTGCACTAACACGTGGTACCATCGTTACGTTGCAGGATTTATTTTATGCCACGCCAGCACGATTGAAATTCATGCGGTCTGACCGCGCCGAGGTGCAGGCAATTAGTGACGTCGTAAAGCGTCTTGCTATGGCCGAACCCTTCGTCAGTTTTACCCTGCGCGATGTGTCTGGTGGCGGTGAAGGTCGGGTGACGTTTCGCGCAGATGCGCAGACTGGTGATATGTTTGATGCATTGCATGGCCGCCTTGCAAACGTTCTTGGGCGCGAATTTGCAGATAACGCAGTACCGATTGATGCAGAACGCGATGGTTTTCACCTAACTGGTTACGCGGCACTTCCTACTTATTCCCGTGGTGCTGCGGTTGCGCAATTCTTGTTTGTGAACGGCCGCCCTGTGCGCGACAAAGTCCTCGTCGGTGCTTTGCGCGGCGCTTACATGGACTTCCTTTCGCGCGATCGCCATCCTGCCGCGTGTCTCTTTTTGGACTGTGATCCAACCATGGTGGATGTAAACGTGCATCCTGCCAAATCTGAGGTCCGGTTTCGCGAAGCTGGTGTGGCACGCGGGTTGATTGTGAGTGCTGTGCGCCATGCGCTGGCCAATGCGGGGCACCGTGCATCGACTACCATTGCGGGCGAGACTTTGGGTGCGATGCGTGCGGAAGCAGTTGAGCCGCGCATCTATCAAATGGACCGGCCCAGCCAAGGTGGGCTATCTGCGTCTTATGCTGCGCAAGCACCTATGTTTGAGGACGGGCAAACCCCTTTTGATGCGCCCTCTGCACGTATTGAGGCAAATGCGCCGACAGACACGCCATTGCCTGATCACCCGTTGGGGGCTGCGCGTGCGCATTTGCATGAGAATTATATCGTTGCTCAAACCCGTGATGGGATTGTTTTGGTCGATGCGCATGCCGCCCACGAAAGGCTTGTTTATGAGCGCCTCAAAAAGCAGATGGCGGAAAACGGTATTGCGCGGCAAGCGTTGCTGATCCCTGACATCGTGGAGCTATCTGATGGGGACGCTGCACTGATCATCGGGCAAACGGATACGCTGGCGCGGTTCGGTGTGGTGGTGGAACCTTTTGGTGCAGGCGCAATCGCTGTGCGCGAAACGCCTGCGCTATTGGGCCAGTGTGATGTGTCAGGCCTTATTCGTGATGTGCTCGATGAGTTGCATGACCTTGGTTCAAGCGATCTGGTGCAAGCCAAGATTGAGGCGATTTTAAGCCGTGTTGCTTGTCACGGTTCTGTTCGTACAGGCCGGCGGTTGAATGGGGATGAGATGAATGCACTGCTGCGCGAGATGGAGACGACCCCGCACTCTGGCCAATGTAACCACGGCCGCCCCACATACGTGGAGCTGAAGATGACTGATATTGAGCGGTTGTTTGGCCGCACATGATTGAGATTGGTGCGTATAGCTTTTCGCTTGAAGATCCGCTTCATCTGTTGGGCCTTGTGGGCATTGCAGCGTTGGTGCTGATCATTTTGTTGTTGGTTGTGACCACCCGTGCGGCGGGCCGGTCAGCGCGTGCAACAGGTCCTCTTGCGGCACAAATGCAAGGGCTGGGCCAGCGGGTTCAAATGCTATCTGATGGGCAACAGCAACTTGCAGGAGGTCTGACCCATGTGTCAGAGGCGCAGGCCGCTGCACAAGCAAATATGCTTCAATTGATGGAGCAGCGCCTTCAGGCGGTTACCGTGCAGATGAATGAAAACTTGTCGGGTACGTCACGTCGCACCGCGCAGTCTTTGGGAGAGTTGCAACAGCGATTGCAGGCGATCGACAAAGCTCAGGACAACATTACGAAGTTGAGTGGTGATGTGCTGTCTTTGCAAGATATCTTGAGTAACAAACAAACGCGCGGGGCGTTCGGCGAAATCCAGTTGGCTGATATTGTGTCCAAGGCGCTGCCAAGCGACAGTTACACGATGCAGGCGACCCTTTCGAACGGCAAGCGCGCGGATTGCCTTATTCACCTGCCTAATCCACCAGGGCCCATTGTTGTGGACGCAAAGTTTCCTCTGGAGGCTTATGAAAAGTTACGCAGTGCTGCGAATGATTGGGAGGTAAAGGACGCCGCCCGTCAGTTGCGTCAAAGCGTGCGCGCCCACATTAAAGCGATATCCGAAAAGTATCTGATTGAGGGCGAAACCGCCGATGGTGCGTTGATGTTTTTACCGTCAGAGGCAGTCTATGCAGAACTGCATGCCAACTTCCCCGAGGTGGTGCGTGATGGGTTTGCGGCGCGCGTTTGGATTGTGTCACCAACGACCTGCATGGCGACCCTGAATACGATGCGAGCTATTTTGAAGGATGCGCGAATGCGTGCGCAAGCGGGCGCTATTCGAAAAGAGCTATCGATGTTGTTTCAGGATGTTGAACGGCTCGGTGCCCGGGTTGAAAACCTTGATCGGCACTTCGGTCAGGCAGCGAAAGACGTGGCAGATATTCGGATTAGCGCTGAAAAAGCGGGTCGCCGTGCTCGGCGTCTTGATGCGTTTGATTTTGAAGAACTCGAGGCAGCTGACGGCCCTGATACTGTCCCGCTTGTAGACAAATAGCCCGTTAGCTGAGGTCAGCTTGGGCCCTTAAATGCGGAAGAACGGCTGAAGTACTTTTGGCAGGATGCCGTTGAACTTAAGGGGTGCATCGCTTGCCGCGAGGCAGATGCAGTCCACAGGCCCAACTGCAACTGGCGTATGGTTCATCTCTTCGTCAGCAATTTCTACATCGCCTGCGCCGAAATAGTCGCTTTCGTCTTGAAAAGCACCTTGCAAAACAAGTGTCATTTCTGTGCCGTTGTGCGTGTGATCTGGCATTGCAGCGCCAGTCGGGATGTAGAGCAAACGCACAGATGCATCGCGCGAGGTCTTCAGGATAGCTTGCTTTACGCCAAGTCCAATCGGCCGCCAGCGTACCGCATCCAAATCACCCCCCACATAATCTTGAAGCGGTGCAGGAAACAAGCCAGCTGATTTCTGACGCTTTGGTATGCCGGCGGCTTCCATTTTGATCGGGTCTTTGGGCATGCTCTCTGCCATTTTTAGGCAGGCTTCCAAACTGCCAGATGACATCGCTGCTTTTGGTGTTTCTTCGATGACAACGCCGCCAATCGCATCCAGTGTGTCCATGTGAGAACGACAGGTTTCACAGAGCGAAATATGCGTGGCAACCACCAGGCTAAAGGCTTCTGGTAGCGTGCCAGCACAATATGCCAGCAGCACGTCATCCGTGAGGTGATGTTTGATATTTGTCATCGGTCTAATTTCCATCCATTGCGTGGCGCAAGCGATCCAGCGCCAAGCGTATTCGTGATTTGATTGTTCCAAGCGGCAGCCCCGTCTCGGACGCGATTTGTGAGTGTGATTGATCGCCAAAATATGCGCGTTCGACCAATTCTCTTTGTTTCTGCGGAAGCTGAGACATTGCTGTCTTCAACTGTGATTGTTCTTGTTGTGCACTAAGCTGATCGGCCTGATCCGGTTCCGCCTCGGGTCCCCATGACAAGTCTTCAGGTTCAGGACGTTGCGTTTTGCGCAGCACATCGATTTTGCGGTTACGAGCGATGGTAAAAATCCAAGTCGAGACACTAGCGCGTGATGCGTCAAACATATCGGCCTTGGTCCAAACGATTGCCATAACCTCTTGTGCAATTTCTTCTGCAAGCGCCTCGGACGTGCCGCCGCGCATTAAAAACCCCTTTAGCCTTGGCGCAAAATAATCGAACAGATCAGCGAAAGCTGCCTGATCTCGGAGGGTTTTGATGCGGTCCATTTCCGCAACCCACGCTGTGCGCTCTTGTGTCGTCGTCATCTGGGAATGCCGCCTTTTGGGCTGGATGAATCGTGCAACCTGTGGCCGAGCGTAGCTGATCGGCTGCGCGGTTGCACTGCTTTCTTCCAAACTGGCGATCCCGTCTATCATGGCACTGTTACGGCTGGTCGCTAAGTTTGGATCACTGCATGTGCGAAATAAACGATGAGTCATCCACTTTCTCAATCGCGGCGTATATAGAGCACTCAAGACCAACCAAACAAGGACGACAATATGCCATTGGATAAACGGCGCGGCCCAAAGCGGGTTGCGGTGATTGGCGCTGGTATTTCTGGCATGGCGGCGGCGCATATGCTGGCAGATGACCACGCGGTAACCCTTTATGAGGCAGAGGGGCGGCTCGGCGGACATGCGCGCACACGGATGGCTGGACGCGACAAAGATGTGGCGGTGGATACGGGTTTCATTGTCTTTAACTACGCTAACTATCCTCATCTCACCGCGCTTTTTGCCGAGCTTGATGTGCCTGTTGCGCCAAGCAACATGAGCTTTGGGGCGTCCATTGATGGTGGTGCGTTGGAGTATGGTTTGGTGTCTCTTGATGCGCTTTTTGCGCAGCGCCGTAACTTGTTGAAGCCAAAATACTGGCGAATGTTGCGCGACATTTTCCATTTCAATGCCAACGGACTGAAGCTTGCCAAAGACGGTATGAGCACAGGTGATTTGCTCGAGGCTCTTGGCACGGGCGAATGGTTCCGCGACCGGTATTTATTGCCGTTCTCAGGCGCGATTTGGTCTACGCCCAAAGCTAAGATTATGGATTTCCCAGCCAAGGCGATGATGACGTTTTTCGAAAATCACGCCCTACTCAGCGCTACGGGCCAACATCAGTGGTACACTGTTCAGGGTGGCTCGATTGAATATGTGAAACGTCTGGAAGCATCGATGGTGAAAAAAGGCGTCGACATTCGGCTTGGTGCCCCGATCGATTGTGTCAACCGCACTGAACTTGGCGTGCACGTGATGCCCGAAGGCGCAGATGCGGAAATTTTTGATGAGGTTGTGTTCGCAACTCATTCTGATGACGCACTCCAGCTTTTGGCAGACGCGAATGCGGCTGAAACTTCTGCACTAGGGTCGGTTGGCTACCAGCCCAATCATGTCGTTTTGCATTCGGACGCTTCGGTAATGCCGCGCAAGAAACAGGTGTGGTCGTCATGGAATTACACCGAGGCAGCAGGCAAGCAAGATGATCAAATTGATCTAACGTACTGGATGAATAAATTGCAGCCGCTCGAAACGGAGCAGGACTTTTTCGTGACGCTCAATAGCACCCGTGAGATTGACCCAAGCCTGATCTGGGACGAAGTTGTATTACGCCACCCTGTTTATGACGCCGCAGCTTTGGCAGCCCAAGATACAGTCAAAGCGATGAACGGTACGAACAACACGTGGTTCTGCGGTGCGTGGTTGGCCAACGGTTTTCATGAAGATGGTATAAAATCAGCCGTGGAAGTGGTGGAAGCCATGCGCGCAACTCCGGCGTTGGCAGCGGCAGAATAAGCCGATGAAAACCGTCGACCATATTGAGGCGCGGACCTACCACGGTCGTAAGGGTTCTGTGAAAAATGCGTTTTCCTACAGCGTTGATTACGTACTGGTTGATGCGGAGGCTGAGGTCCGCGCGCCTTGGCCCTTCAAGCGTAACCGGCCTGGCATGGTTGCATTGCATGACGTTGATCACGGAGGGCTGCCCAAGGCCGGAACCGGTGCGGCGTGGGTCCGCGATGTGCTGCGTACGCATGGTTTGCCAAACGACGGACGGATTGAGCTTTTGGCCCAGCCCAAAGTACTGGGGCATTTGTTCAACGCGGTTTCTTTTTGGCTTTGCTATGATGCAACCGGCGCTCTGCGTGTTGTGATTGCTGAGGTGGCCAATACGTTCGGTGACCGGCATTCATACTTGTGTCATCATGACGATCATCGGGCCATTTCTGCCAAGGACACCCTCCACGCGAGCAAAATGATGCATGTGTCGCCGTTTCAGCCGCTCGAGGGGGGCTATGCGTTTAATTATGACATCACTGATGAAAAGATCAGCATTCGGATTGATTACACAGAAACTGCCGATCCAAGCGGAGGGGGGCTGATTGCAACCCTGACCGGTAAACGCCAGCCACTCACAACACGTTCCATGCTGCGGATGCTGGTGCGCCGTCCGCTTGGTTCGCGGCGTGTGCTTACGCTGGTCCACTGGCAAGCGGTGAAACTGTGGTTTAAGGGCGCGAAGTTTCGGTCCCAACCTGAGCCGCCCGAAACTGAGATATCACGATGACTCGCGCACAGCGGTTGCCATCTTATGGGCTTTTTGCGGCCATGCTGGCGGCGGCTGGCTTGCCTATTTATATCCACGCTCCCAAGTTTTACGTGGATGAATACGGGCTTAGCTTGACTGCCCTTGCATCCGTTTTGTTTGTTTTGCGCCTTGTCGATGTGGTCCAAGACCCGCTGCTTGGATGGCTATCCGAAAAGACGCGCAGTGTGCGTGGGGCGATGGTATCGTTTGCGGTTATCATTTTGGCACTGTCGATGTGGGGGCTGTTTGCAATCGTCCCGCCCATCCCTGCGTTGTGGTGGTTTGCACTGACCCTAGGGGGGCTCTTTTCATCGTTTAGCTTCCTTACAATCAGCTTTTACGCGCAGGGCGTTGCCAAAGCAGATGCGATGGGCGCGGGGCATGTCAGGCTTGCTACTTGGCGTGAGACTGGCGGGCTGTTGGGTGTGTGTGTTGCGGCCATCACGCCGACTGTTCTGATGGGCTTTATGGGCCGTCCATTTGTTGGCTTTGCACTCGGGTTTGCGGTGCTGTGCCTAGCTGGATGGGGTTCGATGCGCAAAGAATGGAGCGCGGGCAAGGCGGAAAATGAAGCGGCTACACCTGTTGGTTTTGCGGTTGTCCTAAAAGATCCGATTGCTCGCCGGCTGCTTACAGTGGCCTTGGTCAACGCTACACCGGTTGCGGTAAGCTCAACATTGTTTTTGTTCTTCGTGGAAAGCCGTTTGGATGCGTTGGGCTGGGAAGGGCCGCTGTTGTTGCTGTTCTTTTTGTCTGCCGCAATAAGTGCACCGCTTTGGGGATGTATGGCGCAGCGGGTCTCGCCCAAGACAACTTTGCTGGCGGGTATGGTGTTGGCGGTTATCACTTTTGCAGGTGCGCTGTTGCTTGGCTCCGGTGACGTGGCGCTTTTTGCGGTTGTTTGCATTGCCAGTGGTGCCGCTTTGGGCGCGGACATGACTTTGTTGCCTGCCCTTTTTGCCCGCCGCTTGTCTAAAATTGCACCAAATGCGGGCCAAGCTTTTGGGGTGTGGTCATTTGTTACTAAATTTACACTGGCTTTTGCGGCAGTGGCCCTACTTCCTTTATTAGAGCAGAGCGGATTTGTAGCGGGGCAGATAGCTCAGCCTGATCAAGCGCTCTGGGTTTTGAGCTATTTATATGCGGGCGTTCCGTGCGTGCTGAAGCTGATTGCGATCTTTTTGCTTTGGCGCACTAATTTGACGGAGGATGATGCGAAATGAACGAATTTCTATTTGTGCTAATCGGTGTCGTCATCACACTGATCTGTGTGCTGCTCTATGTCCGTTTCTGCACTTTCCGTGCGCAAAAGCCGGCAGAGTATGATGGGCTTGGTCCGATTATGGACATCAAGGATCATCTAAACGGTAAGATTGCCTGCGAGGGTGTGATTTATGGTCCTCTGGGGCGTGTGAGTAGCCGTTTTGTTGCCGAGTTTGAGGCGGAGTGGAAGGGCGATAGCGGCGTGATGCGCGAGGTCTTTCACTACGATAGTGGCAGCGTTCAGCACCGCGAGTGGCGCTTACAGCTTGATGAAGGCGGCGTGGTGCGTGCGGATGCGGATGATTTGGTGGGACGTGGTAGTGGCCAGCAGCGTGGTAACGCCCTGCTGTTGAACTACACGATTAAGTTGACTCCAGAGGCGGGTGGTCATGCGCTTGATGTGACAGACTGGATGTATTTGATGCAGAACGGGACAATCATTAACCGATCACAGTTTCGTAAGTTTGGTATCAAGGTTGCAGAATTGGTCGCTACGATGCGGCCAGTTGAAGTTGATGCTGTGCGCAAGCGGGTTGCTTGAAATTATAAGGAGTGTGGCGTGACAAAGCAGTGGGCGGGTAAACGGTATTGGCTGGTTGGCGCATCTGCGGGCCTCGGTGAGGCGGTTGGCCAGATGATGAGCGCCGCAGGTGTTGAGGTGATCCTTTCGGCCCGTTCCGAAGATGATTTGAAACGGGTTGTAGACACCCTTCCGGGGAAAGCATCCTATGTCACCTGCGATGTCAGTAGCCTCAAAAGCGTAGAAGAAGCGTACGCTCAAGTCGGTGAAATTGACGGTGTGGTGTTTTTGGCCGGTGTGTACTGGCCCATGAAAGCTGATGCCGTTGATGCCGCTCAGTTAGAGCAGATGGTCGACATCAACTTTACCGGTGCTGCGCGTATTTTGGGGGCTATTTTACCAGACTTTGTGAAACGTGACGCGGGGCATATCGTGCTGACTGGCTCACTTTCAGGGTTCCGCGGTTTGCCGGGGGCAGTTGGTTATGGGGCGTCCAAAGCGGGCGTGATGTATCTTGGTGAAAGCCTTTATGCGGATCTGCGCAAAACAGGTGTTGAGGTTCAGCTAATTAACCCCGGTTTCATCAAAACGAGGCTGACGGACAAGAACGATTTCAACATGCCGTTCATCCAAACCCCTGAAGAGGCAGCGCGTGACTTCTGGGAGCATATGAACTCGACCGCGTTCAAAAAATCCTTCCCGCGCGCATTTTCACTGATGTTCCGTGCAAGCCAGTTTTTGCCCGACTGGCTATACTATCGCATTTTCGCGTAGGGCATTTTGAAAACAGTCACGGGCGCGGCCCCATGTGCCGTTGCTGTCATCCTTTAGCTGAAGAAGTGTCGGCAGCAGTTGTGCTGCAAAGTCTTCAGAACTTTCGGCCGGCAACATCGACGGCAAGTTATCAATCGCAGTGACATCCAGAACCGATTCATTTGAAATACGCGTTGCGGGAATGTCCCAACTTGTTGCGGCGGAATAGATCGGGATCGGGTTATACGGGCTGTCTGGGTCACACGCGATATCGCTGATCACAGATAGCGTCCGCTCTGCCCCGACGGCGTCAGGCCCCACAAAAAGCGGTGTTTGTGGGCTGGCCAAGATGCAGTTCATAAATAAGTTGTGTGTCAAAATTTCTGGGAATGGGCCGCCATGTGCGGTCTCGTCCTTATCCCACTTCGTTGGCGTTATACCCAGTGCTTCACACAGATCTGATGCACCGGTACCGACACGGCCAAGTGCCCCAATGATTAGCGCGGTAGGGCGCTTGGTGCTACATTGGGTCAGTTGCTCTTCAAGTTCAGCGCGTAGATCAGTTGCGCTATCATAAGCAGATACCGCCCCCGCAATTTCATTCCGTTGTTGCGCTGCCCAACAAAGCAGTGCCATTGCGGCACCGGTGTATCCGGCCCAATAGCCAAAAGCGGCTACGCGGCGTCCGCTGGTATCGGTCAGGTATTCCAAGTCCGAAAGCTCGCCACCACCCTTGGCAAACCGCGCAAGCAGTTTTGGTCCTGCGTCCTGGCCTTTGTAGGCATGTCCAAACATGATGTGGCGGTGGGGCAGGGCGCTGCCATCGTCGGGCAGTTCTTTGAGGCCGAAAATAATTGCGTCCTTCGGCGCGTCTGGCCAGCTGTGAGCTGCTGCAATCTGGCAACCTGCTTTTGCGTATTCGTCTATTGGGATAGCGCGCGCATCGCTTTTCTCAACAGTGACTGACATGCCCGCTTCGATGAGGCGCGTAGCACCTTCGGGTGTCAGGCCAACACGGCGTTCAAAACTGCGGCTCTCAGCCCGTACCCAAAGATGCATAACGTTTACTCCAGCTTATACCATTGTCTTTTTGTCAGCGCGGTCCGCACGGTCCAGATGCGGCGTCGAACCATACATCGTCATATGCAAATCAGACGCGCCATTCATTGTGCGGTAGTTAAACCCATGCAGCGATGTATGCGCCACGTTCAGAAACATTTTAGCCTTCTGGGTTGTCTCAAGCCCAAGAGCCAAAGCTGTCAGCGACGCGATGACGCCTGTTGAGCTTACCAATAAAACCCGCCCTTCGATCAATGATGCGTCCCTTACTGCGTCAAAAATACGGGTGCGAAAACCGGCATAGCTTTCTACGTGCGGGGGTGTTTCCTCAGCGGCCCAATGGCTCAGGATTTGCGGCACATGTGCTGCAAAAGTCTCGGCGCTATCGGGGAAAGGGACGCCGTGCATATCAGTCAGCGAGTCCGACAGCGCGAAGTAATCCAGCTCATTCAGGCGCGCGTCAGTGGTGTGTGGAATTGCGGGGCCGCCAAGCCCCGCCAAAATACCCTCAGCCGTCTCGCGCTGTCTGCGCAGACTGCCGCTGATGATGTGCGTGTAGGGCTGCGCGTCTTGCAAATACTCACCCAGCCATCGGGCCTGCACATGTCCCAATTCGGATAGTTTGTCGTATTCCAGCTCTGACTTAGCACCAGAATTCGCCTGCCCGTGGCGTGTAATTGTCACTTCACCCATCGTCGTCTCCTGTTTCCTATGGTGCGTAGCCTGCCTTGCGGCGTGGCGCAAACGGTTGGTGGCGTGTCGTGCTTGCTGTGGGCGGGTTATTTTGAATCGCCTAGTTTAAGCTAAATTCAAATCGGGAAGTTTGCGTCATGTCTGATAAAATCACCTTTACCTTGGACGGCCAGACCGTTGAGGCTGATGCTGGCATGACCATCTGGGAGGTCGCGAATGGCCGTGGTCTGGTCATTCCGCACCTTTGTCACAAACCCGCGCCAGGATACCGCCCCGATGGGAACTGCCGTGCGTGCATGGTTGAGATCGAAGGCGAGCGGACGCTTGCGGCTTCGTGCATTCGAGAGCCCGCCGATGGTATGGTGGTGAACACGGAAACTGCACGTGCCAAAAATGCGCGCAAGATGGTGGTTGAGATGCTGTTGGCGGACCAGCCCGAGCGTGACGCAGCCCACGATAAATCCAGCCACCTGTGGGATATGGCCGATCTGAACGGTGTCGCCGAAAGCCGCCTGCCCACGTTAGAAGCTGAGCGTATTCCACTGCTCGACAACAGCCACGTTGCCATGTCCGTTAACCTTGATGCTTGTATTCAATGCGGTCTGTGCGTGCGCGCCTGCCGTGAAGTTCAGGTCAATGATGTGATCGGCATGGCCGGACGTGGCCATGACGCCTACCCAACGTTCGATATGGCTGACCCAATGGGCGACAGCACGTGTGTGGCCTGTGGTGAATGCGTCCAAGCCTGCCCCACAGGTGCCCTCATGCCCTCGACTGTTGTTGATGAGCAGCAAGTTGGGGATAGCGCTGATTTTGACAAGGAAGTCGAAAGCATTTGCCCGTTTTGCGGTGTTGGTTGTCAGATCAGTCTGAAGATTAAAGACAATAAAGTGAAATTCGTTGAGGGCATCAATGGTCCTGCCAACGAGGGCCGCTTGTGCGTGAAAGGGCGTTTTGGTTTTGATTATATTCACCACGATCACCGCCTGACCAAACCGCTTATCCGCCGTGATGATGCGCCTGCAAAAGGCCTTAATGTTGATCCGGCAAACTGGGGCGACGTGTTCCGCGAAGCAACATGGGATGAGGCGCTTGATTTTGCCGCAGGTGGCCTGAAGGGCCGTGGCCGTGAAGTTGCGGGTTTCGGTTCAGCAAAATGCACCAACGAAGAAGCGTACCTGTTTCAAAAGATGATCCGCCAAGGATTTGGACACAACAACGTCGACCACTGCACGCGCCTTTGCCACGCATCCTCTGTTGCGGCACTGATGGAAAACGTTGGCTCAGCGGCTGTGACAGCCACTTTCAACGAGATTGAGAACGCGGATGTGGCGATTGTGATCGGCGCTAACCCAATTGAGAACCATCCGGTTGCTGCGACGTATTTCAAACAATTCACCAAGTGTGGTGGCAAGCTGATCGTGATGGACCCGCGCGGCCAAGCGTTGAAGCGTTTCGCCAGCCATATGCTGCAATTCCGGCCCGGTGCTGACGTGTCGATGCTGAACGCTATTATGCATACGATCGTCGAAGAAAAGCTTTATGATCAGCAATATATTGAAGCCTACACCGAAAACTGGGAGGCCGAAAAAGCCCATCTGAAAGATTTCACACCCGAAAAGATGAGCGAAATTTGCGGCATTGAGGCAGAAGTTCTGCGCGACGTTGCGCGTACCTTTGCAGGCGCTAAGGCGGGTATGATTTTCTGGGGTATGGGCGTTAGCCAGCACATTCACGGCACAGATAATTCGCGCTGTTTGATCTCGCTCGCGTTGATGACGGGGCAGGTGGGTCGCCCTGGCGCGGGCTTGCATCCCCTACGCGGTCAAAACAACGTACAAGGTGCATCCGATGCGGGCCTTATCCCAATGTTTTTGCCGGATTATCAATCTGTCACGGACGATGGTGTGCGGTCTGCATTTAATGATGTCTGGGGTTCTGGTGATTTCAGTAATGAAAAGGGCCTTACGGTCACCGAGATCATGGACGCAGTGCATACGGATGACATTAAGGCGATGTATATCTTAGGTGAAAACCCCGCCATGTCAGACCCTGATGTGGATCATGCACGTGCCGCGCTGGCCAAGCTGGACCACCTTGTGGTTCAGGATATTTTCATCACTGAGACCGCAAACTACGCTGATGTAATTCTGCCGGCTTCTGCATTTGCGGAAAAGTCTGGCACCGTCACAAATACCAACCGGCAAGTTCAAATGGGACGTCCGGCTGTTTCGCCCCCCGGTGAGGCGCGTGAAGACTGGTGGATTGAAGTTGAGTTGGCGAAACGCCTTGGGCTTGGCTGGACCTATACGCACCCAAGCGAAGTCTTTGCCGAAATGAAGCTGAACATGAAATCGTTGAGCAACATCACGTGGGATCGCCTTGAAGGTGAAAACGCGGTGACATACCCATCGCTTTCGCCCACTGATCCGGGCCAGCCGATTGTGTTTGGTGATGGTTTCCCCCGCCAAGATGGACGCGCGAAGTTCACGCCGGCAAGCGTTATTGCACCTGATGATACGCCCGATGATGAGTACCCGATGATCCTTACAACAGGCCGTCAGCTTGAGCATTGGCACACAGGGTCAATGACTCGCCGCGCCACAGTTTTGGACGCGGTAGAGCCTGAAGCAAACTGTTCGCTGCACCCGTCTACGTTGCGCAAGCTTGGGGTAGAACCTGGTGGAATGATCCGTCTGACGACTAAGCGTGGGTCCGTTGTGATCATGGCGCGCATGGATCGTGCGGTAGCTCCTGATATGGTCTTCCTGCCGTTTGCGTATGTTGAGGCAGCCGCAAATATTTTGACCAACTCGGCAATTGATCCTTATGGTAAAATTCCTGAGTTCAAGTTTTCAGCCGTAAGGGTGGAAGCCGCGCACGAGCCACAAGTTGCCGCGGAATAAGATACTCACAATTTAATTGATATGCCGCTCAATCGTCATGATTGGGCGGCAATCTATGCAAAAGTAGCGTTTATTGCTATGCTCAAGCGTGTGTTGGTTGAGTGTGGGGTTATCAGTTATGAAATACTTTTTGCAAAAAACAGTTTGGTTCCTGGGGGTTTTGGGCGTTGCCGTGTCGCTGACCGGATATGCACAGGCGTGTAGTACGCCTGCTTTGACCGGCGCGCATAATGCCATGGTGCCCGCAAAATCACCTGATAGTGCCTTGTTTGACAGCGCGGTTCTGCACTACGTCAACAAAGTACGGTGCTCAAAAGGATTGCCAGCGTTAACTTCTGCCAGTGGTTTGGTGGATGTCGCTGAGGTGCATTCAAAATGGATGGCTAAGTCCCAACAACTCAATCACAAATCGCGTGTGTCAGGGGTGAATACGTTCAAAAAACGGCTCAAGGCATCTGGCGTGGGCAGTCCTGCCGGATCGAAAAATATTGGCGTTACCCATCGCTATCAGTTGGAAACAGCAGGTGTATTCTTGACCCGCGATCTAAGCGCGTGCCGGTTCGAAGCCAAGGGGCGGACAATACCTGCGCATTCATACAAAAGTTTGGCTAATCATATTGTGAACATGTGGATGGCGTCATCGGGTCACCGCAAAAACATTCTTGCGCGAAGATCTAAGCTGACAGGGGCATCGCTTGCCTTTGACGGTAAGTCACCCAACTGTGGTCGCTACTTTATTACGCAGAATTTCGCGGGTTAGTCTGCCTACCGCTTTTAAGGCCGATGTCAGAAATGAAAAAAGCCGCCCCAATTTAATGGAGCGGCTTTTGAATGTTCAATTGTCGAAGGCTTAGCCCTGACGTGCCTTGAAGCGAGGCTGTGTTTTGTTGATCACGTAAACGCGGCCTTTGCGGCGAACGATACGGCAGTCGCGGTGACGGTTCTTCAGCGACCGGAGCGAGTTCTTGACTTTCATAAGTCTGTCTCCTGTTTTTCCGGCGCGAGATCACGCCATTCAAGTTGCGTTTGCTTCAAAGGCTAATGCCAAGAAGCGGTTATCATGGTGGGCACTACTGGGATCGAACCAGTGACCCCTTCGATGTCAACGAAGTGCTCTACCGCTGAGCTAAGCGCCCATGAACCATCAACTTTGCGACCAGCCCAATTAAAAAGGACGCGGGTCGCGCCGCGTCAGGTGAGAGGTTGATTAGAAGGCTTCAGCTAAAAGATCAAGGGGGCTTTTGGAAACAAAGTGAAACAGTCTATGTTATGTTCAAACGGAGCCCGAAATGCCGAAAGCAGTCTACTTTTTAGACCTCCCAGAGGTCCGAAATACAAGCGTTGTCTTCGCCAGCCCCCACAGTGGGCGGGACTACTCACGCGCATTTATGCAGCGGACCGTTTTGGACGCACACACGATTCGGACATCTGAGGATGCATTCGTTGATCGCCTCTTTTCCAAGGCACCAGATTTGGGTGCGGTGTTTTTGCATGCCGGTGCGCCGCGTGCCTTTGTGGACCTGAACCGCGCTGCGGATGAAATGGATTGCGCAGTGGTCGAAGGTGCGCCGCGCATTGTGCACAACCCCCGAATTGCCTCGGGGCTTGGGGTGATCCCTCGCGTTGTGGCCTCTGGTCGGGCAATCTACCGCGGCAAGCTCACACGGGCCGAGGCCGCACTTAGGGTTGATGAATATTGGCGGCCCTATCACGCGGCGTTGGCCAAAGAGATGCGTGCCAACCATACCCAGTTTGGCAGCGCTATTTTGATTGACTGTCACTCAATGCCCCATGAAGCGATTGAGGCGATCACTACGCCTCAAGGCCAGCGCCCGCAGATTGTGATTGGTGACCGGTTTGGGGCCTCTGCAAACTCTGATATCGTTGACCGCGTAGAGGCTGCTTTTATACGTGCGGGCTTTGTCACGGCACGCAATGCGCCATTTGCAGGTGCTTACATAACCCAAGCTTACGGACGGCCATCACGCGGGATGCACGCGATCCAGATTGAGATTGATCGTTCGCTTTACATGGATGAAGCGCTGATTGAACCAAACGCAGATTTTCAGGCGGTGCGCCGCAAGATCACAGCCGCGATGGCTGACATCGTTGAAATTGGCCAGCGCCAAGTGCCGCTTGCTGCTGAGTAGTTAGCGCAGCGCGCGTCCCTTCATAATTGCGTCCTTTCCAAACCGTTCTCTGATGGCGTCGGTGGCGCGTTCGGCTGCGGCGCGCTTTGGGGCGTCTGGGTCCAAAAGGTCGCCCGCGCTGTCAGCAACTGAGGATGGCCCTAGGTCAGACAGACCGACGCCAATCAACCGAAATGGACCTTGGGTGCTTACCTGATCAAACAGCTGTCTTGCGTGCCTATAAATTCGGTCGGCAATTTGCGTGCTATCGGTCAACGTGATCCGCTTCGATAGGGTTTTGAACTTTGCCGTTTTGAGCTTGAGGGTCACGACTATGCCCGCCAACTCGCGCGCCTTGGCCCGCGCACTGACTTTTTCGGAAAGCCGCCAAAGGTGCCCATCAAGTAGGTCAACCGCTGCGGTGTCTTCGTTGAATGTGGTCTCATTACTAATTGATTTAATGGGTCGGTGTGCGGAAACAGTGCGCTTATCTTCACCGCGCGCCAGATGCCAAAGGCGCTCGCCGATACTGCCAAACCTCAGGATCAGGTCTTTTTGCTCCCACCTCAGAAGGTCCGTAAACGTGTGAATACCCGCCTGTTCAAGCGTTGCGCGCGCAGACGGTCCGACACCCCAGATCATGCCCACGGGCTTGTCTTTCAGGAAAGTCATGGTTTCAGCTTTGCCGATCACGGAAAAGCCTTGCGGTTTATCCAAATCGGATGCGACTTTTGCTAAAAACTTATTGTGGCTAAGGCCGATTGATCCGGTGATCCCGATCTCTTCGCGCATGCTTTTGACAAGGCGGGCGAGCATCACGGCTGGTGGCGCCCCATGAAGTTTGTGGGTACCGGACATGTCCAAAAATGCCTCGTCTAATGACAGCGGTTCAATGGCGGGGGTTAGTTCCTCCATCAGGGCGCGGATTTGTTTCGATACATCCGCATAGACATCCATGCGGCCGCGCACGACCACTGCATCTGGGCAAAGCTTTAGGGCCTTAAACATCGGCATCGCAGACCGGACGCCGCGAATGCGTGCAATGTAGCAAGCGGTACTGACGACGCCGCGCCGCCCGCCGCCTATGATAACGGGTTTGTCCGCAAGCTCTGGGTTGTCGCGTTTCTCAACGCTTGCATAAAAGGCATCGCAATCCATATGGGCGACTGACAAATCAAACAGTTCGGGATGCGCCAACATACGCGGACTGCCGCAATCCACGCAGCGTCGCGGTTCTTGCGCAGAGTAAGTGGTTAAGCAGTCGCGACAAATTGCAGGCATAATGCTGTGATACGCGCCGTACAGGGTGTCAGCAACGTTTACGAGATTTTTCTTGGCAATTAGATACGACACGTGTAGGGGTTTCCCATAGGAAACATGTCCGCTCGGGAGAGCGTGGATTATGCCACCGCCGAAGGAGCAACCACCCCGGTCACCTCTCAGGCAACAGGACTGGCGGACGTGTCACACTCTGGAGAGACGCCTTCTTGCAAGGCGCACCGAAGGCGCAAGCGGTTCCCTTATGGACCGTGCATCGCTCAGGTAAAGCGAACGGAGCGGGGTTGTTTGGGCAAATGCGCCCAACCGTTTGGAGTGTGAAAACATGACTCGTATCGCAGTAATTGGCGCTGGCATCACCGGTGTGACAACAGCTTTTGAATTGGTCAGCCGTGGTCTTGATGTTGTTGTATTCGACAGAAATCGCTACGCGGCGATGGATACCAGTTTTGCCAATGGTGGGCAGCTTTCCGCATCAAACGCAGAGGTTTGGAACACAGTCGGGACGGTCCTGAAGGGTATCAAATGGATGGCGCGGCGCGATGCGCCCTTGTTGGTGAATCCGCGCCCAAGCTGGCATAAAATCAGCTGGATGGCTGAGTTTTTGAGTAACATTCCGAACTACAAAAACAACACAGTTCAAACAGCGGCGTTGGCGGTTAAGGCGCGCGCTGGATTGCAGTCCATGGCGGACCGTGCGGGACTAGATTTTGATTGGTCTCCGGCGGGCATTCTGCATTTCTATAAAAACGAAAAAGATATGGCGCACGCTCGCAAAGTGAACGAGCTTTTGTCGCAAGGCGGTGTGGAGCGTGTTGAGTTGACGCCTGATCAGGTGCGTGCGCGTGAACCAAACCTGCGTGGCACCATCACTGGTGGGTTCTGGACGGAAAGTGACAGCACCGGCGATATTCACAAATTCACGTTCGGCCTTGCAAAGTGGCTTGAGGCACAGGGCGTTGATTTCCGCATGGGCAAACCGGTTGAGCAACTTAGCAGTGCAAATGGTGAGACCCGGGTGAACGGTGAAGCTTTTGACGGCGTCGTCGTTTGCGCCGGCGTTGGTAGCCGTGCGATGGCCAAAAAGCTGGGCGACCGCGTTAACATTTACCCCGTTAAGGGCTATTCAATCACTGTGAATATGCCGGATGCAATCAGCCAAGATGGTGCGCCGATGGTGTCTTTGCTTGATGATGATGCAAAGATTGTGACGTCTCGTCTGGGTAAAGACCGTTTCCGTGTTGCGGGGACGGCGGAATATAACGGCGAAAACCGTGATATTCGAGCAGACCGCATTGAGCCGCTGACCAAGTGGGTGGAAACGCATTTCCCATCAATCTCAACCGAACACGTGGTGCCTTGGGCCGGTCTGCGCCCGATGATGCCAAACATGATGCCGCGCGTTGGCGCCGGCAAACGTGCAGGTGTTTTCTACAACACAGGTCACGGGCATTTGGGTTGGACGTTGTCGGCGGCAACCGCGGCATTGGTTGGTGCGTCTGTCCAAGAGCATTTTGCGTCAAAAGGTGGCGCACAAGGCAACAAACGCGGATTTACCTTCAAAAGCGCCTGATAAGCCGCCATAGTCAGGCTAACTCAATAGGAGAGGCTGACCATGGGGAGTGAAGAGGTTTTGCAGGTTTTATTTAGTATTTTGGGCGGCAACATCGTTGTGGTGTTGCTAGCCGCGTTTATCATTATTTGTATTCTGCTTGGTGTTCGGATCGTTCCGCAGTCAGAGCAGTTTGTCATTGAGCGTTTTGGTCGGCTTAAGGCGGTGCTTGGGCCCGGCATTAACTTCATTGTGCCGTTCCTTGATCGCGTGGCGCACCGGATTTCGATCCTTGAGCGACAGCTTCCGAATGCCTCACAGGATGCGATCACGTCGGACAACGTTTTGGTACGGGTTGAGACATCCGTATTCTATCGCATCACAGAACCTGAGCGAACAGTTTACCGGATCCGCGACGTAGACGCAGCGATCGCAACAACAGTAGCAGGTATTGTGCGCGCCGAGATCGGTAAGATGGAACTTGACGAGGTGCGATCGAACCGTGCGCAACTGATTGAACAGATCAAGGCGCTGGTGGAAGAGGCCGTAGATAACTGGGGCATTGAGGTCACGCGCGCAGAACTTCTGGACGTGAACCTTGATCAAGCAACCCGCGACGCGATGTTGCAACAGTTGAACGCCGAACGCGAACGCCGCGCGCAAGTAACCCGTGCAGAAGGTGAGAAACGCTCGGTTGAGTTGCAGGCGGACGCTGATCTTTATGCGGCACAAAAGCAGGCTGAGGCGCGCCGTATTCAAGCAGACGCTGAGGCCTACGCAACTGCGACGGTTGCTGACGCGATCAATGCGCACGGCTTGGAAGCAGCACAGTATCAAGTGGCTTTGAAGCAGGTCGAAGCCCTGAACACACTTGGAAATGGTAATGGAAAAAGCACGATCGTGGTGCCGGCAAATGCGCTTGAGGCGTTTGGCAATGCGTTCAATATGCTGAAAGGGCGCGGTTAATATGGATGCATTGGCAAACACGTGGTGGGCATGGGCTGCGTTTGCCCTTGTTTTGGCGATCCTTGAGGTGCTGGCCCCAGGCTTTGTCCTGCTGGGGTTCGCCATTGGTGCGGCGCTGGTGTCTGTTTTGGTTTGGCTCAACGTCGGCCTGTCGTTGATCTGGCTGTCACTGTTGTTTGCTGTGGCGTCACTTGTTGCGTGGCTTGTGCTGCGGTCGCTTTTTCAACTCAAGACCGGTCAAGTGCGCACGTTTGATGAAGATATAAACAGCTGACCATAAAAAAGGCCCGCTTAAATTGCGGGCCTTTCTACTGTGTCTAAAAAATAGGTTTAGCCCAGTTTGCTGGTCAATTCGGGCACTGCGTCGAAGAGGTCTGCGACCAAGCCGTAATCAGCAACTTGGAAGATAGGTGCTTCTTCGTCTTTGTTGATTGCCACGATGATCTTGGAGTCCTTCATGCCAGCAAGGTGCTGGATCGCGCCGGAGATGCCGACAGCAACATAAAGGTCAGGTGCGACGACTTTGCCAGTCTGGCCCACTTGCCAATCGTTTGGCGCGTAACCACTGTCCACGGCTGCGCGTGATGCGCCAACGGCGGCACCAAGCTTATCTGCAAGTGTTTCGATCAGTTTGAAATCATCTTCTGATCCAACGCCGCGGCCACCGGAAACAACTACACCGGCTGATGTTAGCTCGGGGCGATCAGATGTTGCGACTTTGTCTTCGACCCATTCGGACAGGCCTGCGTTGCCAGCGGCTGCAATGTTCTCAACTGTTGCCGAGCCACCTTCGCCCGCAGCGTCGAATGTTGACGTCCGGATGGTTGCGACTTTTTTGGCGTCTGCTGATTTCACAGTCTGGATTGCGTTGCCCGCATAGATCGGGCGCTCGAATGTGTCTGCGTCGATCACAGCAGTCACTTCAGAAATGACCATCACATCCAGAATCGCCGCCACACGGGGCAAGGTGTTCTTGGACGCAGCGGTAGAAGGCGCAACGATGTGGTCATAATCACCAGCCAGCGATACGATCAGATCAGCAACAGGCTCGGCCAAGTCATGGCCGTATTCGGCGGCATCTGCGCAAAGCACTTTGCCAACGCCGTCCAGCGCAGCAGCAGCCGTTGCAGCGCCAGCGCAGCCTTCGCTTGCGCAAAGGACAGTGACATCGCCCAATGCTTTGGCCGCAGTTAGGGCCTTTGCGGTCGCGTCTACGTTAAGTGCGCCACCATTTACTTCAGCAATCAGAAGAACAGCCATTATACAGCCCCCGCTTCTTTGAGTTTCTCGACCAGCTCATCAATTGAGCCAACTTTGATACCAGCCGCACGTTCTGCGGGCTCGGACGTGCCAACGATTTGCAGACGTGGTGAGACATCAACACCGTAATCAGCTGCGGTCTTTTCATCGAGCGGCTTCTTCTTGGCCTTCATGATGTTTGGCAAAGACGCATAGCGCGGCTCGTTCAGGCGCAAATCAACAGTGACGATAGCAGGCATCTTCACTTTAATGGTCTGCAAGCCGCCGTCGACTTCGCGTGTCACGGTCGCTGTGTCGCCATCAACGGCCAACTCAGACGCAAAGGTTGCTTGTGACCACCCCAAAAGCGCCGACAGCATTTGGCCGGTCGCGTTCATGTCGTTGTCGATCGCCTGTTTGCCAGCAAGGACAAGCCCGGGCTGCTCTTCGTCGACAACAGCCTTGAGGATTTTGGCAACCGCAAGCGGCTCAATGTCAGTGTGCACGTCATCAGCAGCAACAACCAGAATGGCGCGATCAGCACCCATCGCAAGCGCGTTGCGCAGGGTCTCTTGGCTCTGTTTTACGCCAATAGAAACCACAACAACTTCGTCAGCCGTTCCGGCTTCCTTCAAGCGGATCGCCTGCTCTACTGCGATTTCGTCGAATGGGTTCATCGACATTTTGACGTTTGCAAGATCAACACCGCTGCCGTCCGCTTTCACACGAACCTTAACGTTATAGTCGATCACGCGTTTGACGGGCACGAGGACCTTCATGGCGTTTCTCCTGTTGGTAAGCCTTTACGCAGATTCGCTGCGCAATAATCTTCCTTGGTTGTCTAGCAATGCAGAACAAACGAAAACAGGGCAAAATCGACACCAAAGGGCTCTTCGACGCCGCGTTGCCTTTTTTGGTGTTTACCTATTGGCGCCAGGAACCCACAAAACATCGTCTTTGCCGTCATTATTCGCCACCCGCGATGCGACAAAAAACCAATCTGACAAGCGGTTCAGATATTTGACGGCTGCGGTGTTCACGTCTTCAACGCTGGCCAGTTCAACGGAAAGGCGTTCTGCGCGGCGTGCAACGGTGCGACATTGGTGCAGGTATGCAGCAAGGGCTGATCCGCCCGGCAAAATGAAGCTGCGAAGTGGCTCAAGCGCTTCGTTCATCGCATCAATTTCGCTTTCGAGGCGGGCGACTTGGCCGTCTGTGATACGTAGCGGTGTGTATTCTGCTTCCGCATCTTTGGCGATGTCAGGGCGACACATGTCGGCGCCCAAATCGAACAGGTCATTTTGGATCATGGCCAACTGCGCATCGATTTCGCCAGTGGCGTGTAGCCGCGCAAGGCCCACGATTGAGTTGGTTTCGTCAACAGTTCCATAAGCGTTCACGCGCATGGAGTGTTTTGCGACACGCTCACCGTTGCCCAAAGCTGTTTGGCCTTTGTCACCGGTTTTTGTGTAGATTTTGTTGAGTACGACCATGGTTTACGCTCCGAATGTCTGTGAGATGAAGACCCAAGCAACGATCAAAATTACCGCCGCAAACTGTGCATAAAGACGCCAGCGCATAACTTTGTTGGCGTGCTTTTTGTTGAAGTCACCGCCTTTGGCAAAGCCACCGATGCCCAACATCAAAATGCCAAGCACAATTACGCAAGCGATAGCAGCAACGATAAATAGTGGATCGGAAAGCATGGTCAGTCCTTGTTTTTGTATAGTTCCCTGCGAGATAACCCGCTTTGGCCGAAAGGCGAGGGGTCAGGCCTTGGATATCAGCCAATCTAATGCGCGGGTTGGCAAAATGCGGCGGGCAAAGCCCATAATGTAGGTCGGCGTTGTGATGTAATAGCGTGGTTTTGGCCTAGGATGTTCAAGCGCGTGACGCAGTTTTTTGGTCACCGCCGAGGCAGGCAATTCGAAAGTATCGGGACCGTTATCCTTGTATAATCGCTTGGACAGGCCCGCTTCATAGGCACTTCGACGGGCGCTGTTTTTCCAATCAATCCACTTTTCAAAATGCGGAATAGAGTTTGCGCGAATGCTGCTGGTAACGGGGCCTGGCTCAAGCAAGATGATGTGAATGCCAGTTCCCTTCATCTCGATACGCAGCGTATCCGTCAGCCCTTCGAGTGCGAATTTGGTGCTGTTGTAGGACCCGCGCCACGGCAGCACGACTAGTCCCAATACTGATGAACAGTTCACAATACGCCCGTGTCCTTGTTTGCGCATGACTGGGATCACAAGGTTGGTCAGTTCATGAACGCCAAACACATTCACTTCGAAATTCGCGCGCAGTGCGTCGCGTGGCAAATCCTCAACTGCGCCCGGGGTTGCGAAGGCGCCGTTGTTATAAAGTGCGTCCAAGGTGCCGCCTGTGGCATCAAGCACCTCGGCAAGGCCTGCCTTCAGGCTGTTGCTGTCAGCGTAATCCAAAAGGGGGCTTTCAAAGCCTTCTGCCTTCAGGCGGTCGCAGTCTTTTTGTTGTCGGCACGATGCAAAAACGCGCCAGCCTGCGTCGCGCAGCCCGTGGGCTGCATCATAGCCGATGCCGCTTGAGCATCCTGTAATGAGTACTGATTTCATTGCGCTGTTGTGGCAAGCGCAGCGGTGTCCCGCAAGGGTTATCCGTCGCCCAAAAGGAAATCTGCAACCCAGCCGATGCGGTTCTCAGCCGTTCGAATTTGCACCCACCCACGGCCAAGATCATCAATGACCTTAACTTCATCACCGGCGTTCAGCTTTGTCACAACGCCGAAAACAGTGCCCGGCCCGCCACGGATGTTCACAACACTGCCCGTGATTACCTTAATTACCTCTGGTGGCGCTGCGGGGAGGATGTCCTCAGCCTCAAGAGCGTCCTCAACAGCTGTTGACAGTGCAACTGTGGTAATGACTGCGTCACTGGTCGAGGCTTCTGCAGCGTTGATTTTGGGTGGGTTGGCAAGCTCGGCAAGTCCGAAAGCGTCGCTGGTAATCGCTTTGGTCACGGCAACTTCGACTGCTTGTTGATTATCTTCAAGGGCGGGTTCTGGAGCAGGCTCATAACGCGCGATTAGAACAAGCTCGCTGCCATCCGGCCAACTTTCCGCCACGAACTCATCGCCCCCGCTCAATTCATAAAACGCAAAAGCCAAAAAACCGAAACAAAGAAGGATCACTCGCCACATCACACTACTCCGCACGCCGAAGCGCTAACTCGTTACAACCACACTTAAAGTTCTAGCATGAGTTTTTCGATTCTGTGAGCAGGCAAAGGCAAATATTCAACTTTGTTCGCTTTACGCGCGATTCAGCCACAGTTACACAAAGCCATGACTAATTTACCGCCCGATACAGATGATCAAAACGTCCCCGCCGTCGCAGAGCCATTGCGCCGTGCTTTGGGTGACCGGTATCTGACCTACGCATTGTCCACCATTATGCACCGGGCCTTGCCTGATGCGCGTGACGGTCTGAAGCCTGTGCACCGGCGGATTTTATACGCGATGCGCGAGTTGAAGCTAAGCCCAACAGGTGGGTTCCGTAAATCAGCTAAAATTTCCGGTGACGTGATGGGGAACTATCACCCGCACGGGGACGCCGCGATTTACGATGCAATGGCGCGTTTGGCGCAGGACTTTAACGTCCGCTATCCGTTGGTTGACGGGCAGGGTAACTTTGGCAACATCGACGGCGATAATCCCGCCGCGTCGCGTTACACTGAAGCGCGCATGACCATCGCAGCCGAGGCGCTGCTGGATGGTCTGGCCGAGAATGCTGTTGATTTCCGCGAAAACTACGACGGCACGTTGACTGAGCCTGTGGTCTTACCAGCTGCGTTTCCAAACCTGTTGGCGAACGGATCAAGCGGTATTGCCGTGGGCATGGCCACGAACATCCCCCCTCACAATATCGAAGAATTGATCAACGCGTGTTTGCATCTGATCAAGGCGCCGAATGCGCGGGACGAAACGCTGCTTGAACACGTGCCGGGTCCTGATTTTCCAACTGGCGGTGTCATTGTTGAGCCGCGTGAAAATATCGCCGAGGCGTATCGCACCGGTAAGGGCGGGTTCCGCCTGCGGTGCCGTTATGAGATTGAACAGCTTGATCGTGGGATGTGGCAAATCATCGTCACTGAAATCCCCTATCAGGTGCAAAAGTCGAAACTAATCGAGAAGCTGGCCGAGGTCATTCAGCTTAAAAAAGTGCCGATCCTTGCGGATGTGCGCGATGAAAGTGCCGACGACGTACGTATCGTGCTTGAGCCGAAGTCCAAGAATGTTGATCCCGATGTGTTGATGGGAATGCTGTATCGCAACTCTGATCTTGAGGTGCGTTTCAGTTTGAATATGAACGTGCTGATTGATGGTCTGACACCAAAAGTGTGCAGCCTAAAAGAAGTTCTGCGCGCGTTTCTGGATCACCGCCGTGACGTTCTGCTGCGCCGCTCAAAGCACCGGATCGACAAGATTGATCACCGGCTTGAAGTGCTCGAAGGCTTTATCATCGCGTTCCTGAACTTGGACCGTGTCATTGATATTATCAGATATGACGAAGACCCAAAGCGCGCCCTGATGCATGAAAGCTGGTCGCAAGACTTTGTGCGCGCGACGGATGAGAAAGATTATGTTTCCCCGTCACGTGATCTGGGTACCGAGCTGAGTGAAGTTCAGGCTGATGCTATCTTGAACATGCGCCTTCGGTCGCTGCGCCGCCTTGAAGAGTTGGAGCTGGTACGCGAGCGTGACGCCTTGATGGAAGAACGCGCCGGTCTGCAAGACCTTCTTGATAGCGAAGAAATTCAGTGGTCCACTATTTCAGAGCAACTGCGTCAGACCCGCAAGGAATTTGGTGCGAAATCTGAATTTGGCGCACGGCGCAGCACATTCGCCGAAGCAGGCGAAGTGGAAGACGTTCCCCTTGAGGCGATGATCGAGCGTGAGCCGATCACGGTTGTCTGCTCAAAAATGGGATGGATCCGCGCTATGTCGGGCCATATCGACCTTGGCCGCGAACTGAAGTTCAAAGATGGGGACGGCCCGCGGTTTATCTTCCACGCCGAGACAACCGACAAGATTTTGCTGCTTGGGACGAACGGGCGTTTCTACACGTTGCAGGCCAGCACTTTGCCCGGTGGCCGGGGCATGGGCGAGCCCGTGCGACTGATGGTTGATTTGCCTCAAGACGTCGAAATTTTGATGCTGTTCATCCATAAGCCGGGGCGCAAGCTGCTGCTTGCATCAAGTGCGGGCGATGGGTTTGTGGTGCCTGAAGATGAGGTGATCGCGCAAACCCGTGGTGGCAAGCAAGTGTTGAACGTGCGCGCACCAAACACTGCTGCTGTATGTCGTCCCGTCTTGGGTGATCATGTGGCTGTGGTTGGTGAAAACCGCAAAGTGCTTGTTTTTGCTCTTGATGAATTGCCGGAAATGGCGCGGGGCAAAGGGGTTCGCCTTCAGAAATATAAAGACGGCGGTCTTAGTGATGCGACCACGTTTGATTTCAGCGAAGGGTTGAGCTGGCTTGATCCGGCTGGTCGTACCCGTACTGAAACGGCACTTGCGGAATGGACGGGTAAGCGCGCGGGTGCTGGCCGTATGGCGCCGCGCGGGTTCCCGAGGGATAATAAGTTCACCTAGGTAGCTGGTGTGTGAGTAAGAAGGATGACGAGTAATGGAGCAGGGCGACACACTTGAAGGCAGATACGGTGGGCAACGTGGTCCCATCTTTTTGCTGGTCCTTCAAACGGGCATTTTGACTGTTTTGACCCTTGGGATTTACCGGTTTTGGGCCAAATCGCGTGTGCGGCGTTATGTGTGGAATGCGGTTCAGCCCGGTGGTGATCCAATGGAATACTCGGGAACAGGCGTTGAAAAATTCATTGGCTTTCTGATCGCTTTGGTGGTGCTGGCCGTTTATTTGGGATTGTTGCAGGTCTTGCTGACTTTTGCCGGTCTCAGCCTGCTTGATTTGGTTCCTGATGAGGGGGCTAGCGAGGCGCAGATATTTGCAAGCATTGGCGCGACATACGCCACGCTGATCGCGATTGTCCCGCTTATCTTTATCGCCCAATATCGCGGCCGTCGTTACATGCTGTCGCGCACGCGGTGGCGGGGTTTGCGGTTTGGCATGGATCAGGCGTCGCTTGGCTATATGTGGCGCGCGATTGTTTACAGCGTCATCACGGTTGTCTCACTTGGTATTCTTGCCCCGCTTGGTACATTTCAGTTGGAGAAATTTAAGACTGACCGCACTTGGTACGGCGATGCGCAATTTGAACAAGGTGGCCGCTGGACAATGCTTTATCGCGCGGCATCTGTGTTACTTCTTGGACTTGGGGTCAGCATTGTGGGGGCAGTTGTCAGCGCGTCAGGTTCCGAGGGTCTTGGCATCACGGTCATGGTAGTTGGGACGGTCCTGATCGTGATCGGGTTTGTGCACTACCGCTTGCAAAGCTTTGCGATAATGGCGCGGTACAAAACACTTGATGATGGGGCGATTGAGTTTGAGGCGTCACCCCAAACTGGCCGTGTCGTTGGGCATTACATCAAAGGGTCGTTGCTAACGATGTTGGTGACTATTGCGGCGGCAATTCCGGCAGGTGTGATTTTATTCATGGCCAGCCAAATTGGTGCAGCCGGTGGGTTCGGTGGCGCGCAGATTTTCAGCACAATCATTGCCGTGCTGAGCTATGTGGTTGCGCTTGTGATGGGCGGCGCTTCGACCATGGCATTCATTACCCAACCGATTTTTGGTCACATCGTAGAAACATGCGCTGTGCGTTATCCCGAGCATTTCGACACCATTCAACAACGTGCTGCCGATGATATGCCTGACGCCGAAGGCTTTGCGGATGCTCTTGATGTGGGCGGTGCGTTTTAAGCGATGGCGTTGCAAAGTAGCCTTGCCTCTTTCGTAGATGGAAAGACCGCTGGAAAGCGCGACGTCTACATCGAAGTTGCGGCGACTGCAGAGGTTTTGCGGATTTGTGATGCCCAAGGCGATGTGCTTGCGGAGTGGCCATTAAAGCGGTTGCGGCGGATGCAAGACGGATCGCGCACGGTTTTGTATTTGGCTGGTGATCCAGATGAAGCGCGTCTTTACCCGTTTAATTTGCACGATGAGACGGTTTTGGCGGCGCTCGCCCCTAACCTTGATAAACGGCGGCCCATTGGACCGCTGGTTCGAAAAGTAATCGGTTGGAGTGTGGCCGCGGCGGCTGCCTTGGCGGTGATGCTCTTCGTAATCATTCCCAGCCTGTCAGATCAACTCGCTACTGTCATTCCGACTGAGCGTGAAGAGCGTATCGGTAAAGTTGTTTCTTCTCAGATTGAGCGTGCGATGGTTTGGCAAGACGACAGTGCTGATGAAAGTTGGCAATGCTCATCAGCCGCAGGTGATGCGGCTTTGGCCCAGATGGTCACCCGTGTGTTGGGGCCGCTGGATGTGCCCTACACCTTGAACGTTCAAGTCGTGGATCACCCTTTGATTAACGCATTTGCATTGCCCGGTGGTCAGGTGATTTTGTTCCGTGGTTTGTTGGAGGCTGCTCAGAGCGCAGATGAAGTGGCGGGTGTTCTGGCCCATGAATTAGGCCACGTGATTAACCGCGACCCGATGCGCCTGACGTTGCGTGCGGCGGGGTCTGCGGGATTGTTGTCGCTGATGCTTGGCGACGCAACCGGAGGTTTGATTATTGCAGGCGCGGCAGATCAGGTGATGAACGCGAGCCACACCCGTAAAGCAGAAGCTCAAGCAGACGAATTTGCCCTGAAACTTTTGGATGAGGCTGAGATATCTCCACTGGCCTTTGCGCGCTTTTTTGAAACGCTTAAAGAGGACAGCCCAGATATGACGGGTGCTCTTGAATGGTTATCATCGCATCCCTCGCTGAGCCTGCGTGCCCAAAACGCGCGGGACAATGTACAGCAGGGCAAGACCTATCGGCCCGTTTTGAATGCGCAAGCGTGGCGCGATCTACAGACGATTTGTGGCTAGCTGCTAAGCTCTTCAACCTGAAGCCACACGCCGCCACTTGGCCGTAGTGTCAGGATCAGTTCCGGACGCGGATCACGTCCTTTAACGGCCGTGAATTTGAACCGCGAAAGCAGTGTAGCCAGAATGATCACCGCCTCTTGCAGGGCAAATGACGCCCCGATGCACACCCGTGGACCATCCCCGAAGGGTAGGTATGAAAAGCGGTTTACGGCCTTTGGATCCGCAAAGCGGTCAGGGTCAAAGGCGTCAGGATTTTCCCACAGGTCTTTATGACGGTGCAGGGCATAGATGGGCAGCATGACTGTGTCGCCCTTGCGCACCTCGCGCCCACACAGCGTATCTGATTGTTGTGCAGTGCGGCTGATGAAAGCGGCAGGCGGATAGAGGCGCAAAGCTTCATCAATGATCTGGCGAATGTAGGGCAGGGCCTTGATATCGTCTGCCGTGGCCGTGCGCCCGTTCAAAACCTCGCTTGCCTCGGCGCGGGCCTTTTGCTGTACGTCTTCATCAAAGGCACACAGATAAAGCGCCCATGCCAAGGTGAGGGCAGTTGTTTCATGTCCTGCAACGATGAAGGTCAAAAGGTTGTCGCGCAATTCATCCGTGTTCATCTGGCGTTTTGTTTCCGGATCTTCGCCTTCCAGCAACAGATCAAGTAGATCAGGAATGTCACGGGGTCCTGCGTTGCGCCGTTCTTCAATCGAAGCATCCGCGATACGGCGCATATCCTTCATAGCTGAAGATGATCCGATGCGGTTCAGGCGCGGTACCCACGTAGGCACGCCAATAATATCAAGCAGTGACACTTTGGCAGTCTGTGCGATGTAGGCATCAATGGCGCGGTGAACTGCGCCTGCGTCCACACTATCGCCGTCGGAGAACGTGACGTCCGAGATCACCTCAAACGTGGCTTGCACCATTTCGGCAAACACATCGACCGCACGGCCTTTGGATGCTGCCAGCCGCTTGGTTGAGCGATCAGCAGCCGCGCCCATGATCGGAGCCAAGTTTGCGATATTGCGATGTTTGAAAACGGGCGTTGCGGCACGTCTTTGCCAACGCCAATGGCTGCCTTCAGCGATGAAAAGGGAATTGCCGATGGCAGGTTCAAGAATGTTTTTGGTGACGTCCGACTTGGGATACACATCCACGGCGTCCTTCAGAATGTGGCGTAACGCATCCGGTTCCATCACCATATGCCAACGCACCACAGCGGTTTTGCCCGAAACAATTGGTTGCTTTGTGGCGATGTCCGGAATGATCTCAACCAAGTTCCGTCGCGCGACACGCAGTGTCTCGATAATGCCCAACGGCTCGGTCACGAGTTTGCATCGCGCTGGCAGTTTGTCTGACATTTGATCGCTCCGTTACCTGTTGCCGTTCATAATGGTGACCCCTTGGAGGTAAGTCACATCTTCGCGCTGTCCATTGTGAAGGGCCCTGAAACTGCGTTAGGAACTTTCAACCGGTTATGAAAGGTGTGTGCCCGTGTGGAAAATGATAGTTGGTTTGCTTGCGCTGCTCGCAGTTGCGGGATGTGGGGGCATAACCGCTGAGATGACACCCCCTTCGCCTGCGCTCAGCAGCTTTGATCTGGGTCATAACGTTGTGATCGGAACGACGGCCAAGAAGGGGCCTTTGTCTCGGGATGCGACGGCGGAGGAGTGGGTCGAAAGCCTTAGCTCTGCCATTGATGCCCAGATCGGTCGCTACGATGCAGGTGGTCTCTATCATTTGGGTGTAAGCGTTGATCAATTTGTCTTGGCCGCCCCCGGCGTGCCACTTGTGTTGTCGCCCAAGTCGATCTTGCAAGTTTCAGTCACTGTTTGGGACAACGCCAAGGGCCAAAAGATCAATAAAACGCCCGAACAAATCCTTGTTTTTGAGAGCTTTTCCGGTGGTAGCCTGCTTGGCTCAGGGCTTACCAGATCGCGTGAAGAACAAATGGCGGGCCTAAGCGCAAATGCCGCGATAAAGATCGAAAATTGGTTGATCGAAAATGCCGCATGGTTCGCGCCACTCAACGATGCGGAATGACTTGATTTATCTGTGTAAACCTCATACACGCCGCACCGTTGGAAACGGGCTGCGATAACGGTGTTTTCCGCCGCGCCCCTGAATAGATTGAAGGTTGGCTCATGGCTAAGGAAAAGTTTGAACGCTCTAAACCGCACGTAAACATCGGCACGATTGGTCACGTTGACCACGGTAAGACGACGTTGACTGCAGCGATCACCAAGCAATTTGGTGACTTCAAAGCATACGACGAGATTGACGGCGCGCCGGAAGAAAAAGCACGTGGTATCACGATTTCTACTGCTCACGTTGAGTATGAAACAGAGACACGTCACTACGCACACGTGGACTGCCCAGGCCACGCTGACTATGTGAAAAACATGATCACTGGTGCTGCTCAGATGGACGGCGCGATCTTGGTTGTTAACGCAGCTGATGGTCCTATGCCACAAACACGCGAGCACATCCTGTTGGGTCGCCAGGTTGGTATCCCTTACATGGTTGTTTACATGAACAAAGTTGACCAAGTTGACGACGAAGAGTTGCTCGAGTTGGTTGAAATGGAAATCCGTGAGCTTCTGTCATCTTACGAGTACCCAGGCGACGACATCCCAGTTGTAGCCGGTTCTGCTCTGGCCGCTCTGGAAGACCGCGATGACAACATCGGTAAAGAGTCTATCGACAAGCTGATGGAAGCTGTTGACAGCTACATCCCGACACCGGCACGTGCTGTTGACCAGCCGTTCCTGATGCCGATTGAAGACGTGTTCTCAATCTCTGGCCGTGGTACAGTTGTAACCGGTCGTGTTGAGCGTGGCGTTATCAACGTTGGTGAAGAGATCGAGATCGTTGGTATCCGTGACACCACGAAGACAACCTGCACAGGTGTTGAAATGTTCCGCAAGCTGCTTGATCGCGGTGAAGCAGGCGACAACATCGGCGCGCTTCTTCGCGGCGTTGACCGTGAAGGTGTTGAGCGTGGCCAGGTTCTTTGTAAGCCAGGTTCCGTATCTCCTCACACGAAGTTCGAGGCAGAAGCTTATATTCTGACCAAAGAAGAAGGTGGCCGTCACACGCCATTCTTTGCGAACTACCGTCCACAGTTCTACTTCCGTACAACTGACGTGACAGGCACAGTTGAGCTTCCAGCGGGTACCGAGATGGTTATGCCGGGCGACAACTTGAAGTTCGAAGTCGAGCTGATCGCACCTATCGCGATGGAAGACGGTCTTCGCTTTGCGATCCGCGAAGGCGGCCGCACAGTAGGCGCAGGCGTCGTAGCAAAAATCATCGCCTAAGCTGATTGCGCCTTTTGGGCGCATTCAAAACGATACAGCGGCCGCTCCATTCATTTGGGGCGGCCGTTTTCCATAGTTTTGCCCAGATTGTGTCATAGCCCGCTCTCGTAACTTTTGCGGAGACGCTATGACCCTCATCCATCATGACAAAGCCGAGCTTTCTTGCGTCTTTATGGTCGAACCGGGCCATTATGAGTGGCCAGCCATTCTTCTGGCGTCCTCATTGATGGCGTTCGCTGCGGATGATGTGGCCCTCCACGCTTATTGCCGTTCGCATCTGATTGATCAGTTACATCCCGAAACAGTGCGCTTTTTTGAACGGCACGGCGTACAGCTTGCCCCGATATCACCTGAGTTTGAGGTACCTTATCCCCAAGGTAATAAGCTTTATGCCTGTGCCGCGAGCCGCGCAGCGCCCGCCACAATTTTGTTTGATACAGACATGTTCATGTTGCAGCCCGCTTTCCTTGGGGACGCTTTGCGCGTTGGTGCAGTGTCTGGCAGGCCAACTGGCGATTGGATGTGGGGCAAAACTGTAGATGCGTGGCGCGCGGCTTATGCTTCAGTTGATATGGAACTGCCCCGTGGCAGGCTTGCGCGGCCCAGCGGATCTTATGTTGCGCCAAGTATGTCGGCCGGCTTTGTGGCGTACCACGGGGATCAATTCGGTAAAATTTGGCGCGATACGGCGCTTGCGATTGAAGCGCGACGATTGGCGAAAGGGATCTATCCCACGCTCGATCAGATAAGTCTGCCTGTTGCAACGCATCTGGCGGGGCTCAAGATGAGTATGATCGATGTGAAATGGAACAAAGCTGGTGCGATTAAGCCGCAAGCGCTGCTCAATGTGATTTGTTACCACTATCAAAAAGCACAAACGCTGTTGGAGTTGCCGATCAAATGGGTGGCTGATGAACTGTTGCGGGACTTCACCGAATTTGACGGACTTGAAAGCATGATTGCTTTTTACGACGTGCACAGCGCGAAACCCGCTGATGTCATCCACAACGCTGGATTTCAGCGTGCGGTGATTGCTAAACAGCGGGCTGTTGATATCCCGCATGAGCGGTAATTGAGCCACGAGATGAATTGCTGTCTTGATCTTACCCCAGACCTCGCTTATTCGCATTCCTGCCTGCAGGGGTGTAGCTCAGCGGTAGAGCATCGGTTTCCAAAACCGACGGCCGGGGGTTCGATCCCCTCCGCCCCTGCCAGGCGAATTTTCCCATGACACATATTATGCTGCACGTTGGCGTGCACAAAACTGCCACGACGCATATGCAGGCCAGTTTGCGCCTGTCACGGGCACGGCTCAACGCGGCGGGCGTAAGTTACTGGGACCCAAAGACGCTTCGCGCGGGTGGCAGTGACGTTGCGGATCATTTGCGCCTTGCTGAGGGGCGTTTTGCAAGTGGTGTGCAACAAATGTTGGACGGGCATGATCGGTTGCTCATTTCCGAGGAGAACATGCTGCGGCTGCCCTACAAAATGGGCGAGGGTCCGAACCCTGTTCTTTATGAACGCGGTCATCAGTTGATTGCGCAGATGGGGCAGGGCGCGCCTGAGCAGCAGGTTGATGTAGCGATTTCGCTGAGGGATTACGCGGGCTACTTCCGATCGCTCTACACCCAAACGCTGATGGGGGGGTATTTTCCATCGTTTGAGCGTTTTATCGCGCGCTCAAGTTATGATGTTTGCACGTGGGTGGACTTGGTTCATCGCATCCATGCTTTGCCAAACGTCCGCCGGATCATGGTCTGGCGCTATGAAGACTATGGCGTGTTGACCCAGAGAATATTTGCAGGTCTGATTGGTCAAAATTTGGGCACCATTCCGTTGGTACCTGAACGGTCCCACCCCGGGCTGTCCGAGCAGGCTGTTGTGGCCCTGCGGGACCATCAAGCACGTGATCCCGGTCATAATCGCCGTCTGCACAAAATCCCCCGCCGGCCGATTGCACAGGCAGCGCGCGATGCATTTCCGACAGGGGCGCAATATCCAAAGTTCGACCCTTGGCAGGCCGCTGATCTGGAAATGTCAGCGCAAAGATATGCGGCCGATATGGCGGAAATTGCAGCAATGCCCAAGGTTCATCTGCTCAAGGCTTGAAAAACCAGTCTGGCCCAAGTATCTGCCAATGAAATCTATAGGAAAACGACACATGGCGAATCCGCTTCAGTTTATTCAACAAGTCCGCACCGAAGTTGGTCGCGTCACATGGCCAACGCGCCGTGAAGTAGTTTTGACGACAATCATGGTGTTCATGATGGCCGTTTTGACGGCTATCTTCTTCTTTTTCGTCGATTGGATTATTCGCTCGGGACTATCGTTTATCCTGAACGGCTAACACGTAGCTGCTTTCTAAATTGCGTATAACACCTTGAAACAACATGTTTTCGGCGGTATTGCGCAACAACTTGAGACAGATGGGCGTGCTTCGATTCGTGTAGCGCGCCGCTTTTTGTTTTGAGAAGGCAGTGTAACTGTTTGAATTAACATAAGATTTTGCGCGCTTTCGCGTGCGGCACAAAAGGACCGACAGCAATGGCAAAACGGTGGTATTCAGTTAGCGTACTCTCGAACTTCGAGAAAAAGATCGCTGAAGGCATCAGAGTCGCTGCGGCTGAGGCTGAGTTGGAAGACCAGATCGACGAAGTTCTGGTTCCAACCGAAGAAGTCATCGAAATTCGCCGCGGCAAAAAAGTTCCGACCGAGCGTCGCTTTATGCCTGGCTACGTTTTGGTTCACATGGAAATGACGGATGAAGGCTATCACCTGATCAATTCCATGAACCGCGTCACAGGATTTTTGGGCCCGCAAGGCCGCCCGATGCCGATGCGTGATGCAGAGGTGAACCAAATTCTTAACCGCGTTCAAGAAGGTGAAGAAGCGCCGCGTACGCTCATTCACTTTGAAGTCGGTGAGAAAGTTAAAGTTAACGACGGTCCGTTCGAAGATTTCGACGGCATGGTTGAGGAAGTCGACGACGACAACCAGCGCCTCAAGGTTACAGTATCAATCTTTGGTCGCGAAACGCCGGTCGAATTGGAATACACGCAGGTCACTAAGCAGGCCTGATCGTGCAAATCGTGGGAGGTTTTGGCAGCGCGCTGTCAAACCGGACCACGGCAACCCATCCCGCCAGACGCGTCTGGAGTGGGAGTTGAGCAAGGAGAAGTCCAATGGCTAAAAAAGTCGCTGGCACAATGAAGCTGCAGGTTCCTGCAGGTCAAGCTAACCCATCACCGCCCGTAGGCCCTGCGCTTGGCCAACGTGGTATCAACATCATGGAATTCTGTAAGGCGTTTAACGCCAAGACACAGGATATGGAGCCAGGTGCACCCTGCCCAACGGTTATCACGTATTACGTTGATAAGTCCTTCAGCATGGACATCAAAACGCCACCAGCATCATACTACCTGAAGAAAGCTGCCAAGGTTAAATCTGGCGCGAACAACCCAAGCCGTGAGACGGTTGGTCAGGTAACTGCTGCGCAGGTACGTGAGATCGCTGAAGCGAAAATGAAAGATCTGAACGCGAACGATATCGAAGCCGCGATGCAGATTATTCTGGGCTCTGCCCGCTCTATGGGCATTGAGGTGAAGTAAGATGGCAAAACTTGGAAAACGCACAACTGCGGCACGCGAGGCATTCGCGGGCAAATCCAACGTCACCGTTGATGAGGCGGTCGCACTGGTAAAAGCCAACGCTACAGCAAAGTTCGATGAAACAGTCGAAATCTCCATGCAGCTCGGTGTTGATCCGCGTCACGCAGACCAAATGGTTCGTGGCGTTGTATCTTTGCCAAACGGCACTGGTAAATCAGTTCGTGTTGCTGTCTTTGCACGTGATGCAAAAGCAGACGAAGCGAAAGCGGCTGGCGCAGACATCGTTGGTGCAGAAGATCTGATGGAAATCGTCCAAGGCGGCACCATCGATTTTGATCGCTGCATTGCGACGCCTGACATGATGCCAATCGTTGGTCGGTTGGGTAAAGTACTCGGCCCACGCAACCTGATGCCAAACCCAAAAGTTGGCACAGTGACTATGGACGTCAAGGCGGCTGTCGAAGCTGCAAAAGGCGGCGAAGTGCAGTTCAAAGCTGAAAAAGCTGGTGTTGTACACGCAGGTCTTGGCAAGTCGTCATTCGGTGAGAAAAAGTTGATCGAAAACGTTCGCTCTTTCATCGGTGCGGTTCAGAAGGCTCGTCCTTCCGGTGCCAAAGGCGCTTACATGAAAAAGATCACACTAAGCTCAACAATGGGCCCAAGTGTAACGGTATCTATCGACGACGCTGCACAAGAATAATCTTACGTGCTCAGTTGTTGAGTATTTTGAGGCGGGCCTTTCGGGGCTCGCCTTTTTCTTTTTGTGGATGTTGTTGGGTCGCACACCTTAGCGAACCCTATCGTTTGTTGCGCGGACACTAACAATCCTTTTCTTTGACATGAATTGATGCAGATTGAGGCCAAATTCGGCCATATTCCCTTGGTTAACAATTCCTTACTAAGGAGTGTTTTGTTTCCATGAAGGGTTGGCGCCGCGCGCCTCAGTCACCGTATGCCTACAACGTTTAACGTTATTTCCCTTGGCAATCAGTCAATCATCGACCCTATCGAGGGTAATTTTTTCGCTGAAAACGCTAATCTTCTGGAGCAGCAAACCTTTGGGGGAGTTGGCAATGCGCTCGTGAACGATATTCGTTCGTTCTCAACCGTTGGTAACGGGTTCAATTTCGGTTTTGGCGGAATTTACGATCAAAATAACTTCTTTTCCAATGATCAGTTTTCAATTGATGGGGGTCCTGTTCGGATCTTCGATGCGCTTGCCGTATACAACGCGACGCTCACATACGTTGACGGTACAAGCGCGCAAATTACCGCTGTGGTCTTTCAGGATACCAATGGTGACACGTTCCTCGCGCCGGATTTCGGCCCAAGTGCTAACCAAACAGCACTTGAAGCGGCCGCCATCCGTTCTGTTACTTTGGGGGCGTTGGACACCAATGCTTCCGTGGGTTTGTTCGGGGATCGTGAGGCGTTCAATTTTGTCACGTGCTTTGTAAAAGGGATGGAAATCCTTACGCCTCAGGGCAACCGCAGAGTTGAAGACTTGCAGGTGGGTGATCTGGTGGTCACACGTGATGGGGGGCTGCAGCCCATCCGGTGGATTGGCAAGGCAAGCCGTCCTGCTCGCGATAATTTTCGACCTGTTCGCATTAAGGCTGGTGCGCTTGGTGCAGGGATTCCGAGTAAGGATCTTATCGTCTCACAGCAGCATCGGATGTTGTTTGTATCGCCAATCGCTGAAAGGATGACAGGCACAGCCGAAGTTTTGGTCCCCGCTATCAAGCTGCTGGATTTGCCGGGTGTTCAGCTTATTGAGGATTGGGACACGGTGACCTACTTCCACCTACTTCTTGATCAGCATCAGATTATTTATGCCCATGATGCACCGACCGAGTCACTACTTACCGGCGCGCAGGCCTGCAAAGCGATTGGCCCCGATGCAGTTACAGAGATCGCAGACTTCTTTCCCGAATTGTTGCAAACCGCAGCACGGCCAGCACGGCTCATTCCCAGGGGAAGGCAGATCAGGCAACTTGTTGCGCGGCATTTGAAAAACAACAAACCTGTAGTCGGTGGGTTTTCGCCGGCTTTGTGCGCGTAGCAATCGTGGCGGTGAAACGGGGCTTGGCAAAACACTAACAATTGTCTAACCACGTCATTGCAGTTGAGCGCGCGATTCGTCACGCGCTCTTTTGCGTTTCGTCCGAGATGGTGGGTTTGGGCCTTTGTCCTTTAATTCCTGCCTGAGACGGGATCAGACCAGTTTCTTCAGCGGCCGTTTTGGTCACTGGCGGTTCGGGCGTCCCGTTTGAAGGACCCAACCGCCGGAGCAATCCGGTACACTGAGCCGGCGGGGTAACCTGCCATATTTGGAGAAAAACTGTGGATAGAGCACAAAAAGAAAAAGTCGTCGACGAACTCGGCCAAATCTTTGAAAGCTCTGGCGTCGTAGTGGTTAGCCACTACGAGGGAATGACAGTTGCTGAAATGCAGGACTTGCGCGCTAAAATGAGCGAAGCGGGTGGGTCTGTGCGTGTTGCCAAAAACAGGCTCGCCAAAATCGCCCTGAACGGTCAGCCATGCGAAAGCGTGTCTGAGTACCTGACAGGGATGACAGTTCTCGCCTATTCAGAAGACCCTGTCGCTGCGGCGAAAGTGGTTGATGCATACGCAAAGGAAAACGGCAAGCTCGTTATCCTTGGTGGTGCAATGGGTGATACTGCTCTGGATGTTGCTGGCGTGAAAGCCGTTGCATCGATGCCAAGCCGCGAGGAGCTTATTGCTTCTATCGTGGGTTGTATCGGCGCACCTGCTTCCAACATCGCTGGCGCAATTGGCGCACCTGCTTCGAACATCGCGAGCATTCTTTCGACCATCGAAGAGAAAGCTGCATAAGCACAACTGGAAACCCTCGTGGGCAACATCGCTACACGTTGGAACACAACCTTAGGAAACGGAAACAGTATAATGGCTGATCTGAAAAAACTTGCTGAAGAGATCGTTGGTCTTACCCTTCTCGAAGCACAAGAACTGAAAACCATCCTCAAAGATGAGTATGGCATCGAGCCAGCAGCTGGCGGCGCAGTCATGATGGCTGGCCCAGGTGGCGACGCTGGTGCAGCTGCTGAAGAAAAATCTGAGTTCGACGTTGTTCTGAAGAACGCCGGCGCACAGAAAATCGCAGTCATCAAAGAAGTCCGCGGCATCACAGGTCTTGGCCTGAAAGAAGCTAAAGACCTCGTCGAAGCTGGCGGTAAAGTCAAAGAAGGTGTCGACAAAGCAGAAGCTGAAGACATCAAAGCTAAGCTGGAAGCAGCTGGCGCAGAGATCGAACTGGCCTAATTGGCTGGGTGTGGGGCTTAGTCCCGCGCACAATATTGGCTGGGCATGGTTAATTCCGTGCCCAGCTTAACCTGTCTTAGAAGCTGCTTTCAAATGCAGAGCCGCTTCTAAGGAAGGTCCAAGCGGGAGCGTGTCGGTGGGACGATACGCAGGTATTGGCTTGGTTTTCCTGTCTCAAAAGGGCCGCGCACCGATGCCCGACGGTGTAGCGATCCAGTGAGAACACATGAAAGGTGACAACGCACATGGCTCAATCCTTCCTCGGCCAGAAACGCTTGCGCAAATACTACGGTAAAATCCGCGAAGTCCTAGAAATGCCGAACCTTATTGAGGTTCAGAAGTCATCATATGACCTCTTTTTGAAGTCAGGTGACCAGCTTCAGCCGCTCGACGGCGAAGGCATCAAAGGCGTCTTCCAGTCGGTTTTCCCGATCAAAGACTTTAACGAAACCGCGATCCTTGAGTTCGTCAACTACGAGCTGGAAAAGCCGAAGTATGACGTTGAGGAGTGTCAGCAACGTGACATGACATACAGCGCGCCACTGAAAGTGACGCTGCGCTTGATCGTGTTTGAAATTGACGAAGATACAGGCGCGAAATCTGTCAAAGACATCAAAGAGCAAGATGTCTTTATGGGCGACATGCCTTTGATGACGCCAAACGGTACGTTCGTTGTGAATGGCACCGAGCGTGTTATCGTGAGCCAGATGCACCGTTCACCGGGCGTTTTCTTCGATCACGACAAAGGCAAGACCCACTCATCAGGTAAACTCCTGTTTGCATGCCGCATCATCCCCTACCGTGGTAGCTGGCTGGACTTTGAGTTCGACGCCAAAGACATCGTCTTTGCGCGCATCGACCGTCGCCGCAAGCTGCCTGTAACGACGCTTTTGTATTCTTTGGGTCTGACCCAAGAAGACATCATGGATGCATACTACGACACAGTGTCTTACCGTTATGAAGCGGGTAAAGGCTGGGTCACGAAGTTCTTCCCAGAGCGCGTTCGCGGCACACGTCCAACATATGACCTCATCGATGCAGCTTCGGGCGAAGTAATTGCTGAGGCGGGCAAGAAGGTGACACCACGCGCGGTCAAGAAATTGATCGACGAAGGCCAAGTCACTGAATTGCTGCTTCCGTTCGATCAGATCATGGGTAAATATGTTGCCAAAGACATCATTAACGAAGACAACGGCGCGATTTACGTTGAAGCCGGTGATGAGCTGACATGGGAAGTCGACAAAGACGGCGATGCAATCGGCGGTTCTGTGAAAGAATTGCTGGACGCTGGTATCACTGAAATCCCTGTACTCGACATCGATAATGTCAACGTTGGCCCTTACATGCGTAACACCATGGCGGCAGACAAAAACATGAACCGCGAAACTGCGCTCATGGACATCTACCGTGTGATGCGTCCGGGTGAGCCACCCACCGTAGATTCTGCTTCTGCTCTGTTTGATACGCTCTTCTTCGATAGCGAGCGTTATGACCTGTCTGCAGTTGGCCGCGTTAAGATGAACATGCGTCTTGCGCTTGATGCAGAAGACACACAGCGCACATTGCGCAAAGAAGACATCGTTTCATGTATCAAAGCGCTGGTTGATCTGCGCGATGGTCGTGGCGACATCGACGACATTGACCACCTCGGCAACCGCCGCGTGCGTTCCGTTGGTGAGCTGATGGAGAACCAGTACCGCGTTGGTCTGCTCCGCATGGAGCGTGCGATCAAAGAGCGTATGTCCTCTGTCGAAATCGACACAGTGATGCCGCAAGATCTGATCAATGCGAAACCTGCAGCCGCCGCAGTTCGCGAATTCTTCGGCTCATCGCAGCTGTCACAGTTTATGGACCAAACAAACCCGCTTTCCGAAGTGACGCACAAGCGTCGCCTCTCAGCGCTTGGACCAGGCGGTCTGACACGTGAGCGTGCGGGTTTTGAGGTGCGCGACGTGCACCCAACGCACTACGGTCGGATGTGTCCGATTGAAACGCCGGAAGGTCCAAACATTGGTCTGATCAACTCGCTGGCAACTTTCGCACGCGTTAACAAATACGGTTTCATCGAAACACCATACCGCAAAGTTGTTGACGGTCAGGTGACTGACGAAGTTCAGTACATGTCCGCGACGGAAGAAATGCGTCACACAGTTGCGCAGGCCAACGCGAACCTTGATGAAGGCGGCAAGTTCGTCAACGATCTGGTTTCGACACGTAAGTCTGGTGATTACACATTGTCACCGTCCGACAGCGTGAACCTGATCGACGTTTCACCAAAGCAGCTAGTCTCTGTCGCGGCCTCGCTTATCCCGTTCCTTGAAAATGACGATGCTAACCGCGCCCTGATGGGGTCGAACATGCAACGTCAGGCGGTTCCACTTCTGCAAGCCGAGGCACCACTCGTTGGTACTGGTATCGAAGAAGTTGTGGCCCGCGATTCCGGTGCGGCGATCATGGCGAAACGTGCGGGTATCATCGACCAAGTCGATGCGACACGTATCGTTATTCGTGCAACCGAAGACCTCGAACTTGGCGACGCTGGTGTTGATATTTACCGCATGCGTAAATTCCAACGCTCAAACCAAAACACTTGTATTAACCAACGTCCGTTGGTGAAGGTTGGTGATTTGGTGACCAAAGGTGAAGTTATTGCCGACGGTCCGTCAACTGACATGGGTGAGCTGGCCCTTGGTAAAAACGTGGTTGTCGCGTTTATGCCTTGGAATGGCTACAACTATGAGGACTCCATCCTGATCTCCGAGCGCATCACGCGTGATGACGTGTTTACTTCCGTGCACATCGAAGAGTTCGAAGTAGCGGCACGTGACACCAAGCTTGGGCCAGAGGAAATCACACGCGATATTCCAAACGTCGGTGAGGAAGCTCTGCGCAACCTCGACGAAGCGGGTATCGTGTACATCGGTGCGGAAGTTGGTCCGGCTGACATCCTTGTTGGTAAGATCACGCCAAAAGGCGAAAGCCCAATGACACCCGAAGAGAAGCTTTTGCGAGCGATCTTTGGTGAAAAAGCATCTGACGTGCGTGATACATCACTTCGTCTGCCACCAGGCGATTTCGGTACAATCGTAGAAGTCCGCGTTTTCAACCGCCACGGCGTTGAAAAAGATGAGCGTGCACTTCAGATCGAGCGTGAAGAAGTTGAGCGTTTGGCCCGTGACCGTGATGACGAGTTGGTCATTCTCGATCGCAACATCTACGCCCGTCTCCGCGACATGATCGAAGGCAAAATTGCTGTCAAAGGACCAAAAGGCGTTAAAGCCGGTTCTAAAATTGACGCAGATTTGCTCGATAGCATTAGCCGCGGTCAGTGGTGGCAGCTTGCTCTTGAGGACGAAGACGATGCGAAAATCGTTGAGGCCCTGAATGAGCAGTATGAGATCCAGAAACGGACCCTCGATGCGCGCTTTGAGGACAAGGTAGAGAAAGTTCGCCGCGGCGACGATCTGCCCCCAGGTGTTATGAAGATGGTTAAAGTCTTTGTCGCCGTTAAGCGTAAGCTGCAGCCCGGCGATAAGATGGCGGGTCGTCACGGTAACAAAGGTGTTATTTCCAAGGTTGTACCTATGGAAGACATGCCGTTTCTCGCCGATGGTACGCCGGTTGATTTCGTTCTGAACCCGCTTGGTGTTCCGTCACGTATGAACGTTGGTCAGATCCTTGAAACCCACATGGGTTGGGCTGCACGTGGCCTTGGTATTCAGATTGATGAAGCGCTTGGCGAGTACAAGCGTTCTGGCGATCTGACACCTGTCCGTGATGCGTTGAAAATTGCTTATGGTGACGACGTTTATGACGAAGGCATCAAGGGCATGGATGAGCAGTCTGTTGTTGAAGCAGCGGGCAACGTCACACGCGGTGTGCCAATTGCGACGCCTGTATTCGACGGTGCCAAAGAAGCTGACGTCAATGATGCGTTGGTTCGCGCAGGCTTCAGCCAGAGCGGTCAGTCAATCTTGTTTGACGGTCGTACTGGTGAGCAGTTTGCCCGTCCTGTCACAGTCGGCATCAAGTATCTGCTGAAACTACACCACCTCGTGGACGACAAAATCCACGCGCGTTCAACGGGTCCATACTCGCTGGTCACACAGCAGCCATTGGGCGGTAAAGCGCAATTCGGTGGTCAGCGTTTCGGGGAGATGGAGGTCTGGGCTCTGGAAGCTTACGGCGCTGCATACACCCTGCAAGAGATGCTTACGGTCAAATCGGACGACGTTGCTGGACGGACGAAAGTCTACGAAAGCATTGTCAAAGGCGAGGACAACTTCGAAGCGGGCGTACCCGAGTCGTTCAACGTTCTTGTCAAAGAAGTCCGTGGCCTCGGCCTGAATATGGAACTCCTGGATGCGGAGGATGGTGAATGAGGGCTTAGCCCCTCATTCACCCCTTCCTCCCCCCTGATTTAAGGATCTGAAAATGAACCAGGAACTCACAAATAACCCGTTTAACCCACTGACACCCACAAAGGTGTTCGACGAAATCAAAGTATCTTTGGCATCGCCAGAGCGCATTTTGTCTTGGTCATTCGGTGAAATTAAAAAGCCAGAAACCATCAACTACCGCACGTTCAAGCCTGAGCGTGATGGCCTGTTCTGTGCGCGTATCTTTGGCCCGATCAAAGACTATGAATGTCTGTGCGGCAAATATAAGCGCATGAAATATCGCGGCGTTGTCTGCGAGAAATGTGGCGTTGAAGTTACGCTTCAAAAAGTACGCCGTGAGCGTATGGGCCACATCGAGTTGGCATCACCAGTAGCACACATCTGGTTCCTCAAGTCACTTCCATCTCGGATTGGCTTGATGCTGGACATGACACTGCGTGATCTTGAGCGCATTTTGTACTTTGAAAACTATGTCGTCATCGAGCCTGGCTTGACTGACCTTACTTACGGTCAGTTGATGACCGAAGAAGAGTACATGGACGCACAAGACAACTTCGGCATGGATGCGTTCACTGCAAACATCGGTGCGGAAGCGATCCGCGAGATGTTGCAAGCCATCGATCTGGAAGCAGAGGCCGAGCAGCTGCGCGCTGATCTTGCTGAAGCAACTGGTGAGTTGAAGCCGAAGAAAATCATCAAGCGTCTCAAAATCGTCGAAAGCTTCATTGAGTCCGGCAACCGTCCTGAGTGGATGATCCTGACTGTTGTGCCTGTGATCCCGCCAGAGCTGCGCCCACTCGTGCCTCTTGATGGTGGTCGCTTTGCGACGTCTGATTTGAACGACCTTTATCGTCGCGTAATCAACCGTAACAACCGTCTGAAGCGCCTGATTGAGCTGCGCGCGCCTGACATCATCGTACGTAACGAAAAGCGTATGTTGCAGGAATCGGTTGATGCGCTCTTTGACAACGGCCGCCGCGGTCGTGTGATCACCGGTGCAAACAAGCGTCCGCTCAAGTCACTTTCTGACATGCTTAAAGGTAAGCAAGGTCGCTTCCGCCAAAACCTTTTGGGTAAGCGCGTCGACTTCTCTGGCCGTTCCGTCATCGTCACGGGCCCCGAGTTGAAGCTTCATCAGTGTGGCTTGCCTAAGAAAATGGCGCTCGAGCTGTTTAAGCCGTTCATCTACTCCCGCCTTGAAGCCAAAGGTCTGTCCTCGACAGTTAAGCAGGCTAAGAAGCTGGTAGAAAAAGAGCGTCCAGAAGTTTGGGACATCCTCGACGAAGTTATTCGTGAGCACCCCGTCATGTTGAACCGTGCGCCTACGCTGCACCGTTTGGGCATTCAGGCGTTTGAGCCGGTTCTCATCGAAGGTAAAGCAATTCAGCTGCACCCGCTGGTGTGTTCTGCGTTCAACGCTGACTTTGACGGTGACCAGATGGCGGTTCACGTTCCGTTGTCACTTGAGGCACAGCTTGAAGCACGTGTTCTCATGATGTCTACCAACAACGTTCTGTCGCCCTCGAACGGCGCGCCGATCATTGTTCCATCACAGGATATGATCTTGGGCCTTTACTACACGTCACTACAGCGTGCGGGTATGAAGGGCGAAGGCATGGTCTTTGGTTCAATCGATGAGGTGCAGCACGCACTTGATACGGGTGAAGTCCATCTTCACGCCAAGATCCAAGCACGTGTTCCTCAGATTGACGAAGAAGGTAACACCGTCATCCAACGCTTTGAAACAACACCGGGCCGTGTGCGCCTTGGTGCATTGCTGCCGATGAACAACAAAGCGCCGTTTGAATTGGTGAACCGTCTGTTGAAAAAAGGCGAAGTTCAGCAAGTCATCGACACTGTTTACCGTTACTGCGGCCAGAAAGAGTCTGTCATTTTCTGTGACCAGATCATGACCATGGGCTTCCGCGAAGCGTTCCGCGCCGGTATTTCGTTCGGTAAGGATGACATGGTTATCCCAGACAACAAATGGGAAATCGTTGATGGCGTTCGTGAACAAGTAGCTGAATTCGAACAGCAGTACATGGACGGCCTGATTACTCAGGGTGAAAAGTACAACAAAGTTGTCGATGCCTGGTCAAAGTGTAACGACAAAGTCACTGACGCCATGATGGGTACGATCGCTTCGATCAAAACCGATGAAAACGGCGCAGAGATGGAGCCAAACAGCGTCTTCATGATGGCTGACTCCAAAGCGCGTGGCTCGGTCACTCAGATGAAACAGCTCGGCGGTATGCGCGGCCTGATGAACAAACCAAACGGTGAGATCATCGAGACGCCAATTATCTCGAACTTTAAAGAAGGTCTGACTGTTCTTGAGTACTTCAACTCTACCCACGGTGCTCGTAAGGGTCTGTCGGATACGGCGTTGAAAACTGCGAACTCAGGTTACCTGACACGCCGTCTTGTGGATGTGGCTCAGGACTGCATCGTGCGCGAGCATGACTGTGGTACTGAAGTGGCGATCACGGCTGAAGCAGCGGTTAATGATGGTGAGGTTGTTGCAACCTTGGCAGAGCGTGTGCTGGGTCGTGTGTGTGCGGAAGATGTTCTGCACCCTGTGACTGGCGATGTTTTGGCAACCAAAGGTGAGTTGCTCGACGAGCGCGCATCTGACCGTCTTGAGGAAGCTGGCGTAGCGTCTATGCGCATCCGCAGCCCGCTAACTTGTGAAAGTGAAGAAGGCGTTTGTGCGGCATGTTATGGTCGTGACCTCGCACGTGGTACAATTGTGAACCAAGGTGAGGCCGTCGGCATCATCGCGGCGCAGTCTATCGGTGAGCCAGGTACACAGCTGACCATGCGTACATTCCACATTGGTGGTGTTGCGCAGGGCGGTGGCCAACAATCGTTCCAAGAAGCTAGCCAAGAGGGTAAAGTTGTCTTCGCTGATGGCCAGTTGATCGAGAACGCCGCAGGCGAGCAGATCGTTATGGGCCGTAACATGAAGCTGTCCATCACTGGTCCAGACGGCAAAGAGCGTGCGTCACATAAAGTGTCCTACGGTTCCAAGCTTTTGGTCAAAGAAGGTGCTGATGTTGCACGTGGCGATAAGTTGTTTGAATGGGACCCATTCACACTTCCAATGATCGCAGAAAAAGGCGGCGTCATTAAGTTTGTTGATCTGACTGCGGGTATCGCAGTTCGTGAAGACACAGATGACGCAACCGGCATGACGCAGCGTATCGTTACTGATTGGCGTTCGGCGCCAAAAGGCAACGAGCTGGCACCAAAAATCTTGGTGGCGGATGCAAATGGTGAGCCTGTTCTGAAGGACGATGGCAACCCTGTTGCATACCCGATGTCAGTAGACGCGATTTTGTCTGTTGAAGATGGTGACACGGTAAACCCAGGTGATGTTGTTGCGCGTATTCCTCGTGAGGGCGCGAAAACAAAAGACATTACCGGTGGTCTGCCACGCGTTGCGGAACTCTTTGAAGCACGTCGTCCAAAGGACCACGCGATCATCGCTGAAATCGATGGCTACGTACGCTTCGGTAAAGACTACAAGAACAAGCGCCGCATCGCGATTGTTCCTGCAGCCGAGACGCCCGAAGCCGCCGATGAGGCGAAAGTCGAATACATGGTGCCTAAGGGTAAGCACATTCCTGTTCAGGAAGGTGATTACGTCCAGAAGGGTGATTACATCATGGACGGTAACCCTGCGCCGCACGATATTCTTGCGGTTATGGGCGTCGAAGCGCTTGCTGACTATATGATCAACCAAGTGCAGGAGGTTTACCGACTGCAGGGTGTTAAGATCAACGACAAGCACATCGAAGTTATCGTGCGTCAGATGCTCCAGAAGTGGGAAATCCTCGACAGCGGTGAAACAACGCTGCTCAAGGGCGAACATGTGGACAAGCAAGAGTTTGACCTTGCAAACGAGAAAGCCGCTGCACGCGGTGGTCGTTTGGCGAAGGGCGAGCCTATCTTGCTCGGCATCACGAAAGCATCGTTGCAGACACGCAGCTTCATCTCAGCCGCATCGTTCCAAGAAACGACACGCGTGCTGACTGAAGCTTCGGTTCAAGGTAAGCGCGATAAGCTGATTGGTCTGAAAGAGAACGTCATCGTGGGTCGTCTGATCCCAGCCGGTACCGGTGGCGCAACTCAGCAGATGCAGCGTGTTGCTCAGGATCGTGACAACGTTGTTTTGGAAGCACGTCGTGAAGAAGCCGAAGCAGCTGCCGCATTGGCCGCGCCGACAGCCGAAGACGTTGTGGGTGGTGATGAGTTTGACACCATCATGACAGGCGATACTGACAGCCGCGACTAAAGCGACCGTCCTTAAGTGTTGAGATAGGCCTCCGCAGTGCGGGGGCCTTTTTCGTTTGGGCTGAACAACAATGCTTCCCTTTTCTTGCGGGCCGTGTATTCGATTTGCCATGGCAACTTTGCAAGAAAACACGCGCGGTGCCGCGCTCATGATGTGCTCTATGGCGGCATTCACGCTAAATGACGCTTGCTTGAAAGCGATCTCAACGGAATGGCCTTTGTTTCAGACACTGACCGTCCGCGGGTTTGTCACTGTCATCCTAATTGCGATCATGGCTGCTGTGATGGGCGCTTTCCGGAAAGGGATCGCCAAAGGCGATTGGCCATTGGTTGCAGCACGTGTCGGTGCCGAAATTGGTGCCGCATATTTCTTTCTTACGGCCTTGATCAATCTACCGCTCGCCAACGCGACGGCCATTCTGCAAACCCTTCCGCTCACAGTAAGCTTAGCAGGCGCACTTTTTCTGGGCGAGATGCTGGGCTGGCGGCGCATGTTTGCCATTGTTGTGGGGTTCGTCGGTGTGCTGCTTATCGTGCGGCCCGGTGCGGACGGGTTTAACGTATTCTCGATCTACGCGCTGATTGCCGTTGGTTTCGTTACCGTCCGTGATCTGGTAACGCGACGCCTGTCGCCTGACACGCACACAATGGCGGTGACGCTGTTGTCAGCTATCGGCGTGTTTTTGTGGGCCGCCGCGTTTAGTACCACAATCGAATGGGCGCCGTTCACATCGCGGTCAATTTGGTTGGTGTTGGGTGCATCTCTGTTCATCATCGGCGGCTATGTATTTAGCGTGATGGTCATGCGGGTTGGGGATATCTCGTTTGTGGCACCGTTCCGATACACGGCTTTGGTTTGGGCGCTGGTTCTGGGCTTTGTCCTTTTCGGTGAATGGCCGAGTATTCTGACCATTTTGGGCGCGCTCATCATTACTGGATCGGGCCTATTTACGTTCTACCGCGAGCGGCGGATCGCCGAGCGCGAGAGGGTTTCTCCGGCTTAGCACGTATCGCTGATCTGATGCGTTCATGAGGTGCTGTTGACAGGGGAGGCGACTCTCAGTATAGCCCGCACATCCCAAGAGGGGGTACGCCCCTTTTGTCAAAGAAATTAGTGGTCACGATCCGAACTACTGCTGTTCCGATCCTCTGAAAATCCACCGCTCGGATCCCAGGTAGGGTTACCCGATGCGGGGTTTTGTGTTTGCGGACGCGCTTGCACGACACGAATGAAACGGGGACCTAGGCCCCCAAAACGAAGAAGTTGCAACAAAGGGGAAAGTCCTCAATGCCGACTATCCAACAGCTGATCCGCAAACCGCGTCAGCCTAAACGTAAATACTCCAAGTCTCAGCACTTGGAGCAATGCCCTCAAAAACGTGGCGTTTGCACACGCGTTTACACAACCACGCCTAAGAAGCCGAACTCGGCGATGCGTAAGGTTGCTAAAGTGCGTTTGACCAACGGTTTTGAGGTTATTTCCTACATTCCTGGTGAGAGCCACAACCTTCAGGAGCACTCTGTGGTTCTGATCCGTGGCGGTCGTGTAAAAGACCTTCCCGGTGTGCGTTACCACATCCTGCGCGGCGTTCTGGATACCCAAGGCGTCAAAGACCGTAAACAACGTCGTTCGAAATACGGCGCCAAGCGCCCTAAATAAGGAGAGCCGCAGATGTCACGTCGTCACGCCGCTGTTAAACGCGAAGTTCTGCCCGACGCCAAATATGGCGATAAGGTTCTGACAAAATTCATGAACAACATGATGCTCGATGGTAAGAAATCTACCGCTGAGCGCATCGTCTACAACGCACTCGACCGCGTTGAAGGCAAGATCAAACGCGCCCCCGTTGAAGTGTTCCACGAAGCACTCGATAACATCAAACCCGCCGTTGAGGTTCGCTCACGTCGTGTTGGTGGTGCAACATACCAAGTGCCGGTTGAAGTGCGCCCTGAGCGTCGCGAAGCATTGGCCATCCGTTGGTTGATCAACGCATCCCGTTCGCGCAACGAGAACACAATGGAAGAGCGCCTTGCTGGTGAGCTTCTGGACGCTGTTCAGTCACGCGGCTCAGCTGTTAAAAAGCGCGAAGACACGCACAAGATGGCAGATGCCAACAAAGCGTTCTCGCACTACCGCTGGTAATTTTCACTTTTCGTCCAAGGACCCATTCCAATGGCACGCGAATATCCCCTAGAGCTGTACCGTAACTTCGGTATCATGGCGCACATCGATGCAGGTAAAACCACCTGCTCCGAGCGTATTCTCTTCTACACAGGCAAGTCCCACAACATCGGCGAAGTCCACGACGGCGCAGCAACGATGGACTGGATGGAGCAGGAGCAAGAGCGTGGTATTACCATCACGTCCGCCGCGACTACGACATTTTGGGAGCGCACCGAAGACGGTGCAACACCAGACTCGCCTAAGCACCGTATGAACATCATCGACACACCAGGCCACGTTGACTTCACGATTGAAGTTGAGCGTTCGCTTGCGGTTCTCGATGGTGCTGTTTGTGTTCTCGACGCCAACGCCGGTGTTGAGCCACAGACTGAAACTGTTTGGCGTCAGGCTGACCGTTATAAAGTTCCACGTATCGTTTTTGTTAACAAAATGGACAAAATCGGCGCGGACTTTTTTAACTGCGTAAACATGATTGAAGACCGCACTGGTGCACGCGCTGTTCCAGTTGGTATCCCGATTGGTGCCGAGACTGAGCTGGAAGGTTTGATTGATCTCGTAACCATGGAAGAGTGGTTGTGGCAGGGTGAAGACCTTGGCGCCTCTTGGATCAAAGTGCCAGTTCGCGACAGCCTGAAAGACATGGCTGACGAATGGCGCGGCAAAATGATCGAAGCTGCTGTCGAAATGGACGACGAAGCGATGATGGAGTACCTGGAAGGCAACGAGCCTGACGTTCCAACACTGCGCGCGTTGATCCGTAAAGGCACGTTGGCTTTGGCATTTGTTCCTGTTCTTGGCGGCTCTGCATTCAAAAACAAAGGCGTTCAGCCTCTGTTGAATGCTGTTGTTGACTATCTTCCTTCGCCACTCGACGTTGTCGACTACATGGGCTTTAAGCCAGGCGACGAAGAAGAAGTTCGTAACATCCCACGTCGTGCCGATGACAGCATGGCCTTCTCTGGCCTCGCGTTCAAAATTATGAATGACCCATTTGTTGGCTCCCTGACGTTCGTTCGTATCTACTCAGGTACGCTCGGTAAGGGCGACTCAATGCTGAACTCAACTAAAGGTAACACCGAGCGTGTTGGCCGGATGATGATGATGCACTCCAACGATCGTGACGAAATCACCGAAGCATTCGCTGGTGACATCATCGCGCTTGGTGGTCTGAAGAACACGACAACTGGTGATACACTTTGTGACAAGAACGACGCTGTTGTCCTCGAAACAATGACATTCCCAGATCCAGTTATCGAGATCGCGGTTGAGCCTAAGACGAAAGGCGACCAAGAGAAAATGTCGACAGGCCTCGCACGTCTTGCAGCGGAAGATCCGTCTTTCCGCGTAGAGACTGACATCGAGTCAGGTCAGACAATCATGAAGGGTATGGGCGAGCTTCACCTCGACATTCTCGTTGATCGTCTGAAGCGTGAGTTCAAAGTTGAAGCGAACATTGGTGCGCCACAAGTGGCCTACCGTGAGACCATCGACCGCGAAGTTGAGCATTCTTATACGCACAAAAAGCAATCTGGTGGTTCAGGTCAGTTTGGTGAGGTTAAACTCATCATTACACCGACAGAGCCAGGCGAAGGTTATTCCTTCGAGAGCCGCATCGTTGGTGGTTCGGTTCCAAAGGAATACATCCCGGGTGTTGAAAAAGGCATTAAATCGGTTATGGACAGCGGCCCGTTGGCTGGCTTCCCCGTCATCGACTTTAAAGTTGCTTTGATCGACGGTAAATTCCACGACGTTGACTCCTCAGTCCTCGCGTTTGAGATCGCTGCGCGTATGTGTATGCGTGAAGGCATGAAAATGGCTGGCGCGAAACTGCTCGAGCCAATCATGAAAGTGGAAGTTATCACTCCTGAAGAATACACCGGTGGTATCATCGGCGACCTGACATCACGTCGCGGTCAAGTTCAGGGTCAGGATACTCGCGGTAATGCGATTGCCATCGATGCAATGGTGCCGCTTGCGAATATGTTCGGTTACATCAACACATTGCGCTCTATGTCTTCGGGCCGCGCGCAGTTCTCGATGCAATTCGATCACTATGAAGCTGTACCAAGCAACATCTCTGAAGAAATCCAAGCTAAATACGCTTGATCTGACACCTTTTACGGTGGCCCATGAGGGCCACCGTTCTACTGGAAAATGAAGGAGGCCTCTCATGGCTAAGGAAAAGTTTGAACGCTCTAAACCGCACGTAAACATCGGCACGATTGGTCACGTTGACCACGGTAAGACGACGTTGACTGCAGCGATCACCAAGCAATTTGGTGACTTCAAAGCATACGACGAGATTGACGGCGCGCCGGAAGAAAAAGCACGTGGTATCACGATTTCTACTGCTCACGTTGAGTATGAAACAGAGACACGTCACTACGCACACGTGGACTGCCCAGGCCACGCTGACTATGTGAAAAACATGATCACTGGTGCTGCTCAGATGGACGGCGCGATCTTGGTTGTTAACGCAGCTGATGGTCCTATGCCACAAACACGCGAGCACATCCTGTTGGGTCGCCAGGTTGGTATCCCTTACATGGTTGTTTACATGAACAAAGTTGACCAAGTTGACGACGAAGAGTTGCTCGAGTTGGTTGAAATGGAAATCCGTGAGCTTCTGTCATCTTACGAGTACCCAGGCGACGACATCCCAGTTGTAGCCGGTTCTGCTCTGGCCGCTCTGGAAGACCGCGATGACAACATCGGTAAAGAGTCTATCGACAAGCTGATGGAAGCTGTTGACAGCTACATCCCGACACCGGCACGTGCTGTTGACCAGCCGTTTCTGATGCCGATCGAAGACGTGTTCTCAATCTCTGGCCGTGGTACAGTTGTAACCGGTCGTGTTGAGCGTGGCGTTATCAACGTTGGTGAAGAGATCGAGATCGTTGGTATCCGTGATACCACGAAGACAACCTGCACAGGTGTTGAAATGTTCCGCAAGCTGCTTGATCGCGGTGAAGCAGGCGACAACATCGGCGCGCTTCTTCGCGGCGTTGACCGTGAAGGTGTTGAGCGTGGCCAGGTTCTTTGTAAGCCAGGTTCCGTATCTCCTCACACAAAGTTCGAGGCAGAAGCTTATATTCTGACCAAAGAAGAAGGTGGCCGTCACACGCCATTCTTTGCGAACTACCGTCCACAGTTCTACTTCCGTACAACTGACGTGACAGGCACAGTTGAGCTTCCAGCGGGTACCGAGATGGTTATGCCGGGCGACAACTTGAAGTTCGAAGTCGAGCTGATCGCGCCTATCGCGATGGAAGACGGTCTGCGCTTTGCGATCCGCGAAGGCGGCCGCACAGTAGGCGCAGGCGTCGTAGCAAAAATCATCGCCTAAGCTGATTGATTTATACGCAATGACGCTTGCGTCACTGCGTGACAAGATTTAAGGCGGGCCCTCTAGGCCCGTCTTACGGGTTTGATGTGGGTACTGGACGAGCCAGCCATCCACCTCTCAACGCCTCACGCCAATTAAAGGCAATGAAAATGCAAAGCCAAAATATTCGCATTCGGCTGAAAGCGTTTGACTACCGTGTACTGGACGCCAGCACACAGGAAATCGTCAACACAGCCAAGCGTACTGGTGCCAACGTTCGTGGTCCCATTCCGCTTCCAAACAAAATCGAGAAGTTCACTGTTCTGCGTGGCCCACACGTAGATAAGAAGTCTCGCGACCAATTTGAAATCCGCACGCACAAGCGTTTGCTGGATATCGTTGATCCGACTCCCCAAACTGTTGACGCGCTTATGAAGCTCGACCTGGCAGCTGGTGTGGACGTCGAGATCAAACTGCAATCTTAATCGGAGGATTTGAAACAATGATCCGTTCCGGAGTTATTGCAAAGAAAATGGGCATGACCCGTTTGTTCATGGAAGACGGTAAGCAGATCCCGGTTACTGTTCTTCAGCTAGACAACCTTCAGGTTGTTGCTCAGCGTACCGAAGAAAAAGACGGCTATACTGCTGTTCAGCTTGGTGCTGGTTCTGCGAAAGCAAAGCGCACATCTGCTGCGATGCGCGGTCACTTTGCTGCGGCAAAAGTCGAGCCAAAGCGTAAAGTTGCTGAGTTCCGCGTTAACGCTGACGCGCTGATCGAAGTGGGCGCAGAAATTTCTGCTGATCACTACCTCGAAGGTCAGTACGTTGATGTTGCTGGCACATCGATCGGTAAAGGTTTCCAAGGGGCGATGAAGCGCTGGAACTTTGGCGGTCTTCGCGCGACACACGGTGTGTCTATCTCACACCGTTCACACGGCTCTACAGGCCAATGTCAGGATCCTGGCCGCGTTTTCAAAGGTAAGAAAATGGCCGGTCACATGGGTGCTGCTCGTGTTACTACGCAAAACCTGCAGGTTGTTAAAACTGACGCCGCCCGTGGCTTGATCATGGTTAAAGGCGCTGTTCCTGGCTCCAAAGGTGGTTGGGTGACTGTTAAGGATGCGGTTAAGAAGCCATTTCCTGACAACGCACCGATGCCAGCAGGCCTAAAATCCGACGCAGCTACAGCTGAAGCTCCGGCCGAAGCACCTGCGACTGGAGGTGAAGAATGAAACTTGATGTGATCAAACTTGACGGCAAGACTGCTGGCTCTGTTGAGCTTTCAGACGAGCTGTTCGCACTTGAGCCTCGCGCAGACATTCTGCACCGTGTGGTTCGTTGGCAGCGTAACAATGCGCAGGCCGGCACTCATAAGGTGAAGACACGGTCTGAAACCAGCTACTCAACAAAGAAGATCTATCGCCAAAAAGGCACCGGTGGCGCACGTCACGGTGACCGTAACGCGCCGATCTTCCGTAAGGGTGGTATCTACAAAGGCCCAACACCACGTTCACATGGTCACGAGCTGCCGAAGAAATTCCGCAAGCTTGGCCTGAAGCACGCGCTTTCTGCAAAAGCAGCAGCGGGTGAGTTGGTTGTGATTGAGAACGCGGAAGCAGAAGGCAAGACTGCAGCGTTGGCTAAGCAAGTGAAAAACCTCGGTTGGAAGCGTGCATTGGTCATCGACGGTGCTTCTGTGAACGAAGGGTTCTTGAAAGCCGCGCGCAACATCGAAGGTTTGGATATCCTGCCGACAATGGGCGCAAACGTGTATGACATCCTCAAGCGTGACACTCTTGTGATCACCAAAGCAGGTGTCGAAGCTCTGGAGGCTCGTTTGAAATGAGTGCGAAAGCTGAACACTACGATGTGATCCGCAAGCCGATCATCACTGAGAAAGCAACTATGGCGTCTGAAAATGGCGCGGTGGTTTTCGAAGTAGCGATCGACGCAAACAAACCACAGATCAAAGAAGCAGTTGAGACGCTCTTTGGTGTGAAGGTTAAAGCGGTTAACACAACGATCACCAAAGGTAAGGCTAAGCGTTTCCGCGGCCAGCTTGGTAAACGTAAAGACGTCAAGAAGGCATATGTTATGCTCGAAGACGGCAACACGATCGACGTGAACACAGGTCTGTAATTAGACCAGTATAATTGGAAAAGCCCCGCCGTCATTTGACGAGCGGGGCTTTTTGTTTGTTTACTACGCTTGTAGGGCTGATCGATTTGCGGCAGTGTTTCTGGCATGAAACATGTACCCAAACAAACCACTGATGATGCTCTTATTCAGGAATTTCTCAATAAGGGCGGCACTGTCACCAAGGGCAAGACGAAGCCAGCACCCGCGGAATTGGGTCTGAGTAACAACCAGTGGAACAATAAGCTGACCAAAGAAGAAAAAGCTGCGCGCGATAAGAAGTAGCTTTTGTGGTCTGGCTGGGTAGCGGCTTGCTTATTGTACTTAGGTAAAATGTGCTTGGCCCTTGACCCGAATGGGTCAGCCCCCTAGTAAGCACCATCGGCTCAGCCCCAGATTCGTCTGGGGCTTTGTTGTTGTTTTGTGCAGCTTGCTGCGCAACGCATTCTACGGGCACCTTCGGGGGCCTATAACTTCCGGTTCTGATGGCGAAAGCCGAATGAGCCGCAAAGCAAATGGAAGACAGAAAGCATGGCACTTAAGTCGTACAAACCGACGACGCCTGGCCAACGTGGGTTGGTTCTGATTGACCGTTCGGAGCTTTGGAAAGGACGCCCAGTCAAGGCACTCGTTGAGGGTCTGACGAAGAACGGCGGCCGGAACAATACCGGACGGATCACAATGCGTCGTAAAGGTGGTGGTGCAAAACGCCTCTACCGTATCGTTGATTTCAAACGTAACAAGCTGGACATCGCTGCCACCGTTGAGCGGATCGAATATGACCCCAACCGGACAGCGTTTATTGCACTCATCAAATATGATGATGGCGAGCAAGCATATGTACTTGCACCACAGCGTTTGGCCATCGGTGACAAAATCATCGCGTCCGCTAAAGCAGACATCAAGCCAGGCAACGCAATGCCGTTCTCTGGTATGCCAATCGGTACAATCATCCACAACATCGAGCTGAAGCCAGGCAAGGGCGGTCAAATCGCACGTGCTGCCGGTACGTATGCTCAATTCGTTGGTCGTGATGGTGGTTACGCACAAATCCGCCTCAGCTCTGGTGAACTTCGTTTGGTTCGTCAGGAGTGCATGGCGACTGTTGGTGCTGTGTCTAACCCAGACAACTCTAACCAAAACTTCGGTAAAGCGGGCCGCAACCGTCACAAGGGCATCCGCCCATCTGTGCGTGGTGTTGTTATGAACCCCGTCGACCACCCTCACGGTGGTGGTGAAGGCCGGACTTCTGGTGGTCGTCACCCAGTGACACCATGGGGTAAGCCCACAAAAGGTGCCCGCACCCGGAACAAGAACAAAGCGTCCAGCAAGCTGATCATCCGCTCGCGGCACGCCAAGAAGAAAGGGCGTTAATCTATGACTCGCTCTGTTTGGAAAGGTCCTTTTGTCGACTCGTATGTCCTCAAAAAGGCAGAAGCATCCCGTGAAAGCGGCCGCAATGAAGTCATCAAAATCTGGTCGCGTCGTTCTACGATTCTTCCACAGTTTGTTGGCCTCACGTTCGGCGTCTACAACGGCAAAAAGCACATTCCAGTGAATGTGTCTGAAGAAATGATCGGCCAGAAGTTTGGTGAATTCTCACCAACCCGTACATACTACGGACACGCGGCTGACAAAAAAGCGAAGCGGAAGTAAGTCATGGGCAAGGATAAAAACCCCCGCCGCGTGGCCGAAAACGAAGCAATGGCGAAATTGCGCATGCTTCGTACAAGCCCGCAGAAACTAAACCTGGTTGCGACAATGATCCGCGGCAAGAAAGTTGACAAAGCGTTGACTGACCTGTCGTTCTCAAAGCGCCGCATCGCTGAAGACGTGAAGAAATGCCTTCAGTCTGCGATTGCGAACGCGGAAAACAACCACAACCTCGATGTTGACGAGCTGGTAGTTGCAGAGGCTTACGTTGGTAAGAACCTGACACTCAAGCGCGGTCGTCCTCGTGCACGTGGCCGGTTCGGTAAGATCGTAAAGCCGTTCTCGGAACTGACCATCAAGGTTCGTCAAGTTGAGGAGCAATCGTAATGGGTAATAAAGTCAATCCAATCGGTATGCGCCTTCAGGTAAACCGCACATGGGACAGCCGCTGGTATGCAGACACCAAAGACTATGGTGACTTGCTGCTTGAGGATCTGAAACTGCGCGCATTTATCAAAGAAGAGTGCAAGCAAGCTGGCGTAAGCCGCGTGATCATCGAGCGGCCGCACAAGAAGTGCCGCGTTACGATCCACACAGCGCGCCCCGGTGTTATCATCGGTAAAAAGGGTGCTGACATTGAAACACTTCGTAAGAAGTTGGCATCAATGACTGCGTCTGAGCTTCACCTGAATGTCGTCGAAGTTCGCAAGCCTGAGTTGGACGCAGCCCTCGTTGCTGAATCCATTGCTCAGCAACTTGAGCGTCGTGTTTCTTTCCGTCGTGCGATGAAGCGCTCGGTACAGAACGCAATGCGCATGGGCGCTTTGGGCATTCGTGTAAACGTTGCTGGTCGTTTGGGCGGCGCAGAGATTGCGCGTACTGAATGGTACCGTGAAGGTCGTGTGCCGCTGCACACACTTCGCGCCGACATCGATTACGCACACGCAGAGGGCATGACTGCCTACGGGATCATTGGCGTTAAAGTCTGGATCTTCAAAGGCGAGATCATGGAACATGATCCAGCTGCGCGTGACCGTAAAGCACAAGAACTCCAAGACGGCCCAGCACCTCGCGGTGCAGGCGGTCGTCGCTAAGGGGGAGATTGAAAGATGCTTCAACCAAAACGCACTAAGTTCCGTAAAATGCACAAAGGCCGGATCCGCGGCGACGCCAAAGGCGGTTCGGATCTTAACTTTGGCACATACGGCCTGAAAGCACTGCAACCCGAGCGTATCACCGCACGTCAAATCGAAGCGGCTCGCCGTGCGATGACGCGTCAGATGAAACGTCAGGGTCGCGTATGGATCCGGATTTTCCCGGATCTGCCTGTTACCTCTAAGCCTGTCGAAGTTCGTATGGGTAAAGGTAAAGGTTCCGTGGATTTCTGGGCAGCTAAGGTAAAACCTGGCCGCATCATGTTCGAAATCGACGGCGTACCCGAGCCAATCGCGCGTGAGGCACTTCGCCTTGCAGCGATGAAGCTGCCGATCAAAACACGCGTAGTGGTCCGTGAGGACTGGTAAGCAACGTGTTTACTTAGAATAGAAAAGTCCCCGCATGGAACCGTGCGGGGGCTTTTTCATTTTGGAGCGCCGAGCGTGGCATAATTAGTTTGTGGCCCCGACGCCGGTGGTAATTAAGCTGGGCGTAATCTGTTGGATAACGCGATGCCACTTTGTAATCGGTTGTTCAGCCGCAAAGATAACGTCGTTTGGGCGTAACTGAAATTCGGTCGCAAGCACCAAATTCGCAGTATTCGAAAAATCAAACCTGTATGCTGCAATCGGGCGACCGGAACTGCGTTTCCGTAGGATGTAGACCTGGCTAATGTTTGCCGTGGTCGTCGGAATGCCGCCACTGTCAAAGAGGGCATCAGCAAGACTTGCATGGTGCTCAAACGGTAGTGGGAACCGCGTTTGCTTACTCGCTTCGCCAGTCAAGTAAACGTAGTCACGCTGCAAGCTACCCGTCGCGACGCGCATCTGAATAGCAGCTTGTTCAGTGCGTTGTTGTAGATCGAGCGCGCTTAGGTGCGCTGCGATTTGTTCGGTCCGCTGGGTTTTTAGGGCTATGGATAATTCGGTTCGCGCAATCTGTTCCGAAAAATAAGCCTGCGCAGTAGTTAAATCGTAACCAACATGTACGTAGACGGCGTCACCAGACATTAAGGGCAGGCGCTGCAAGTCTGACGTCTGTAAATAATCTGCAAACGGTAGCTGATAGAGCTCGCCCAATCTGTATATCTTAATTGAAGTGGAGCGCTCGTCTTTGGTTACGATTCCGCCTGCCGCAGCTATCGCATCGCTTAATGTGCTTGGTGCAAACGTGACGGGGATACGGATGTGGGTTTTGACCGCACCACCGACGATAATCTGTTGTGAGTTGAATTCACTTATATCAAGAGCAAAGGTATCCGTGATTTGGTTTGCGGCCCTTCTTTTGAATACCGCTGAATGGGCATCCTCAATTGTGAGGCCGGCTACCTTGATCGAACCAACGTCTGGAAGCGCGATGGCGCCGCTGTCTTGGACTGTGTAACTGTTTGATCGCCGCTGATCTTCAGCTCCCGAGATCGCAATGGGATTGCTCCGCCCTATGAGGGAGACAACATCACCCACTCCAATTTGGTACCGCTTTGTTTTGGTTTGCGGAGGTAGCCTCAATACCGGCGGAGCGCTGATGGTTTGTTGTCGCGAGGCGACGCGTGGCAGCATTGGCTGGCCGGACTGCAGATCTATTGCGGTTACATCTGCGGACCTAGGCCTTGGTAGAGCGCGCGGTGAGTAAGCAGAGCCGTTCGCAATTTTTACAACGCCTTGTGTCACTTCGACGATCTGCACATCCGGATCGTTCAATGGAACCGTTGGGCTGATGTAGAGCGCGCCGCAGTTGTTAAGAATCGCGAGCGATGTAATTAACGCGATTCTGTGCGCTATGGTGTGAAACAAATTTTTGGAGTGGCGATTCCCCTTAATTTGGAAAAAATTCGGATTAATTTCGACTCGTGCATGGGGCATTGGTGGGCGGTTCACTCTGATTTACTCGTTATTCAGCTTAGTGTTGGCTTAGATTCTGCACTTTTCATGAACAGCGGGTCATTTACTTCGGTTTGAGCAGTTGTTTGTACTTGGCCCAAAGGTCGAAAATGTAGTTTTTATTGAGGTAATTACGTTTGTTCGAAAAACTTCACATGAAATTCAAAAAGGGGGTTGCGTGTTTTGTTTGTTAGACCTAAACCCCACTTCACCGGCGGCGCAGAGATGCAGCGCGGGTCGCCAGAGGGGCTAGGGAGACGCTGAGAGGCTGACTTAGTTCTGAGGTTGGAGAAGAAATTAGAGGTATTTGAGGCGGGGCGCGCCGTATGATTTAGGGCGCATCTGGTCTCTTTTGTTCCTCACGTTGTTTGAAATTGCTGGTATTTGAAGAGATATGTGGGCGGTTTGGTTCATTCGATGGATCA